>DASUQP010000174.1:0-3513 GCA_036280475.1 Methyloceanibacter sp. | reverse complement strand
TTCAATCTCAATTTCGGTCCCGTCGTCGATCTCAGCCTCAACCCGAGCAATTACGTCATCGTCCAGCGGAACCGGAGTTTCGGCGCCGATCCTCGTGCCGTCGCGACGCTGGCCGCTGCCTTCATCCGCGCCCATCGCGAGGCCGGTGTCGCGACCGTGGCCAAGCACTTCCCTGGGCATGGCTCGAGCAGCGCCGACAGCCATAAGATGTTCACCGACATCTCCGAGAGTTGGCAGGAGATCGAGATCGAGCCTTACCGGACGCTCGCCAAGGACGGGCTGCTCGATGCTGTGATGCTCGGGCACCTCTATCACCCTCGCTTCAGCGACGGCGCGAAGCTGCCGGCCTCGTTATCGGGGCGGGCCGTGAGTGCGCTGCGCGACAAGGGCTCCATCGGGTTCAAAGGCGTCGTGGTGAGCGACGACATGGAGATGGGCGCGGTCAGGGACGACTATGCGCTCGAAGAGCGGGTGGTGAAGGCCGTCAATGCCGGAACCGATCTTCTCGTGTTTTCGAACGTAACGCTGCGCGATCCCGAGCTCGGCGTGAAGCTTCATGCCATCATCGCCGATGCGGTGCGGAACGGGCGCATCTCCCGGTCCCGCATCGAGAAGGCCTATGGCAAGATCAGCCTCTTGAAGCGCCGCATCGCTACGCACGACCTCCCCGGCAAGTGGTGATGTCTCCCGTAACGGTCATTCCCGCGAACGCGGGAATCCACTAGCCCCTGGGGAGTTGATCAGCAGCAACTGGGTTACTGGATCGCCCGATCCTGCCTGCGCGAAGCCGAAGCGCCTACTGCATCAAAACGCCACCAAGGGACGGCTTCGCTTCGGCGAAGGCAGGCAGCCGGGCGATGACAATAAGACGGTCAATGATAGGCGTCGTGCTCGGGCGCGTCCCATAGCACGTAGTAAGAGTACACGGTATAACCGAGGATGATCGGCAGGAGCGGGATCGCGCCGTATAGCATAAAGAGCTGGCTGTCGGGCGCGGCCGCCGCCTGCCAGATCGTAATGTCGGGCGGAACGATATAGGGGAAGAGGCTGACCGCGAGCCCCGTGTAGCACAGGATGAAGATCGCAACGCCGAGCAAGAAGGGCGTGTATCGCTGGCGCCGGTTCAGGGCGAGCCATAAGGCGCCGACGGCCGCCGCGGTAGCGAGCGGCACCGGGCTCAACATGACCATGTTGGCCGGCTGGAACCATCGCGCGGCGATCTCGGGATGGAGGAACGGCGTCCAGATGCTGAAAATGACGATAAATGCGGCAACCACGATCAGCGCGGTATAGGCGATGCGGTAAGCCCACTCGCGCAAGGCTTCGTCGGCCTTCATGATCAGCCATCCCGTTGACAGCAACACATAGCCGGAGAGGAGCGCCGCCGCGGTCACCGCCGTGAACGGCGTCAACCAGTCGAAGGCGCCGCCGGAGAATTTGTTGTCGGTTACGGCAAAGCCTTCGATGAAGGCGCCCATGATGACGCCCTGCATCAGAGCGGCGAGCATCGAGCCCGCACTGAAGGCCAGGTCCCATAGCCAGCGGGAACGCTCGGACTTGAAGCGGAACTCGAAGGCGACGCCGCGCAAGATCAGCCCCATCAGCATCAGGATGATGGGGATATAGAGCGCGGGCAGCATGATCGAATAGGCGAGCGGAAAGGCCGCGAGCAGACCGCCTCCGCCCAGGACGAGCCACGTCTCGTTGCCGTCCCAGAACGGCGCCACCGATGCCATCATCGCGTCGCGGTCCTTGTCGGAGGGCGCGAGCGGGAAGAGCGCGCCAAGGCCTAGGTCGTAGCCGCCGAGCAGCACGTAAAGGAAGACCGCGAGCGCCAGGATCGCCGCCCAGACGAGCGGCAAAATCACCGGAAGGAACTCCGTCATCTGGCTTGCCGTCCCGGTCATGGGTTTCCTGCCGCGGCCATCGGCCGATGGGAAAGATCCGCCTCGTCCGCCTCAGGTACCGGCGGCGTTTCATCCGGACCGCGCTGCACCAGCTTGGCGATGAAGTAGACGCCGGCGCCGAAGATGATGGTGTAGACCACGACGAACAGGATGAGCGAAGCGAGCACGCTCGCCCCGGGAATGGGAGAGACGGAGTCGGCCGTTCGCAGGATTCCGTAGACGGTCCAGGGTTGGCGTCCCACCTCCGCCACGAACCAGCCCGCGAGCACGGCGACGAAGCCAAGCGGCGAGACCCACACGAGAGTCCGGAGGAACCAGCGGCTCGAATAAAGCCGTCCCCTGAGCCACAGGACCGAGCCGACCAGCCCCACGGCGATCATGATCAGCCCAATGCCCACCATGATGCGGAAGGCGAAAAACGGGATGATCGGATTGGGCCGGTCCTCGGGCGGGAAGGATTTCAACCCTCTGATCTCGCCATCCCATTCGTGGGTCAGGACGAGGCTGCCGAGAGCCGGAATCGCAATCTCGTAATTGTTCTTCTCGGCGGCAGGATCGGGAAGCGCGAACAGGATGAGCGGGGCGCGCCGCTGCGTTTCCCAATGGGCCTCCACCGCCGCGATCTTGGCCGGCTGGTGCTCGCGTGCGTTCAGTCCATGCAAGTCGCCGATCACGAGCTGGAGCGGCGCAAGCCAGACGAGCATGCTCAGCCCCATGCCGAGCATGATGCGGCCATGCGGGACGCTGCGCTCGCGCAGGATGTACCAGGCGCCGATGCCTGCGACGATGAAGGCGGTGGTGAGATAGGCCGCGGCGACCATATGGGCGAAGCGGTAGGGAAAGGACGGGTTGAAGATCACCTGCCACCAGTCGGTCACGTGCAGCACGCCATCGTCCGCGACGCGGAACCCGACCGGGGTCTGCATCCAGCTATTGGCCGCGAGAATCCAGAAGGCCGAGATCACGGTCCCGAGCGCCACCATGCAGCTTGCGAAGAAGTGCACCCATTTATGCACGCGGTTCCAGCCAAACAGCATGATGCCGAGAAAGCCCGCTTCGAGAAAGAAAGCGGTCAGCACTTCGTACGACATCAGCGGGCCGATGACATTGCCGCCCCGGCGCGACAGCTCGCTCCAATTGGTGCCGAAGGCATAGGAAAGCACGACGCCCGAGACCACGCCCATGCCGAAGGAGACCGCGAAGATCTTGGTCCAATGCAGCGCGGTCTCGCGATAGATCGCGCGGCCGGTCTTGAGCCAAAGCGCCTCGAGCACGACGAGCCAGGCCGCGAGCCCGATGGTGAAGGACGGAAACAGAATGTGGAACGAGATGGTGAAGGCGAACTGGATGCGCGACAGCAACAGCGGGTCGAGCTCTGGCATGTCGAAGCGTTGCCTTCCCAAGGTCGGCCGCGGCTCCCACCACGTCGGCGGCGGGGACGAATCGCGTTCCGCAGCAGACTAACGCTCCCGATGCGGCGCGGAAACCCATAAGAGCAATGGACGGGCGCGCTCGGCTTTACATCTCGTATGTCAACGCCGTTCGCAGGTGAGGCGCGTGCTCTAGCGCTTCTGCGCGCGCTTGAACGCGGCGAGCGCGCGGGCGC
>DASUQP010000173.1:0-9889 GCA_036280475.1 Methyloceanibacter sp. | reverse complement strand
GGCACGAGTTCATCAGGGGTTCGACGATTTGTTATTGCGTCTCCACGCCGCCCTTGAAGACGATTTGTTATTGCGTCTCCACGCCGCCCTTGAAATTGATCGTTGCGATTGTCTTCATAACTGAGTCATGCCTAGTTGACTGCGCTGATGAGACTCTAGCCAACCGACCCTTCCAGGCTGATGCCGATCAGCTTCTGCGTCTCGGCCATGAACTCCATCGGGAGCTGCTGGAGCACGTCGCGGACGAAGCCGTTGACGATCAGCGCGACGGCCTCCTCCGCCGACAGCCCGCGGCTCAAGCAATAGAACAGCTGATCGTCGGAAATCTTCGAGGTGGTCGCCTCGTGCTCGAAGGTGGCGCTCGCGTTCTTGGCCTCGATATAGGGCACGGTGTGGGCGCCGCATTTGTTGCCGATGAGAAGCGAGTCGCAATTGGTGAAGTTGCGCGCATTCGTGGCGCGGCGATGCGCCGAGACCAGCCCGCGATAGGTGTTGTTGGAATGGCCGGCGGCGATGC
The DNA here is from genome assembly GCA_036280475.1 of Methyloceanibacter sp. Classification (GTDB taxonomy): domain Bacteria; phylum Pseudomonadota; class Alphaproteobacteria; order Rhizobiales; family Methyloligellaceae; genus Methyloceanibacter. The sequence continues at coordinate 9,372 of DASUQP010000173.1, read as the reverse complement.
CCTTGGAGATGATGCGGCTCGACGTGTCGCGCCCGAGATGGATCATCTTGGTGCCGGAATCGACCTGTTGATAGCCGTTGGAGATGGCGATCGAATAGAACGCGCCCTGCGAGCCGTCGCCGCGCAGGATGCAGCTCGGATATTTCCAAGTGATGGCCGAACCGGTCTCGACCTGGGTCCACGAGATTTTGGAATGATGCCCGCGGCAATCGCCGCGCTTGGTGACGAAATTGTAGATGCCGCCCTTGCCCTGCTTGTCGCCGGGGTACCAGTTCTGCACCGTGGAATATTTGATCTCGGCGTCGTCGAGCGCGACAAGCTCGACCACCGCGGCGTGAAGCTGGTTCTCGTCGCGCATCGGCGCCGTGCAGCCTTCGAGATAGCTTACGTAGGAGCCCTTGTCGGCGATGATGAGCGTCCTCTCGAACTGTCCGGTCTGCTTCTCGTTGATGCGGAAATAGGTGGAGAGCTCCATCGGGCAGCGGACGCCCTGCGGCACATAGACGAAGCTGCCGTCGGAAAACACGGCCGAGTTGAGCGTGGCATAGAAATTGTCGGTGATCGGCACCACCGAGCCCAGGTACTTCCGCACCAGCTCGGGATGCGTCTTCACCGCCTCGGAGACCGAGGAGAAGATCACGCCGGCCTTTGCCAGCTCTTCCTTGAAGGTGGTCACGACGGAGACGGAATCGAACACGGCATCGACCGCGACCCGCCCTTCGAGGCTTGCGCCCTCGACGCCCGCGAGCACCTTCTGCTCCGAGAGCGGAATGCCGAGGCGCGCATAGGTCCTGAGCAGCTCGGGATCAACCTCGTCGAGACTCTTTGGCCCCTCCGTGCTCTTGGGCGCCGAGTAGTAGTAGAGCTCCTGGAAATCGATCTTGGGGTAGTGGACATTGGCCCAAGTCGGCTCTTCCAGGGTGAGCCAGCGGCGATAGGCCTCGAGCCGCCAGGCAAGCAGCCAGTCCGGCTCGCCCTTCTTGGCCGAGATGAAGCGGACCACGTCTTCGTTCAGGCCCTTAGGCGCCTTGACCGACTCGATATCGGTGGTGAAGCCGTATTTGTACTTGTCGACGTCGATCTCTTTGACGCGAGCGACGGTTTCCTGAACGGCTGGCATATCTCTTCTCCTAATCGTCTCGGCGGCCCTTAGGCCGCCACCCCAGGCCTGAGCCGCCCAATAAGTTCGCCAAAGGCCTTGAGGAAGGTATTGATATCGTTACGCGAGGTCCCAAAACCAAGGCTTACGCGGATGCCTCCGCGCGCAAGCTCGTCGGAAAGGCCCATTGCGGCGAGCACATGGGACGCCTCGACCTTGCCGGACGAGCACGCGCTGCCCGCGCTCACGGCGATTCCTGCGAGATCGAGCCGGATAACGAGCGTCTCGGCCTTGATTCCCGGCACGGCAAGGCAGCTCGTGTTCGGCAGACGATCGACCCGCCCCGAAAGCACGACGGCGTCGGGCGCGAGCGAAAGCGCGCCCTGCTCAAGCTCATCTCTCAACCTTGCGGTTTTTTCGGCCTTGGCGAGGTCGGCCAAGGCAAGCTCGGCCGCCACGCCAAATCCGACAATGCCCGCCACGTTCTCCGTTCCCGCGCGGCGCCGCCGCTCCTGGCTGCCGCCCTTGATCAGGGGCTCGACCGATGCACCGTCGTGGAGCACGAGCGCGCCCACACCCTTGGGACCGCCGATCTTGTGGGCGGAGAGGCTCAGCATGTCGGCGCCGAGCGCGTCCATATCGAGCTTGATCCGTCCCGCCGCCTGAACGGCATCGGTGTGGAGGACCCCGCCGGCGTCATGCACGACGCGCGCGGCCTCTGCGACCGGCTGGATCGCGCCGGTCTCATTGTTGGCGGCCATCAGCGACACGAAGGGCCTCACACCCGCGCGATCGGACTCGGCAAGCTTCTCCGCAAGGATTCCGAGGTCGGCGCACCCGTCAGCCGTGACGGGAAGTCGAGAGACGGACCCCGCCGCGAACCGTCCGCCGGAGAGCACGGAAGGATGCTCCACCGCTGAGACGTAACAGTGCCATCTCGCCCCGGCACGCGGTGCAAGCGCGAGCGCATTTGCCTCAGTGGCTCCGCTCGTAAAGACCACGTCTTCCGCCTTACCGCCCGCGAGCGCCGCAATCTTCTCCCGCGCGGCCTCGACCGCCCGGCGCGCGTCGCGTCCCTCGGCATGAACCGACGACGGATTGCCATGGATCGAAAGCGCCTCGACGACAGCCTCGCGCACTTCGTCCCGAAGCGGCGCAGTCGCGTTGTAATCGAGATAGGAGCGCTGGTTCATGCTCTCACGAAGCTCGCGGCCAATCGCAGACGCTTAACGCTTGCACGTGCCCCCATCGCACGTGCTATGAAGCGCGGCCTGAAGTTTCACCGCTCCAAGCGCCCAGCTATCGGGGAGCGGCTTGTTTGGAACAATTCTAATCTTATACAGGGTATAGGTTTCCGGAGCCGCAGAGTCAAGTTTTGCAGCTTCTGTCCGCACTCCCCAAATCCATCCCCACCCGATCCTTCCGCTCGGACCCTCATGACGCATGAACCACACCGTGTCGAGACATCTCATCCATGCCTGAAGTGAATATCAGCGGTCCCGCCGGAAGGATCGAGGCCCGCTACCACCACGAAAAAGGGCCTAACGCTCCCGTCGCGCTCATCCTGCACCCCCACCCGCAATTTGGCGGGACGATGAATAACCAGGTTGTCTACCACCTGTATTACTCCTTCCAGCGCCGCGGATTCTCCGTGCTGCGGTTCAACTTTCGCGGGGTCGGGCGAAGCGAGGGCCTGTTCGACAACGGCCCCGGCGAACTTGCCGACGCCGCCACCGCGCTCGATTGGCTACAGGCCTACAATGCCGACGCCGCGACCTGCTGGATTGCCGGCGTGTCGTTCGGCGCCTGGATCGGCATGCAACTCCTGATGCGGCGCCCCGAGATCGAGGGCTTCATTTCGGTAGCACCCCCCGCCAATCTCTACGACTTCACCTTCCTCGCCCCCTGCCCCTCCTCGGGCCTGATGGTGAACGGGGCAAAAGATCGAGTCGTGCCAACGGAATCCGTGCGCGGGCTCGTCGAGCGTCTCAAGACGCAAAAGGGGATCGTGATCGACCACGCGACGGTTCCGGATGCGAACCATTTCTTCGAGGGGCGGATGGACGGGCTGATGGAGGTCGTGGATCATTACCTCGACAAGCGGCTCGGCAAGACGAAAAGGCGGAAAGACTCCGCCGCTTAAGTCGCCCCGGGGAAGCCGCTTTCGCTCCCGTGCATTCTTGCGGCAAAGCTGATACAGGCTTTGCGGTTGCCATCCTTCCAAGCCGCGCCCATGAGCAAGCTCAAATCGGACTTTCTGCAAGAGCTCGCGGCGCGGGGGTTCATCCACCAGCTGACCGACGAGGCGGGGCTCGATCGGCTTGCGCGAAGCGAACGGCTGACCGGCTATATCGGCTTCGACTGCACCGCGCCCTCGCTCCATGTTGGCCACCTGGTCAGCATCATGATGCTGCGCAAGCTGCAGCAGACCGGGCACCGGCCGATCGTCCTCATCGGCGGCGGCACAACCAAGGTCGGCGACCCTTCCGGCAAGGACGAGGCCCGCAAGCTCCTGAGCGAGACCGAGATCGCCGCAAACACTGCTGGGATGGAGCAAGTGTTCACCAAGTTCCTGAGCTTCGGTAGCGGCGCCGTCGACGCGCTCATGATCAACAACGCCGATTGGCTCGATGGCCTTAACTACATCGATTTCCTGCGCGACTACGGGCGCCATTTCAGCGTCAACCGCATGCTGACCTACGACTCGGTCAAGCTCAGGCTGGAGCGCGAGCAGGCCCTCAGCTTCATCGAGTTCAACTACATGGTGCTGCAGGCCTACGACTTCGTCGAGCTCTACCGGCGCCATGGCTGCCGCCTGCAACTCGGTGGATCGGACCAGTGGGGCAACATCGTGAGCGGCATCGAGCTCGGACGCCGCACCGACGGGGCGGAGCTGTTCGGACTCACCTCGCCCCTTCTCACCACCGCGTCGGGCGCCAAGATGGGCAAGACCGCCGCCGGCGCCGTGTGGCTCAATCCCGACATGGTGTCCCCGTACGACTATTGGCAGTATTGGCGGAACAGCGAGGATGGCGACGTCGAGCGCTTCCTCAGGCTGTTCACCGAGCTTCCCCTCGACGAGATCGCAAGGCTCGCCAAACTTCGCGGCGCGGAGCTGAACGAGGCGAAGAAGATCCTCGCGACCGAGGCTACCGCGCTCGTGCATGGGCGGGACGCAGCCGATCGTGCGGCCGAGACGGCGCGGGCGACCTTCGAGCAGGGCGAGATCGCCGTGACGCTCCCCACCTTTGACATTCCCCGCTCAGAGCTGGAAAAGGGATGGGGCGTTCTTAGCGCCAACGTCGAAATCGGATTCGTCGCCTCGACCGGCGAGGCAAGACGTCAGATCAGGAGCGGCGGCATCAAGGTCAACGACGTCGCCGTGACCGACGAAAAGCGCAAATTGACGCTCGCCGATCTCTCGCCCGAGGGCGTCATCAAGCTCTCGCTCGGCAAGAAGCGCCACGCGCTCATCAGGCCGGTCTAGACTATTGCGGGGCGGGCTGCCCGAATTGCTGGCCGGGCACCATGTAGGACGACGCCTCAGGCTTGGCATTGGGGTCCGGCACCGAGCCGGTGAACTCGAAGATCTGCCGGAAGATGCCCGGCGTCATCACCGACATGGGGTTGACCAGCACCGACGGATCGTCGAGCTTGCCTTTGATGGCGAAGGTGATGCCGACCACGCCCTCACCCTCGCGCCCGACCAGCACGCGGCCGAGGAGTGGAATCGACCCGAGCGCCGAGTTCAAACCGTAAAGCGGCACGTAGGTGCCCCCGAGCTCGACCATCTCCGCCTTGAAATCGACCGTGCCGCGCATGGTCGCGCCAAGCAGCGGTCCGTTGATGTAAGCGTCATGCAGCCGGAATTTTCCGCCGCCAACGGAAAAGGGCGCGCGCAACTGACTGAAGGCGATGCGCTGCCGGGTCACCTGCTGCTTCCGCTCGGAGGGTCCCAACACCGCGGCCGAGTTCGGATCGGTGAGAACTTCGCCTACGACGGAATCACCCAGCACGACGAAATTGCGCGCCCACAGCGTTCCACTCTTGGTCCCGGCTCCCCCGGCGTCGAGATTGACTTGAAGCGATGCCTCTCCGCCTTCGACGCTCGGGTAGAATCCGACGAGCCGGAACGCGGCACCGGCGTCGCGCGCTTCGGCCTCGATCATGCGTGCCCCCTGCTTTTGCACGAGCTGCACTGCGGCCGGCGCCTTGCCGTTAAGCCCGGCCTTGGCATCGAGCGCAACGATCCGGCCGTTGCGCTTCTTCATGGTCACTTCGACATTCTGCGCCGTCGTATCGTAGAAGCCGACAACCGTGCCGATGCTGGCTGTCAAATCGACGCCGAAAGGCTCGTCGGGCTCCGCCGAACCTTCGAGTTGTCCGGCCGAAAACAGGGATTCGAAGAACTGTCTTCCATCATAGCTCGGGCCCTCGGCCTTGATTTCGAGCACCTGGTCGTCGCGGACCGCCGCCGTGATCTCGACATGGCTGAGCTGGTTGACCGAGAAGTCGGAGAAGTGAAACTCCTTGAGGTGCTGCTCTGCGTCGAGCACGATGCCGCCGCGGATGTCGATGTCGTCGCCGACGATCTTGAGATTGTCGAGGACGGTCGAACCATCCTCATTCTGGAGAACGTCGAGGTGGAGGGTGGCGGCGCGGCCGGATGGCTTGGTCCAGCCCAAGCCGCCAAACAGAAGCTGCGCCTCGGTGAGATCGGCTTCGAGAGTCATGCCCGTTGGCGTTTCCGTGCCGAGCCCCGCCACGCGCAGCGTGACAGGCGTGGGGCCCTGGACCAGATGGTTGACCTTCAGTCCGAGCTGCTCGCGCGTCGCGGCATCGAGGCGCGCCGTGACCTGAATTGGCGGCTGCTCGGCGTCGGGCGCGAAGAAGATGCGCTGCCAGGAGAGCTCGGCCGGGACGCCCTTGATGCTGATCGCACCCATGGCCTCGAGCCCTTGCTCGCTCAGAGTCACATCGAGCGAACCGCCCGCCACGTCGACGTTGTCGGCGAGGGTCCCGGCAATTGCGTCATTCAGGCGCGCCGAGCCGTTGACCTTGATCTGCTCGAATTCGAGATCGGCCAAGAGGGGCATCGACAGGAAAAAATCGCCCTCGGTCGTGCCCGCGAGAAAGTCCGGCTTCATCCCGACGCTCTTGAGGTAGCCGAGCGGTTCGTGGTCGAGCAGCTCGAGCACGGTCGGTGTCTCGCCGCCGGCCTTGAAGACGATATCGCCCTGTTGCGGATCGGCGCGCAGGTCCGGAATGGAAAACCGGCCTTGGCTGAGCGCGATCGTCCGGCCCGAGGGCGGGGTGATCTGGCCTTCGGGAATGTCGACCGCAAACGTCATCCCGGCCACGGTCAGCGTCGATTCTCCGGTGACCACCGGGGGCATTTCCGGGAGATAGGCGACGCTCAGGCCGGAGAGTTTCAGTTCGACCTTCACCGCTTCCGGAGAAAGCTCCTGCCCGGCTTTCATCGCGGCGAACTCGGCCGGACCGAGATTGACGGCGAACGTGCCGCCCAGGACCTGGCCGCCGCTCACCCGGTCCAACACCCAGGCGCGCGCGTTGCCGGCGAGGAACTTCGGCCAGAACCGCTTGAAAACATCGACCGGCATCGGGCTTAACTCGCCCGCGAGGTGAACCCCCTCCGCACCTTCCGTGTCGACCGCCGTCCCGGAAAACGCGATCGAAGCATCGCCCGCGCGAATAACGAAGCGTGACAGGCTTATGCGCCCGTCTTGCGGGAACAGGCTTCCTGTCGCCTGCCACTCGTCGACGGTCATTGGCGCAAGGCCGGACTCTTCGACCGCAAGCACCGCCTCGTTGGCCCTGAGCTCGAACTTCCATGCGGTGAGTGTGCCCCTCTCGTCGCGCGCCGGGCGGAACTCGCCGCTGAAGGTTGCCCGGCTTTGTCCCCACACAAGCGTCGAAGGGGCGATTTCAATCACGCCGTTTGCCTTGCGATAGCTCAGCCTCACGCGGCCGCCGTCGATCCGCAAAGGACTGTCGGGATCCCAGCGCGGCGTGATCTGCCCCGTCTCCAAATCGAAGTCGGCCTCGCCGGCCACGAAGTCCCCGGCATTGGAGAGTTCGACCGTGCCCTGGCCGTTTACCACCATGTCGAGGGCCTTGAGCAGGCCAAGCGAGGAGAAATTTCCGGCGATTCCCGACGGAACCAGGTTTTGGATCAGCGCGGTGACGGAGAGGCTCTGGCGCTTCGTCTGCTCCGCGGCGCGCATCTCGAGCTGCCAGTCGCCCTTGGCCGAGGCGATGTTGGCCTGGCCGACGAGAATGCTTCGCTGGTTATGATGCTCAAGATCGATGGCGAAGTCCGGTACCTGCCATGACGTTTGGCTGCCCCCGTGATTGAGCACGACGAGCGCATCCTTTACGCCGAACCGCGTCAAATAGGAAGTGTCGCCGCTTCGCGCTTTCTCGAACACCTCCGCGACCGTGCGTGTCACGTCGAGCACCCGCCCGCTGCCCTGACGTTGGACTTGCCGCTTGGCGATCACCGATTCGGGCGGACGTGCTTCATCCGCGGGCGCCGTGGCCTCTTCCGGCGCCGGAACGCCTGGGATCGTCGGCTCGGCCCCGCTTGGGGCAAGACGCGAGAAACTCAGCGAGAGGCCCTGGCCGGGCTCGTAGGTGAGCAGGAGCCGTGGGCCGATGAAGTCGACGCTTCCCGGCGCAAGCCGCCCCGATAGCAGCGCGCTTCCGCTCATGCCGATGGCCGCAAGCGGTGCCTGGGCCAGGATCGCGCCGTTCTTGTCGACGAGCCGGATATTGCGCAGACGGAACAGCACGCCCGGGCCGTCGGACGCACGTTGCAGGATGGCATCGTCGATCTTCACAGTGAGATCGGCAAGCTCGCCATTGATCGAATCTTCGATGGTGGGAACAAGGCCGCTCAAGGAGATCGGGCCGCGGGCCAGCCGGCCATAGCCGAGAACGATGGCAACCAGTCCAACCACCAGAATGCCGGCGAAAATTTCGCGAGTTACATGGGCGCCGCGCGAGGATAGTTTTTTGAGCTCGATCTGAACCGGCTCGGGAACGCGCTTTGCGAGGGCCCGGCCCCGCTCGGGCAAAGCGAGGATCGCTTTGCTGCCCTCGGTGCTGAGCTTGACGAGAGCGGTCGAGATCGAGGGGTTCGTCGCGCCGCTGCCGCCGTCGAGCCTGCGCAGCCAACGGCGCCCTTGCGCCAGCACGCGGATCGTGACCACGCGCACCGTCGCGCGCAATACCTGGATCGCTCTGCCACTCTCGGTGGTCAGTCTCGCGAGAGCGCCTGCGATCGGCTCGCTCATTCCGTCAGGTCCCGCCACGACCAAGCCCAAGACGCACGCCGAAGACTCACGGCTCGCCCGGCACCAAGCAGGCGACCGCAGCCACGCAAAGAGGGCCTCGCCCCTACACGAACGCGACGCCTCACGTGCTCACGGCCTTGTGTCGGTATCCCCCAAGTCAAGCCCCAAACCTTTAAGCTCCACCCGCTCTGGCGCCCGACGCAAGGATAAGGGCTGATGGCATAAGAGGCGGTAAAATCGGCCAAAGGAAGGCGGATTCCGGCCCCGCGCCCGTGGCTTAGCCCCCCCGGCGTGCGGCCTACCTTATCCGGGAGAACCCGCATGACAACGCGCGGGCGAGACGATATTGTCATGGCAGGAGTGGGTGCTGCGTATTCGGGCCCTGACGGAAACTCCGCGGCAATCCCTTGAAGCGGCTTATCGCGGGATCGCGACGGATCGCAAGCTTTGCGTCGGGGAGTGGTCTTTGCGCCCGGGTCACAGTTGCGATGGGGAGGTACAAGTCATGTTCACCAAGAAACCCGAGTCGGGAGAGAGCGTAACGAAGATGGGCGAGCGGTCGAGCGAGTTGAAGACGCCCTTCACCGAGCGGCCTGCAACGTATTCAAGCAAGAGCCCGAGCTCCGCTGCGAGCAAGATGGTTCCTTCCATCATCGGCGAGGACCTCAGCATCTCGGGCAATGTCACCTCGAAGGGCGAGATCCAGGTCGACGGCGAAATCCAGGGCGACATCAATTGCGGCTCGCTTCTGCTCGGCGACAAGTCGCAAGTGATTGGCGGCGTCCTGGCCGAGGACGTCGTGGTCCGCGGGCGCGTGGTCGGCTCGATCAGGGGCTTGCGCGTCACTCTTCAGGCGCAATCGCATGTCGAGGGCGATATCTTCCATCAGAGCCTCGCCATCGAACAGGGTGCGTATTTCGAGGGCAAGTCGCGCCGCTCGGACGATCCCCTGGCGGA
>DASUQP010000172.1:0-2800 GCA_036280475.1 Methyloceanibacter sp. | reverse complement strand
AGATTTTACGTGTTTATAAAATTTTTTCGCGACCAAGCTGCCTCGGCCGAGTCAAGAAAGGTCACAAGGGGATTATGCGTTGGTTGCGGGGGTAGGATTTGAACCTACGACCTTCAGGTTATGAGCCTGACGAGCTACCGGGCTGCTCCACCCCGCGCCCAATGTCTTTCGCCCCGAAGAAGACGGGGGCCGGAACCTATAGCAGGTTCGAGAGAGATGTGAAGGGCTTCACCGGCAGGCAGCCGGCCGCAGCGCCTCGCCTCCAATATAGGCGTTGCCTCCGTCTTTGGCATGAATTTTTCAACCCGGGCGGTTCGAAATTTCCGGCGCCCTGTATCGCATGTCCGGCCAGCCGAGCCAGCGCTGGGTCCTCAAACCCCGGAGCCGGTAGCCGCCGTCGGGGGCCGGCTCGAACAGCCAGCGGCGCGCCGCGAACCGATCGCGCACGTAATAGGGAAACGCCGTTCCGAGGATCGCGCCGAGCACCACGTCGGTGACGTAGTGCTCACCGATCAGGACCCGGCTCGCGGCGATCCAAGCGGCGATCGTGTACAGCAGCACCCTCCCCCGCGGCCACAGCATGCCGATCACAGTGGCAAAGGCGAAGATGTTGGTGGCGTGACCCGATGGCAGGGAGGCGTGAGCGGGGTCGAAGGCGAACAATTGGAAGTCGAGCGGCCCGACGATCTCGAACAGCTTCGGGCGCGCGCGACCCAGGATGTTCTTGGCGAGATTGGCGATGAGCCCGGCCCCACCGATGCTGACGAACACGAAGCCGATCGTGCTCGCGATCAGGCCGTAGGCGGCAGAGTTCCTCCATCCGCCATAGCGTTTTTGCAGCACGAGGGCGAGCGCGATGGCCACGCCGGTCGGGATCAGCATCCAGTTCGATTTGCCGATATCGGTGACGGCTTGAAAGAACTTGCGTGCGCCTCGAGGCAGCGCCAAGGCCCGCTCGTACATGAAGGGATCGATGATGAGCAAGCTGAGGAAGATGAGCGAAAGCGCAAGCAAAATCCGCTCGAAGAGGGTGAGATCCTTCAGCCGCACCGCGAGCCTCTCGCCTCACGCCATTTCCAACGACATGCGCGCCGACGAACGCGCGATCCGGCTAGGCGAGCTTAGCCGGGCTTGGGGCACGCTTGCCAAGCCAGATGAAATAGAGATTGCGCGTATAGATCACGAGACCGGTCGCTTGGCCGATAATGAACACGGGGTCGACCCGGTAGCAGGCGTAAGCGAGCAGCATGACCCCGCCGCAGAAGCTGAAATACCAAAACGCCTCCGGGATGATGCTTGTGCGCGCCTTTTCCGTCGCAATCCATTGCACCAGAAACCGCATCGAGAACAGAAGCTGAGCGGACAGGCCGATGCCGACCCAGATCAGCTCCGTCGTCGGCGTCGTAAGCCACCAGTGAACAAGGGCCCCTCCGGACATGGCAATGACTCCCCCGTGGACTACTCCCGTCGGCGCAGCACGCGATCAGATGCGATCGCCCTGCTCTCCCCGCTTTGCCGGGCTTTCGCCCGAGACGTCTTCCGCGATCGGCGGAATGAGCGTCCGCTTGCGCAGCCAACTGACGCCGAGAAGATCGTACAGCCCAATCAGCGCGCGGCCAAGATTTGTGTACTTGGACTTGCCCTTGAGCCGCGGCCGATCGTTGACTGTCTCATAGGCGATTTCGTGACCATAGCTCAGGAACAGGGCCGGTAAATAGCGATGCATTCCAACGAAGTAGGGCAGCGCGAGGAAGGCTTCGCGGCGGAAAAGCTTGATTCCGCACCCCGTATCGGGGCAGCCGTCGGCGAGCACCTTGTCACGGAGGAAATTGGCAAGGCGTGACGCGGCCTTGCGCGAACCCGATCCCTTGCGGTTCGCCCTGATCCCCGCCGCCATGGCGGGCTCACGGCCCTGGCCGCCGAGCAGGCGGAAAAGGGGCATGATATCGGCCGGGTCGTTCTGCCCGTCGCCGTCCAGGGTGGCGATGACCGGGAAACGGGCGGCGCGCACGCCAATATAGAGTGCCGCGCTTTGCCCCGCTCTGTGGGCGTGCCTCACATAGCGCAAGCGCGGATGCTGGCTGAGCAGCGCCTTGATTTCGGCTGCCGTCCCGTCGTCGCTCCCGTCGTCGATGGCAATCACCTCGCCGAGCGCCTCCTTCGGCACTGTGGCAAAGGTCTCGCCGATCAGGCGCCCGATATTGCCTTCCTCGTTAAAGGCCGGGATCACGACGGAGATGGGCATGAACGCTCGCTCTTTGCGAAGCGCGGCAGAAAGCACGCGGGCGGGACGGACCGTTCCTCGGCGTCAACCACATTGTACACGCGCGCTGCCGCGATGTCGTGTTACGTCGAGCTTTGCAATCGTAGCGCCGGGCGTGCCAGGGAAGCGGCGGCTAGGGCGTGACCGCGCGGGCCTGCTGGGCAACGACCGCATCCTGCGGATCGTCGGGAGCGCCAAAGGTCGCATCGCGCCCGTAGATGTCGGGTCTGAACTGCGCCACGCCGTTCCCGCTGGCGAACGCCGTCACATAGACGAAGTGCACCGGCACGGGCTGAGGGAGCTTCACGTCGCGTTTCTCGCCGCTCGCGATCTGCGCCTCGACCCGTTCCAAAGTCCATCCGCTCTGCTCGCCGAGCAGCCAGGCAACGAGCTCGAGCACCTTCTGCACCCGCACGCAGCCTGATGAGAAGGCGCGCGCACTCTGGCTGAAAAGCTGCTTCAACGGCGTGTCATGCATATAGACGGAGTGCTTGTTGGGCATGTTGATGCGCACGAGCCCGAGCGCGTTGTGCGGTC
>DASUQP010000171.1:0-16743 GCA_036280475.1 Methyloceanibacter sp. | reverse complement strand
TGCCTGATTTCGGTCGCCAGCCGCTCGACCGAGCTTGCCACCACGGCGAGCGCGGCGAAGTAGGCGGCATGCCGGTCGCGCGGCACGACCTGTGTCGAGATCGGCTCGACTTTGAGGCCGAGCTTCTTCGCCACGAACTCTTCCACCTTCGGATCGACATGGGCGAAGGTGCCGACGGCGCCGGAGATGGCGCAGGTCGCGACCTCCTCGCGGGCGCGATTGAGCCGTTCCCGCGCGCGCGCGAACTCGGCATAGGCGACGGCAAGCTTGAGCCCGAACGTGGTCGGCTCGGCATGGACGCCGTGGCTGCGGCCGACGGTCGGCGTGTCCTTGTATTCGAACGCGCGGGCTTTCAGCGCGGCAAGCAGCGCATCGACGTCGGCGATCAGAATGTCCGCCGCCTGGACCAGCTGCACGTTGAAGCAGGTGTCGAGCACGTCGGAGGAGGTGAGCCCGGCATGAAGGAAGCGCGCATCGGGCCCGACATGCTCGGCGACCGAAGTGAGAAAGGCGATCACGTCGTGCTTCACCTCCCGCTCGATCTTCTCGATGCGGTCGATGTCGAAGCCGCCGCGCTTTCGTACCGCGTCGGCCGCATGCACCGGGATCAGGCCGAGGCTGGCCATGGCTTCGGCGGCATAGGTCTCGATCTTGAGCCAGATGCGGAACCGGGTTTCGGGCTCCCATATCTGGGCCATCTCGGGGCGGCTATAGCGGGGAATCATTCATGGTTTCCAAAGCGGCCTGTCCGCGAGCAAGATGCCGGAACAGGCGTTAACCTCAAGCAAAGGGCCCGGCGCCGCTTCCGTCGGGGCCGGCGATCAGATGTCGGCTGTCCTGGCTTCGCGCGGTCCGAACAGAGCGACGAAGATCGCGGCAGCCGCGGTCAGAGCGGCGTAAGCCGGGCGGGGCGGCAGTAACATATCCAGCAAGAATGTGTAGAAGTCGTTGAGCGAGGCCAAATACATGCCGGTCAGCGACCAATCCTGCTGGTTCGGATAGGTGGCGTGAATGTAGATGAAGCGGAGCAAGCCGCCGAAACTGCAAAACGCCACCACGAAAATGAAGAAGGCGAACAGGAAGCGGATCACGAAGCCCCGCTTGGCGGCAAAGCTCTGCACCCACCAGGTCACGAGCGCCGCGAGCGCGCCGGTGAACCCGACGATGCGCAGCGTGTGCCGGGTTTGCTCGTTCATCACCGTGTTCACGTAGTCGCCCACCAGAAGCGCCCACATGGAAATGCCGATCACGAGCGCAAAAAGGATGGCGAGCACGAAGCCCACCACGTTGTCCATCGTCAGTTTTTCCATTTCGCGTCCCGCCCGTTGGTGATCCTTAGTTATGCTTGACTATGCAGGGGAAATCGGCCCCTCGCAATCGACACCCTTCGTCATCCTGAGGAGGCCGCCGCAGGCGGCCCTCGAAGGACGCAACCAACTTTCATCCTTCGAGGCTCGCTGCTCGCTCCTCAGGATGACGCGTTGTCCCGCTCTCCCCTTGGGGAGAGCGCGCGCCGCGTGCGGCGCGGTGAGGGGGGTCCAGCGAGGCGCCAGAAGTGACCCCCTCACCCGCCCGCCTTCGCCCTTCGGGCGATGGCGTGCACCCTCTCCCACGAGGGAGAGGGGTTAGCGAGCGTACTTGCCGCCCTGGGCCGTTTGTGGTCCGATCCCGGCCCCCGACACGGAGGCGCCCACGCCATGGCATTCGAGGATTTGAAGGCGGAAATCGCGCTTCTTTTCAATCAGATGGAGAACCAGCCGGAGGACCGGCACGAGCTCTACCTGCAGATCAGGGAGAAGCTCAACGAAATGCGCGCCTTCGACCTTCCGCTCCCCGACGATCTGGTGCGGCTCGAGAAGGAGCTCGAGGCCGAATTCAGGGCCGAGGAGCGCGCGGCCAAGAAGCGCTAGGCTCCGACCCTTTAGCCCGCAGGCGCCTCCTCGCCGATCTCCTCATAGGCCCCGTTCGACCAGCGATAGACGGCATAAGGCGGAAGGTTCGGATCGCCTTTCTCGTTGAACTTGAACTTGCCGATCACGGTTTCGAACTCGGTGTCGTTGAGCGCCTTCACGACGTCGGCTGAAGCCGTCGACTTTGCCTTTTCGACCGCCTGCTTCCAGGCCTGCAGCGCGGCGTAGGTGTAGAGCACATAGCCCTCGGGCTCGATGCCCTTGTCCTTGAAGCGCTTGACCACTTCGGCGGCGGCCGGGTTCTTGCGCGGATCGGGCGAGAAGGTCATCAGCGTGCCTTCGCCGGCCGGTCCCGTGATCGACCAATATTCCTGGGTAATGAGCGCGTCGCCGCCCATCAGGATCGTGTCCAAGCCCTGATCGCGCATCTGCCGCACGATCAAACCGGCCTCGGTGTGGTAACCGCCCAGGAACAGCACATCGATATCGGCCTGCTTCAGCTTCGACACCAGCGCGGAGTAGTCCTTCTCGCCGGCGGTGATGGCCTCATTGAGCGCTTCCTGCTTGCCGACGCCGTTGAGCGCCTTCTTGGTCTCGTCGGCGAGTCCTTTGCCGTACGCGGTCTTGTCATGGATGATGGCGATGTTCTTATCGGCGAAGTGGCTCGCCAGATACTTGCCCGCGACTCCGCCCTGCTGATCGTCGCGGCCGCACACACGATAGATATTGGGTCCGGCGCGATCGTCGGTGAAAGCGGGATTGGTGGAAGCCGGCGAGATCTGCACCATGTCGCCCTCGGCGTAGACCTTCGACGCCGGGATCGAGGACCCCGAGCAATAATGGCCGGCGACGAGGGCGACCCCGCTGCCGCTCATCTGATTGGCGACCGCCACCGCCTGCTTCGGATCGCAGGCGTCGTCGCCGATTTCGAGATCGAGCTTCTTGCCGAGCACGCCGCCCGCGGCGTTGATGTCCTCGACGGCGAGCTCGGCGCCGTTCTGCATCTGCGCGCCGAAGGAGGCGTATTGACCCGTCACGGGACCGACCATGGCGATCGGCGTGGTATTGCTGTCCTCGCCGCAGCCAACGGCCAGTACGGCGAAAGCGAGGGCTGCGATCAGCCCGGCCATGCGTTTCATTGCTACCTCCCTCTCTATACGATCCAATCCAATCTACATCAATTATGGCGCGCCAAGGTGAGATCGCTAATTATGGCGCGCCAAGGTGAGATCGCTCACGCGCGCCGGTCGCGCCAGGTGAGCGGGCTGGTGCGCTGGTAAAGCCAGCCATATTGCGTCACCATCTGCGTTGTCCGCATCGTCCGAAACCCGAGGCATGCGGCGGCGAGAAGCACGGCATAGGTGACGAGATAGTAATAGGGTGAGAGGAGCGCGCCGTCGAACAAAGCGTAATGGAAGAAGCGGATCGCCGCGGCCAGCAGCGCCATATAGACGAACAAGCGCCAAAACGGCTTCCACGACCGGGCCAGGCCGCGCCCGCCGAGGAACGCCGCGCCGCCGCCGATGATGACGGTGAGCACGAGGAACACGCGAAGTCCGTCGTCGGAAAGCCAGCTCATGTCCGTGCCTGACCGGCGCCATGGGCGCCGCCCTCGAGATAGGCCGCCTTCACCTCTTCGGCTTCGAGCAGCTCGCGCCCCGTGCCGGCCATCGTGATTTTGCCGTTCACCATGACGTAGCCGCGATGGGCGAGCTTCAGCGCGTGATAGGCATTCTGCTCGACGAGGAAGACTGTCAAGCCTTGTCGGTTGAGCTCCCCGATCGTCTCGAAGATTTGCTTCACGATGAGTGGCGCAAGTCCGAGCGACGGCTCGTCCAACAGCAGCAACTTGGGCCGACCCATCAACGCTCGGGCAATTGCGAGCATTTGCTGCTCGCCGCCCGACAGCGTGCCGCCGCGTTGCGCCTTGCGCTGCTTCAGCACCGGGAAGAGCGCGCAAACCCGCTCGAGATCGTTCTCGAAGGCCGTGGGATCATTGGCGATGAGGGCGCCCACCTGCAGGTTTTCGAGGACCGTCAGCCGCGGGAAGATGCGCCGTCCTTCCGGCGACTGCGCGATGCACAATCGCGCGATTCTGTGCGTCGGCAGATGCGTGATGTCCTCGCCTTCGAACAGAATTCTGCCTTGGGCCGCGCGCGGGCGACCGAAGATGGTCATCATCAGCGTGGTCTTGCCGGCGCCGTTCGCGCCGATGAGCGTAACGATCTCGCCCTTCGAGATGTCGAGGCTCACCCCGTGCAGGACGGGGATGTTGCCGTAGCCGGCGGTGACGTTGCCGATCGCAAGCAGGGGGGCGCTCACAGGCCAACCTCCCGCTCGACCTTGGCGAGCTCTTTCTCCGGGACACCCAGATAGGCGGCGATTACGCGCGGGTCGTTGCGCACCTCTTCGGCCGTCCCGTCGGCGATCTCCTTGCCGTAATCGAGAACGACCACGTGGTCGGAGATGCGCATGACCACGCTCATATCGTGCTCGATGAGAAGAATGGCGATGCCGTCTTGTTTGCGGATCGAATAGAGAAGCTCGTTCAGCCCCTCGCTCTCGCGCGCGTTCAATCCGGCAGCCGGCTCGTCGAGGCAAAGCAGAAGCGGTCGCGTGCACATGGCCCGCGCAATCTCAAGCCGCCTCTGGTCGCCGTAGGGAAGGTCGCCCGCCGGCGTGTCGGCGCGGGACGTGAGACCCACGCGGCTGAGCCACGCTCGCGCAAACGCGATGGCATCCTTTTCGGCGGCGCGATAGCCGCCGACGCCGAGAAGTGCGCCAAACGTGAGGCCCGAGGCGCGATTGAGCGTCTGATGCTGCGCCACCATCAGATTCTCGAGCACCGTCATCCCCTTGAACAGCCTGATGTTCTGGAACGTGCGGGCGACCCGGGCTCTTGAGTTGATGTCGTGATCGTCGAGGCGCTCGAGATAAAAGCTCGAACCATTGGGATGGGTGAGGGTGATCATCCCTTCGGTCGGCTTGTAGAAGCCGGTGATGCAGTTGAACACGGTGGTCTTGCCGGCGCCATTCGGACCGATCAATGCCGTGATGTCGCCGCGGCCGGCCTCGAAGGAGACGTCGTCGACCGCCATCAGGCCGCCAAAGCGCATGGTCAGGTGTTCGACCCTGAGGATCGGATCCTTCTGCCACCCCCTCATGCCCGGCGTTCCTTCGCCAGAGAAACGCCCCCGCGTTGCGGCTCAAGCAGGATCGAGGGCGTTCGCGACGCCACGATTCCGCGCGGGCGCCACAGCATGATGATGACCATCGCCAGTCCGAACAGAAGCATTCGGTAAAGCGCGGGGTCGAAATCCGGACCGAAGATGACCTTCAGTCCGTGGGTATGACGGAGCGCCTCGAAACCGCCGATCAACGCGATCGACGCGAGCGCAACGCCGAGCTGGCTGCCGAGGCCGCCAAGCACGACGATGGCGAGAATCGTCGCCGACTCGATGAAGGTGAACGACTCCGGGCTGATGAAACCTTGGCGCGTCGCGAAGAAGGCGCCGGCGAAACCGCCGAACATGGCCCCGGTGGAAAACGCGGAAAGCTTGGTGACGGTGGTGTTGATGCCGAGCGAGCGGCAAGCGATCTCGTCTTCGCGCATGGCCTCCCAGGCGCGCCCGACTGGCAAACGCCGCAAGCGCATCGTGACGAAAATGGTGAGCAGGGAAAGCGCGAGGATCACGTAATAGAGGAAGACGATTCCCTGGAGCGGCTCATATCTGATGCCGAAGAAGCTGCTGAACGTGACATCCCCGCGGGGCGTGAACGCAAGACCGAACAGGGTGGGATCGGGGATGCCGGAAATCCCGTTCGGCCCGTTGGTCAGCTCGGTCCAATTGAGCAAGACGATGCGCACGATCTCGGCGAAGGCGAGCGTGACGATGGCGAGATAGTCGCCTCTGAGCCGGAGCACGGGAAGGCCGACAGTGCAGCCCCAGAGCGCTGCAAACAATCCCGCGAAGGGAAGGCACATCCAGAAGCCCCAGCCGAAATTCGTCGCAAGAAGCGCAAAGCTGTAGGCCCCGACCGCGTAGAACGCGACATAGCCAAGGTCGAGCAGCCCGGCGAGCCCCACCACGATATTGAGGCCCGACGCGAGCATGAGGTAGGTGAGAACGACGATCGAAAGATCGAACAGGTAACGGAGCGGCAGGCCGAGATGCAGGGACTTCTCGATGGCCAGTGCGACGATGGGGAGAAGAACCGCCGTGACGATGAGCGCGATGCCGCCATACTGAGCGGTCGCGTCGCTGAGCCTCTTGAGCCCTACGGGCTTGGGCAAGTTCCAGTTCCGGTTCCACCAGAACAGGTCGAGCGCCAGCCTGCCGACAAAGACGATCCCGACCGCGACGGCGAGAAGCAGGAGGCGAGGTCTCAAGGTGAGCCCTTGCACCGTATCGACGGTGCGGACGCCAAGGATCAGGCAGAACAGGAGAAACGCGACCAATGCGGAGAGGGTCGCATTCAGAAGCGCCGACTTGAGCCGGTGACTGAAGGACTTATCGGGCCCAACCAAGATGCTAGACCTTCTCGACTTCGGGTCGGCCGAGCAGGCCGGTCGGGAAGAAGATCAGCACGATGGCAAGCATCGAGAAGGCGGCGACGTCCTTGTACTCGATGGTGAAATAAGCCGACCAGAACGTCTCGATCAGGCCGATGATCAGTCCGCCGAGCATGGCGCCCGGCAGCGACCCGATGCCGCCGAAAACCGCCGCGGTGAAGGCTTTGATGCCGGCGACGAAGCCGATGTAGAAGTCGATCACGCCGTAATAGAGGAGGTAGAGCAGTCCAGCCACGGCGGCCAACGCCGCACCGAGCACGAACGTGAGCGAGATGGTGCGGTCGACATTGACGCCCGACAGCGAGGCCATCATCCGATCCTGCTCGCAGGCGCGCTGCGCCCGGCCGAGCGCCGTGCGGGTGATGATGAGCCAGAACACGATCATCAGCACGAGCGTCGTGACCACGATGAGGATCTGAATATTGGAGATGCTGACGGCGAAGCCGCCCGCCTCGAACACCCGGTGGCCTCCGGTGACGACGGGCTGGAGCGGTTTCACGCGCGCGCCTTGCGCCACCTGAATGAAATTCTGCAATATGATCGATATGCCAATGGCCGTGATGAGCGGGGCCAGGCGAAACGACTCGCGCAAGGGCCTGTAAGCGATGCGTTCGACCGTCCAGCCCCATACCGCCGTGAGGGCCATGGCAAGGAGCAGCACGATGAGGAGGGCGAGCGGGATCATGGTCACGCCCACACTCAGCAACGCCAAGAGCAGGATCAGCGCGATGAAGGCGCCCACCATGAAAATGTCGCCGTGGGCGAAATTGATCATGCCGACGATGCCATAGACCATGGTGTAGCCGATGGCGATCAGCCCATAGATCGAGCCGAGCGCGATCCCGTTGACCAGCTGCTGCAGGAAATAGGCCATTGGTCCCGGCGTCCCCCTTGCACGGGCGGCCCGAACGTCAGCCGCCAGGCCCGGCCCCTTTTGCGGCCCCTTCTTAGCAAGAAGGGCGCGCCGCGCACAACGCCGCCAATCTTGTAGAGGGCAAGATCAGAGCAACAAATGCGAGCCGTCACAATAGGGCGGATCGCCTGTATCCTTGCAGCCGCAAAGCAAGGCGAGTTCGGTGCGCTCGGCCGTGAACGTCAGGGGTTCGATCCCCGTCCCCGCGTGCGATCCGTCGCAGAAAGGCTGCCTCTTGCTCCGCCCGCAACGGCACCAGGAATAGCGCCTGCCGGCCTCAAGCTCGACCTGATAGGGGTTTAGCTGCGGTCGCTCCGGCTCTGCCATTGCGGTGTCCTTGCCCAGCGGGCCTTCGGCGGCCGCGTTTTGATGACTTGCTTAGCCAATTCGCCCCCCCGGCACAAGAAAACCTCGGCGCGGCCCAAGCACATAGAAGGAGGCCGGACCGTTAATTCACTAGGAATCTGTTTGGCGGCAGGATGGGCTGCCCGATTCGACAGGGCCGAACTGTCGCGCCGAGAGGGCAGGAAAGAGCTTGAGTCGATGCCCCATCCAGACCATAGAGGGCAAAAAGCCGACCCCGTGCGCGCCGCACCGGCGGAACGGCTGGCCCGCACAGGGCGCTTCAGTGGGGCACGAGCGGGGGCCAAGACGAATCTAGAGGCCGCTCATGGCTGAAGTCATTTTCGTGCTCGTTTTCATCCTGGCGGCGTTCGCTCTGGCCATGAACCGCGCCTCGCTCAGGGTTTGGGCGCTTGCCGTCGCTCTTTTCACCTTGGGCGCGCAGATGGGGCTCGCCGGCGGCCATTTCCATTGGCCGGTCTTTACGTGGTGGTCCCTGTTCGGCTGGCTGGCCGCGGGGCTTCTGTTCCTTGCAAGCCTTCCGGACATCAAGCGCAACTATATCGTGATGCCCGCCTATCGCGCGCTCAAGGGCGTGATGCCTGCGATCTCGGAGACCGAGCGCGAGGCGCTCGAAGCGGGTACTGTCGGTTGGGACGCCGAGCTCTTCTCCGGAACGCCGGATTGGGAAAAGCTTCGCCGCGTCGCGCCGGTCACGCTCACCGCCGAGGAGCGCGCCTTCCTCGACGGGCCGACCGCCGAGCTCTGCAGGAAGCTCGACGATTGGCGCATCCGTCACGAACTGCACGACATTCCCGCCGACATCTGGCGCTTCGTCTGCGAACGCGGCTTTCTCGGCATGCTCATCTCCAAGGAGCACGGCGGTCTCGGCTTCTCCGCCCAGGCGCAGTCGCTGATCCTCGGCCAGATTTCATCGCGGAGCCCCGGCGGCGTCACCATCGTCATGGTTCCGAATTCGCTCGGCCCCGGCGAGCTGATCGAGAAATACGGCACCGATGCGCAGAAGGAACATTTCCTGCCGCGTCTCGCCAGAGGCGAGGAGATCCCTTGCTTCGCGCTGACCGGGCCGTTCTCCGGCTCCGACGCCGCCGCCATGCAGGACATCGGCGTCGTCACGCGCGGAGAGCATGAGGGCAGGGACACTCTTGGCATCAGGCTCACCTGGGACAAGCGCTACATTACGCTTGCGCCCAACGCGACGCTGCTCGGCCTTGCGTTCCGCCTGTTCGATCCGGAGAAGCATCTCGGCCGCGGCGAGGATGTCGGCATTACGCTTGCGCTCATTCCCACGAACCATCCCGGCGTCGAGATCGGACGGCGGCATCTTCCCGGGGGCACAGGCTTTCCCAACGGCCCAACGCGCGGACGCGACGTGTTCGTTCCGATCGATTGGATCATCGGCGGCGAGGAGAGGGCCGGGCAGGGGTGGCGCATGCTGATGAGCTGCCTCGCAGCGGGACGCTCCATCTCGCTTCCCGCGACGAGCGCCGCCGCGGCAAAAGCCCTGCTCCGCGCCAGCACAGCCTACGCACGCATCAGAAAGCAGTTCAATTTGCCGATTGGCTACATGGAGGGCGTGGAGGAGCCGCTTGCGCGCATGATCGAGACGGCATACGCGCTCGAGGCCGCGCGGGCGCTGACCGCCTCGATGGTCTCGGCCGGCGAGAAGCCCGCCGTGCTCTCGGCGCTGCTCAAATACGTCTCGACCGAGCGCATGCGTCAGAGCGTGAACGATGCGCTCGATATCCATGGCGGCAAGGGCATCTGCGATGGGCCGAGCAACTACCTTCAGGGCGCTTATCAAATGACGCCGGTCACCATCACCGTCGAAGGCGCCAACATCCTCACGCGCACGCTGATCACCTTCGCTCAAGGCGCGCTGCGCAGTCACCCCTATCTCTTCACCGAGATCGAGGCGCTTCAAGACCCCGATCGCGCACGCGGCACTGAGCGCTTCGCGCGCGCCTTCGAGGACCACGTCGCTTTCACGGTCTCGAATGCCGCCGGCGCGCTGTTCCATAACCTGACCTTCGGCCTTTTCGCCTCGGCGCCGCCGAATGCCGGCGACACGAGGGCCTTGTGGCGCGAGCTTGCGCGTGCGTCGCGCTCCTTTGCGCTCGTCGCCGACGCGACGGTGGCGCTCCTCGGCGGCGGGCTGAAGGTGAAGCAGAAGATCACCGGGCGCATGGCCGACGCGCTCGCCGAGCTCTATCTCCTCTCCTCTGTGCTCAAGCGCTATGACGACGACGGCCGCCCCAAGGAGGACCTCAAGGTCGTGGAGTATTGCGCGAGAAACTGCCTCTACCGCTTCGATCAGGCGCTGGTCGGCACCTTGCGCAATTTTCCGGTCAGGTGGGCGGCCTGGGCGATGGCGCCGCTCGTCTTTCCGTTCGGTCTGCGACGGCGCCCGGCGAGCGACGAAGCCGGCAAGCAAATCGTGCGCGCGGCACTCGAGCCTGGCGCGTTCCGCGATCGCCTCACACGCCACATCTACGCGACCGACGATCCGAAAGACCGGGTCGGGTTGCTCGACTATACGCTTGCCAAGGCGGTCGCCTGCGAGGAGGCCGACAGGAAGCTCGAGCGGGCGATCCGCAAGGGCGAGGTGCGGCGTTTCCACGACCACGACTGGATTGCCGAAGCGGAATCGAAAGGCGTGCTCAGCGCGACCGAAGCGCGCGCCCTTGCCGAGCTTCGCGATCTCGTGGCCCGGGCCATCGCCGTTGACGATTTCGCGGCGAGCGAGCTTGCGCGGGGCCGGTCGCCCGCGCCGCCGCCTCAGGACAGCGCCACCCGACCCGAGAATATTGCCGCCGAGTAGCGTCCGACCATGCCGACGACACTCCCCGATTTGCAGGATTGGCGTTTCACCGTCGATTTCGAAGGCATCGCCTGGGCGGTGATGGATCGCCAGGGCGAAAGCATGAACTCGCTCAGCCGCCGGGCGACCGAGGAGCTCGGCGAGATCGTCATGGCGGTCGAGCAGGCGGCTGCGTCAGGCGAGGTGAAGGGTCTCGTGCTGATGAGCGCCAAGGAGCGAAGCTTCATTGCCGGCGCCGACATCAGGGAATTCGAAAACTTCGACACCGAGCAGAAGATCGAAGATGTGGTGAAACAGACGCTCGAGCTGCTCAACCGGATCGACCGGCTTCCCGTGACGGTGGTCGCGGCCATTCACGGCTATTGCCTCGGCGGCGGGCTCGAGCTTGCGCTCGCCTGCGACTGGCGCATCGCCGACCGCGAGGAGGCGACGCGGCTCGGCTTTCCCGAAGTGAAGCTCGGCATTTTCCCGGGGCTCAACGGCACGGTGCGCGCGATCGAGGCCGCGGGACCCCTGGACGCCATGACCGCCATGCTGACGGGTCGGATGCTGCGCCCCACGGCGGCCAGGGCCATGGGTCTCGTCGATCAACTCGTGGCGACCCGTCACAATCTCCGCTGGGCCGCGCGCAAGGCCGTGCTCCAGAAGCGCAAGTCGCGGGGCGCGCCGTGGTGGAAGCGGCTCATGCTCAAGCAGCCGGCGCGCGGGCTTCTCGCCAGGCAAATGCGCGCCAAGACCGCCGCGAAGGTCCGCGAGGAGCATTACCCGGCGCCATTCCGCCTCATCGATCTGTTCGAGCGCTACGGCGACGACCCCGCGCGCATGCGCATCGCCGAGACCGAGATGTTCACGCCGCTCATGGCAAGCGAAGCCTCGCGCAATCTGCGCCGCGTGTTCAAGCTGTCGGAGATGCTGAAGGACGAGGCGCCAAAGAATGGATTCAAGCCGCGACGCGTGCATGTGATCGGCGCCGGCACGATGGGCGGCGACATCGCGGCGTGGTGCGTGGTCCAGGGCATGCAGGCGAGCCTCCAGGATCTCGACGAAGCGCAGATCGCAAAGGCGCTCGCCCGCGCCAAGAGCCTGTTCAAGCGTCAGCTTCGCACCCCGCTCGCCATCGACACCGCGGCCGCCCGCCTCATCGCCGATCCGTCCGGCAGGCACATCAAGCAAGCCGACGTGGTGATCGAGGCGATCGTCGAGAAGCTGGACGTCAAGCAGAGCCTGTTTCGGGCGCTCGAGCGGGAGGTGAAGCCGAGGGCGGTGCTCGCCACGAACACGTCATCGCTCCGTCTCGAGGATATCGCGAGGCCTCTTGCCGATCCGGGGCGTCTGGTCGGACTGCATTTCTTCAATCCCGTGGCGCAGCTTCCGCTGGTCGAGGTCGTGCGCGGGGAGCGAACGCGCGAAGAGGAGGTGCGCAAGGCCTGCGCCTTCGTCAACGCCATCAACAAGCTGCCGCTGATCGTGAAGAGCTGTCCCGGCTTCCTCGTGAACCGCGTGCTTGCGCCCTACATGATGGAGGCGGTGCGCCGCTACCAATTGGGCGAGCCGCGCGAGAAGATCGATCAGGCCGCGCTCAAATTCGGCATGCCGATGGGACCGCTCGAGCTCATGGACATGGTCGGCCTCGACATTGCCAATCACGTCGGCGAGGAGCTCGATCTTGCGCCCGAGGGCGACAACGTTCTGGCGGCTCTGGTCAAGCAGGGCAAGCTCGGCAAGAAAACGGGCGAGGGCTTCTATCTTTGGCAGGGGGGCAAGCCGAAACGCGAACCTGTCGCCTACGATCAGGCCGAGCTTGAGCGCCTCGGACGCGAGTTGGTGAAACCGATGCTCGACGAGGCCGAGCGCGCGCTTTCCGACCGTGTGGTGGCGAGCGCCGATCACGTCGATGCGGGCGTCGTCTTCGGCACAGGTTTTGCGCCCTTCCGCGGCGGTCCGCTGCACTACCGGCGCAAGGAAGCGCGGGCGGCGACGGCGGCTGCGGCCTAGAGCAAGGACCGGGAGCCGAGAGGGACGAGATGGCTGAGGCTTCGATGCGGCGCGTTGCGGTGTTGGGGGGGTCGCGCACTCCCTTCTGCCGCTCGCACACGGCTTACGTCGAGCTCTCCAATCTCGACATGATCGTCGCGGCGCTTGGCGGTCTCATCGACCGCTTCGCGCTCCACGGCACCCATATCGACGAAGTGGTGGGTGGCGCCGTCGTGACTCACGCCAAGGACTGGAACCTCGCCCGCGAGGCGGTGATCGGCAGCGCGCTCGCCCCGACGACCCCCGGCATTACCATGATGCAGGCCTGCGGCACGAGCCTCCAAGGCGCGCTCGGCCTTGCCGCTAAGATCGCGACCGGGCAGATCGAATCGGGCATCGCGTTCGGCTCCGACACGACCAGCGACGCGCCGATCGTGTTCCAGCGCAAGTTCGCCCAGCGCCTGGTGAGCATGTCTCGCGCCCGCAGCCTCGGCCAAAAAGCGGCCTCCTTCAAAGGCTTCACCCCCGCCGAGCTTGCCCCCCAGCCGCCCTCGACCTCCGAACCGCGCACCGGCCTCAGCATGGGAGAGCATTGCGAACTGATGGCCAAGGAATGGGGCATCAGCCGCGAGGCCCAGGATCGACTGGCCTATGAAAGCCACAAGAAGGCGGCCGCCGCCTACGACGAGGGCTTCATGGACGACCTCGTGATTCCCTTCGCCGGCGTGTTCCGGGACAACAATATCCGCGAGGACATTTCGCTCGAGAAAATGGCCGAGCTGAAGCCCGTTTTCGACCGCTCGGGGGCGGGCACGATCACCGCAGCCAACTCCACCCCGCTCACCGACGGCGCCGCCGCCGTCCTTCTGGCCTCGGAGGAGTGGGCGGAAAAGCGGGGAATCCCGGTGCAGGCCTATCTCGGCCTGGGCCGCACTTCTGCCGTAGATTTCGTTCAAGGTGAAGGACTTCTGATGGCGCCGACCGTTGCCGTGAGCGACCTCCTCCAGCAAACCGGCCTTGCGCTGCAGGACTTTGATTATTATGAGATTCATGAGGCTTTTGCGGCGCAGGTGCTGGCGACTCTAAGAGCATGGGAATCCGAGGACTATTGCCGTCGCCGTCTGGGGCGGAGCGAAGCCCTGGGGTCGATCGACCTCGCGAAGCTCAACGTCAAGGGCTCATCAATAGCTTTCGGGCATCCTTTTGCGGCCACAGGAGCGCGAATCGTGGCGGTCTTGGCCAAGCTCCTGCATAGCGAGGGCGGCCGGAGAGGTTTAATATCGGTGTGCACGGCCGGCGGCATGGGTGTCGCGGCCATCGTGGAAGGGGTGGAAACACGGACGGGAGCCGGCGCCGCATAGCCGGCCGAACGAGACAATGAGCGCGGATCAAACGCGCCATCGGGTGAGACAGAGGCCTCGCAGGGTTCGGCAAGGGACAGGGGGAAAGGACGTAACCGAGTGATTGCCGTGGCGCGAAACGTGCCAGGCGCGACGATTTTGGAGGTGCTTATGAAGCATCATGCGTGTGCTGCGGTGATCGGGCTCTTGACCGCTGCTCTCTTCTCTCCCGTCAGCCAGTCCCACGCCGCCTCGGCCGATCCCACCGGCTATTGGATGAAGCCGGACGCCGAGCGCGAGTCCAAGATCCACGTTTTCAAATGCGGAACGAAGCGGACCAATCTCTGCGCCAAGATCGCCTGGCTCAAGGACCCGAACGACCGCAAGGGACAGCCCCTGCACGATGTTCGCAATCAGAATCCCTCGCAGCGCGGCCGGCAGATCATGGGATTGCCGATCTTCAGCCAGCTTGTTCCCAGCGCGCCTTCGACCTGGACCGGAAAAATCTACAATCCCGAGGACGGGCAGACCTACAGCGCGACGCTGACCGTCGTGTCGCGCAAGCAGCTCCTGCTCAAGGGCTGCAAGGCGTGGCTGCTCTGCGGCGAGAGAACATGGTACCGCACGTCTCCGCCGCCAGCGGAGGTCACTCCGGAGGCGCCTGCGGACGGATCGCAGCAGATCGAGGCGTCGGTGACGCCGCAACTACCGGAGGCAGCACCGCCTTCTGCCGCGGCCGCGGTGCCGGCAGAGCCCGCTTCCGTCCCGAGCGCGGACGCGACGGTCGAAAAAGCGTCGATCGGCGCCGCCGAAGCGCAGCAAGAGATGCAGGCGATGACCACGCCGCAGATGACGACGCCACAACTGCCCGCCGAACCGTCCTTGACGGAGGCACCGGCGGTGGCGCCTGAACCGGTGACGCCTGTCACGCAAGAGATCGCGTCCCCCACCGAGTCCCCCACAGAAATCGATGCCGGGCGCGGATATGGCTTCCTCGCCGTCTCGCCTGATGCCGATACCACGGCGCGGCTGTCGGGAGAGAACGTCCCGAGCATGATGCTCATGGCAAAGCCGATCGCAACGGAAGCTGCCGCCCCCTCGACGGCTCAGCCCGCGGCGAAGAGCGCTGCGGTGCCTGCGAAGCCAAAGGCCCAGCCGAAGCCGGTTGCCACCGCCGCCGCCAAGCCGGTCGCTACCCCAAAGCCTGTCGCCACCGCTGCCAAGCCAGTCGCAACAGCGGCGAAGCCGTCGCCGAAAGCGGAGCCCGCGGCAAAATCCACCGAGCAAGCCACGCCCGCGCCTGACGATAGAGACGCCGCCGAAGCGGAGGCCGCGAGCGACGATACGGCGCCGGCCGAGACCGCCGATGCGACCCTCGCCCAGCCGGTCCCCCTGACGCGGAGAGAGCGTCGTCAGTTGCGGCGACAGCAGCGCGAGATGGGGATACAGGAGCCCCTCCTGCCCTGGTGGCGGTAAGGCGGCGCCTTACAGCCTCGGCCGTCCAAGTGCCGACTAATTAGCGCGATTGGCGCTGCCCTTCGGCGCGGAGCTCTTTCTTCGACAGCTTGCCGACCATGGTCTTGGGCAGCTCGTCGCGGAACTCGATTTCAGCCGGCAGCTCGAACTTCGACAGCTTTTCTCTCAGGAACTCGTGCAGTTCCGCTGCCGTTGCCGCCATGCCTTCCTTCAGCTTGACGTAGGCCTTCGGCGCTTCGCCGCGATAGTGATCGGGAATCCCGACAACGGTCACTTCGGCGACGGCGCGATGCGCGTAGAGTGCGTCCTCGACCCGCCTCGGATAGACCTTGAAGCCCGAGCAATTGATCATGTCCTTAATGCGGTCGACGATGAAGATGTAGCCGTCCTCGTCCATGTAGCCCACGTCGCCGCTTCGGAAGTAACGCCCGACGAACGCCGCCTCGGTCTCTTGCGGCTTGTTCCAATAGCCGGACATCACCTGCGGACCCGCGATGCAGATTTCCCCGGGCTCTCCGCGCGGCATCTCCTGTGTTGGATCTTCGAGCGAGCGAATGGAGATTTCGGTGGCGGGAAGGGGCAGACCGATCGACCCTTCCTTTCCGTTCCGGACGGGATTGCAGGTCGCGACCGGCGCGGTTTCGCTCAGGCCGTAGCCTTCCACCAGGCCGCAACGCGCCATCGCCTCGAACTCGCGTTTCACCTCGACCGGCAACGCCGCGCCGCCGGAGATGCAGAATTCGAGCGAGGAGAGATCGAACTTGGCGATCTTCGGGTGCCGCAGCATGGCGTTATAGAGCGTCGGCACCCCGGGCATCATGGTCGGGCGGAGTTTGCCGATCAGCTTGAGCGTCGGGACGAGCTCGAACTTGGGCAGGAGGATCAGTTCCATGCCACCGGCGATCCCGTAATTCATCACCGTGGTCATGGCGAAGACGTGGAAGAGCGGCAGGATGCCGAGGATGCGGTCTGCCTCGGTTGCTTGGCGGTTCCGCCAGGCGATCACCTGGCCGACATTGACCGTAAGGTTGGCATGGCTGAGCATCGCTCCCTTCGGCGTCCCCGTCGTGCCGCCGGTGTATTGCAAGACCGCGATCGCGTCCGGCGTGATCGGGGGCCGCTGATATCGGCCGTCATTGGCGAGCACGGTCCGTTCCGGCACGATCCGATCCCTGGCGCTTGACGCCGCTGGGTTGGCGAGCTTCGTGCGTTGCAGCAACTTGAAGCCGGCCGATTTCAAGGGAGGTAGCAGCGAGGGGAAGCGCGCGACCACGGCTTTTTCAAGAATCCCGCGCGCGAGCATGGCCTCGACCTTCTCGAACAGCAGCGCAAGGTCGAGCGTCACCATGACCTTCGTGCCGCTGTCGCGGATC
>DASUQP010000170.1:0-6275 GCA_036280475.1 Methyloceanibacter sp. | reverse complement strand
GAAGAAGCATGCAAAAGTTCAGCGCATGCAGAAAGCGCTCTTCGGTGATCCATCGCCGCTCATCGACAAGCAGTCGATGCATCAGCGCGATCTGACCCGCGGGGCCGCCGAAGGACAGGATGCCGATCCTGCCCCACAGCGCGAGCGCTTCTGTAAAGCTTGGCTTGGGTGAAGTTTCATGCGGCCCCATCGCCGCCCTCCCTAGCATGGACCGGGGCCGCGCGCAGTCCTAACCGTGGCCCTTCCTCCCCCGAGGCCCGCAACCTTCGTCATGCCAGACACCCGGGTCCGGCTTCGCCGGCCCAGGCGCAAGCTTGTCCGGGCATCCAAGCCGTTTCGTCTCCAAGAGATGAAGCGCCAATGGAATGGATTGCCGGGCCTTCGCCCGCCGAAGCGATGGCTGGCGGGAGTGGTCACGAGGCTTCGGCCCGCGTAGGCGGGTCAAGCCCGGCAATGACGAGGAGCGTAGAGGGTTGCCGCTAGTCGCGGTCGTGCAGGCTCGAAAGCACGACTTTTCCCTCTCCCTCGTGGGAGAGGGCTTCCCGCCCGGCGCGCGCAACGCGACGAATGGCGGGAAGGGTGAGGGGGGTGAATCTCTTTTGACGCGGGCTTACGCCCGCTCACCCCTCACCGCGCGCCAAACGGCGCGCGTGCTCTCCCTCAACCTGCCTGCGCGAAGCCGCCGCGGCTTCGCTTCGGCGAAGGCAGGGGGGAGAGCGCGAGAAACGGATCAGCAGCGGGTGCGTGGTCCCGGCTAGTGAGTTTTCCATCCGCGTGCTACCCCAACCGGACGCATTCGCGAAGGATTCGTCATGGAAACGGCACAGTTGATTCAGGTCGCGGTGTTCCTTGCCGCAGCCGCCATCGCCGCCCCTCTCGGCCGATTCCTTCGCATGGGCGCCGTGCTTGGCTATCTCGCCGGCGGCGTCATTATCGGACCTTACGTGCTCGGGCCCCTCTATGCGCTGGACGACGTGGGGGAATTGCTCCATTTCGGCGAGTTCGGCGTCGTGATGCTCTTGTTCGTGATAGGGCTTGAGCTTCGCCCCGTCAGGCTATGGTCTATGCGCTCGGCGATCTTCGGGCTCGGCACGGCCCAGCTCGTCGCGACCGCCGCGATGCTTGCCGCGATCGGCATCGGGCTTGGGCTGCCCGCGGCGCAGGCGCTGTTCATCGGGCTCGCGCTCTCGCTCTCCTCGACGGCGTTCGCACTCCAAGTGCTCGAGGAGAAGGGCGAGCTCACGACACGCCACGGCCGGCTCGCCTTCTCCGTGCTGCTGTTCCAGGACCTTGCCGCGATCCCGCTGATCGCGCTCGTGCCGCTGTTCGCTTTCGGCGCGGATGAGCCGAGCATGGACATCAGCAAAGCTCTGATTGCCATCGGCACCATCCTCGGGGTGATCGTCGCCGGGCGCTTTCTGTTGAACCGGCTCTACCGCATCGTCGCGGCCACCGGCGTGCGCGAGGCGATGACGGCAAGCGTGCTTCTGACGGTCGTGGGCGTGGCTCTGGTGATGGAGGCGGCCGGGCTCTCGGCTGCGCTCGGCGCCTTCATCGCCGGCGCGCTGCTCGCCGACTCGGAATACCGCCATCAGATCGA
This sequence comes from Methyloceanibacter sp., assembly GCA_036280475.1. Taxonomy (GTDB): domain Bacteria; phylum Pseudomonadota; class Alphaproteobacteria; order Rhizobiales; family Methyloligellaceae; genus Methyloceanibacter. The sequence goes on along the minus strand of DASUQP010000170.1, from coordinate 4,675 downwards.
GGCCGACATCGCGCCTTTCGAAGGGCTGTTGCTCGCCGTGTTCTTCATCGCCGTCGGCATGTCGATCGATCTCGGCGTGCTCGTGGGCGAGCCTGTCAAGCTGTTCGCGTTGGTCCTCGGGCTCGTCGCCCTCAAGGCCGCGATCCTTTATCTGCTCGGCCGATGGTGGGGATTGGATAATGCGGCCGCGCGGCGGCTTGGCCTCGTGATCAGCCAGGGCGGCGAGTTCGCCTTCGTTCTGTTCGGGGCGGGAGCGCTCGAAGGCGTCATCGACCGGCAGACGGCCAATTTTTTGACGCTTGCCGTAACCCTGTCCATGGCCGCGACGCCGCTCCTCCTCCTCATCGATGACGCCATCAACCGGGCGCTCAAGCCTGCGCCGCCCGAATACGAAATGCCGCCGGACAGCGACCAGCACGTCATCGTCGCAGGCTTCGGCCGCTTCGGGCAGATCGTGGCCCGCGTCCTGCGCGCCCGCCGCATCCCATTCACCGCACTCGATTCCAATATCGAGCAGGTCGATTTCGTGAAGCGCTTCGGCGCGCAAATCTACTATGGAGACGCTGGGCGCCTCGACATCCTTCGCGCCGCAGGCGTCGACAAGGCGCGCGCCTTCGTGCTGGCGATCGACAATGTCGAGAGTTCGCTCAGGGTCGCGGAGATCGTGCGGTCGAACTTTCCCGATCTTACCATCTACGCGCGGGCGCGGGACCGGACCCACGTGCATAAGCTCATGGATCTCGGCGTGACCATCATCGAGCGCGAGACCTTCTTGTCGGCGCTGGCGCTGACCAAGACATTGCTGCGCGGCCTGGGTCTGCGCGAGCCCGAGGTCAAGCGCCTGACCGAAACCTTCAAGCAGCAGGACGAGCGGCGGCTCTATCAGGACTATCAATACTACACGGACCTGGAGAAGGTTCGCGCCAACGCACAGTCGCAGGCGAAGGAACTCGAAGAGTTGTTCGCCCGCGATATCGAGGAGTTGCCGGCCGAGGAGCGGAGTCCGCAACCCGAGCGCGCCGCCGAGCGGGTCAGCGCTCAGAACAGAGATAGTCGATGATGAGGCGGTTGAGCTCGGCCGGATGGGTGAAGGGGCTCATATGCCCCGCGCCCGGGAGGATGGCGAGCCTCGCGTTGGGCAACGTTGCGGCCAAGAGATCGACGACGGCGCGGGTCGGCGCCCGCGTCTTGCTGCCTGCGATCAGAAGTGTCGGCGCGGTGATCCCGGCATAATCCTGCAAAGTCGTTTTGGCGTCGATGGCGATCGAGAATTCGAGCGCGACCTTGGGGATCGTCGCGGCGATTGCCGACTTGAAGCGGTCGGGCGAAAGCCACCAGCGCGTGCGCCCGAGCCAATAGGTCATGAAGGCCTTGGCCGCTTCGCGGTCCTCGCCCTTTGCCACGGCGCCGAGCACGGCACGGCCGAGCCCTTCGACCTCGGCCCATTCGGGTCTTCCCTCCAGCCGCAACAGATGAAACGAGACCGGCTCGACGAGCGTGAGGCTCCTAACGCGTGACCCCAGGGTCCGCGCCGCCTCCAGCGCCAAGGCCGCGCCGTAAGAATGACCGACGAGATGGAGCGGGCCCTTCGCCTTCTTGGCGACGGCACGCAGCACCTCGATGTCGGCGTCAATGGAAAAGGGCTCGGTGGCCGGCCAAGGCTCCGACTGCCCGTAGCCGATGAAATCGGGGGCGAGCACGCGCCAATCGGATTTCAGCGTCTCGATCAGCGGCAGCCATTCCTTGTGCGATGCGCTCGAGCAGTGACCGAGGACGATTGCGGGACCATTGCCCTCGTCAAGATAGGCGATTTCGATGGCGTTGACGGCGAGCCGCTTCATGGCGGTCATGCCCTGAGCCGGCGCTTTCTCCACCGCGGGGGAGGGAGAGGTCACTGGGCCGGGGCGGGCTCGCGTTGGGACGCCGCCGTGGCTGCTTTCTGTACCGCTTTCTGCACCTTCTCGAAGGCGCGCACCTCGATTTGCCGGATGCGCTCGCGGCTGACGCCGAACTCTGCGGACAGCTCTTCGAGCGTGAGCGGCTCCTCGGCGAGCCTGCGCGCTTCGAAGACACGGCGCTCGCGCGCGTTCAGGCCCTTGAGCGCGTCGTTCAACATCCCGCGCCGTCGGTCGCGCTCCTCAGACTCTGCGAGCGCGGTCTCCTGATCCATCGTGTCGTCAACCAGCCAGTCCTGCCACTCGCCGCTTTCGGCGTCGTTCCGGACCGGAGCGTTCAGCGAGCTGTCGCCTGCGAGCCGGCGGTTCATGGACACGACGTCCTCTTCGGTCACGCCGAGCTGATTTGCGATGCGCTTCACCTGGTCCGGCCTGAGGTCGCCTTCGTCCAGCGCCTTGAGCTGGCCCTTGATCTTGCGCAGGTTGAAGAACAGCTTCTTCTGCGCCGCCGTGGTGCCCATCTTCACGAGGCTCCAGGAGCGCAGGATGTATTCCTGGATCGCGGCCCTGATCCACCACATGGCGTAAGTGGCAAGGCGAAAGCCCTTGTCGGGATCAAAGCGCTTCACCGCCTGCATCAGCCCGACATTTCCCTCCGAGATCACCTCGCCGATGGGAAGGCCGTAGCCGCGATAGCCCATGGCGATGCGCGCCACGAGCCTGAGGTGCGAGGTGACGAGCTGATGCGCCGCGTCGCGGTCCTCATGCTCGCGCCAGCTCTTGGCGAGCATATACTCCTGCTGCGGCTCGAGCATCGGAAACTGTCTGATTTCTTCGAGGTAGCGCGTCAGTCCGCCCTGGGCGCCAACACTCGGCAAACTCCTCGCAGCCATGAAAACCCGTCTCCAGCGGCCCTTACGGGGCCACAACCGTGCCAAACTCACTCCGCCCTTCGGCGTTCCTCTCTATAGAGCCTTTGCGCTTGCGAAAAAAGACCGCGATGTCTTCACACTTCCTTGAAAGCCTCAACGATCTCAGAGAGATCGCGGGGAAGTGGACTGTTAAATTTGAGTAATGTGCCGGTGAGCGGGTGAGCGAAGGCAAGCTTTGCGGCGTGGAGCGCCTGGCGATCGAGCGCCTCGAGCTTGCCGCGCACCGGTTCGGGAAGCTTGCGGAGCTTCGACTTGAAGCCCGGGCCGTAGAGCGGATCGCCGATCAAGGGATGACCGATATGAGCGAGATGCACGCGCACCTGGTGGGTGCGCCCGGTCTCGAGCGTGCACTCGAGCAGAGACGCGATCTTTTCTTTGCCGCGGCCGAACGTCGCGATCACACGCCAATGGGTCGCGGCAGCGCGCCCCTTCGACCGCAGCACTGCCATCTTGGTCCGGCTCGTCGGGTGGCGGCCGATGGGGGCATCGATCGTGCCATACGGGCGGGCGGGGACGCCCCAAACGAGAGCGACATAGCCGCGTTCAAGCACGCCAGATTTGCCATGGTCGGCGAATTGTTCGGCGAGCGCACGATGCGTCTCATCGGTCTTGGCCACGACCATCAGCCCGCTCGTGTCCTTGTCGAGACGATGGATGATGCCGGGGCGCGCGACACCGCCGATGCCTGAGAGGCTCGCGCCGCAATGGCCGATCAGCGCGTTGACGAGCGTGCCGGCGGGGTGGCCGGCGCCCGGATGGACGACGAGTCCCGCCGGCTTGTCGATGACGATCAGCGCGTCATCCTCGAAAATCACGTCCAGAGGGATCGACTCGCCGCGCGGCTCCGGCGCCGCCGCCGGCGGCAGATCGAGCCGGAAGCGCTCGCCCGGTTTGACCCGGTATTTCACGTCAATTATGGTCGCCCCGCCCAACGAGACGCGACCCTCTTTGATCAGGCTCTGCACGCGGGTGCGGCTCAGCTGGGGCAGGCGCTCGCTCAAGAACCGGTCGAGCCGTAAGCCTTCATGGCTCGCCTCCGCTTCGGCCTGAAGCCGCTTGAGGGCGGGTGATTTTGGTGACTGAGGCATGAGGTCTTCGAGGAATGGCGGTCCTGGACGAGTCCGAGAATAGGCCGTCAACGGGCACGGTGTTCACCCCGCGGCAGGTGCGGGTGCTGAAAATCGCCGTGATCGTGATGGGGTTGTTGCTGGTCGGCGGCTTCGCCTTCGTGCTCGCGGCCATTGTCTATCAGGCCTCGCGCGGAGGGCAAGACGGGGGTGTTTCAGCCGAAATGCCGGGTCACGTGGAGGCGGAGCTCGCAATCGCCAAGGATGCGTCGGTCACGGCGCTCTCTCTTGATGGCGACCGGCTCGCACTCCATCTCAATTCGGCGGCGGGCCCCGAGATCGCCGTGGTCGATCTCAAGACCGGAACGATCGTCGCCCGCATCAGGCTGAAGCCCGAATAGGCCATCGGACCCGCATCGGCGGCGCGCGGCTCAGGTCATCGCTTCGCTTTCGACTTGGCGATCTTGATCTTGGAGGCCTTGATCTTGGAGGCCTTGGCCTTGGCTTTCTCCGCAACTTCCTTGGCACGGAGCTTCGCGATCCGTTCAATCAGTCGACCGGGGACGGGATCAGAGAGCTTGAAGCGAATGGTGTTCTTGTTGGCAAGATGGGGCGCGATGTCGTCCTTGAGAGCGGCGACGAGGGCTTCGGTCGCCGGATAAAGCGAATAATGCGCCTTCCATCCCGAGATATAGAGAAAATAGCCGCCCCCGTGCCGGTAGGCGGGGATTTGGTATGAGATCAGCTCCTCGGCGCCGGGCACGGCTCGCTTCACAATATC
>DASUQP010000169.1:0-11033 GCA_036280475.1 Methyloceanibacter sp. | reverse complement strand
GAGATCGTGGCCTGTCCGGCCGCGGCGTGGGTCCCGAGCCAGGCCCGGGTGCCGGGATCGTCGAGCGGAAGAGGTGCGCGGAAGAGTCCGAGCCAGAACAACGGTACGCGGCGGCCGTCGGGAATGAGGTGCCTGAGCTTCGGCTCCAGACAATAGCCAAGCTCGTAGGCGAAGAAGCCTGCGGCATGGAGGCCGCGCGCAAGCCCCGCCTCGACCTGCTCCAGCGCCTGTTCGACCTCGGCAGGGGTGTAGGCCGCAACGACGTGCTCCGCGCCGGTGTAGAGCAGGCTGCGGCCGCCCGGCGTCAGGCTGTCGTCAAGAAGGACGTAAGGGGAACCAGTCATTGTGCAAGCCGATCACGCAAGATCCGCATGGCTTGGGAGCATAGCCAATATGGGTTCGCGGCAGGCTCACGCAAGGATCAGCATCTCGCCCTTGCCGAGCACGGACATGTCGCCCATGAGCCTGCGGGCGCGCGAGCCAAGGTTGACCGGTTTGCCGTTATCGCGAAGCCAGTTCTCCAGAAGCCTGAGATAGTCGAATTCGAGCACGCCGCAATCGCCGAAGGTCGGCAACACGTCTTTCGGCTCCTCGACAAAGATCAGGCTGCCGCGGCGGAGACCAAAACCGGCATTGGCGCCGACGCTCCGCTTGAAGAGAATGGTTCCGGCGACCATGCGCCCGCCGGCATAGTCCCCCGCGTCGCCCCCCACGACCACCAGTCCCCGCCGCATGCGTTCGCCGAGCAACGATCCCGCTTTGCCGCCGATGGTGAGCACCCCTCCCCTCATGCCGAGGGTCTCGCCGACATTGATGCCGCCGCCGCGCTCGCCGGCATCGCCAGAGATGGCGATGGTGCCGCCCGCCATGCTAGCGCCGGCCAAAACGCCGGCGTTGCCGTTGACTTCGATCGTCCCCTTCTTCATGCCGGCGCCGAGATAGGCCCCGGCATCGCCATCGACGATAATCGCGCCCTTGGTCATGCCGGCGCCGATCTTGTCGCAGCGCATGTCCGTGCCGACGAATCTGAGCTCGGCCGGGTCGTTGCCCTTGAGCTTGAAGGCGTCGCCGACGGTCAACGGCACGCGCGTGGTCCCGATCGCGAGCGCCTCGATCTCCTTCGACTTGAGGCCGTCGAGCCGTTCCGGTGTGAGCGGCGCGAGATCGAGCCTCTCATCGGGCGCGCTTCTCAGCTCGAAGATCAGCGCGCTCACGCGACGATCTCCTTGAGATGGAAATGATGCGGGCCGAGATTGCCGCCGTAGTTGCCGGCGGTGATGTGGGTGACGCCCGTGTCGGCGCCGCCTTCGGCGATGGCATGGCAGCCGGCACGCATCGCCTTTGCGACGGAGTCTTTGGTCAGCCCGTCGATGACGATCTCCAACACCGCTTCGACCTCGAGCGGAAGGGCCGTATCGACGGCGGCTTTGAGCGTCGGGCAATAGGCATCGTTGGTCGAGGCGATCTGGCCCTTGTATTTGGAGCCGACCTTCGAGCCAGAGCGCACGATCCCTCCCGGGAACGGCGTGATCGCGCCCTCGATTTCGGCGATGGCCTTGACCGCGCGCTCGCACGCGGCGAGCACCGCCCCATGCGACTTGCCGAGCACGAGGAGATTGCCGCCGCCCACCGCCTTCTTGGTGAGGCCGGTCGTCGCCTCGCACAGGAATTCGCCGTCCATGACCGGGATGCGCCAGAACCGCCGCCCTCCCATCAGCTTCGACATCTGCCAACCATCGCCGAAGAAGCGAAGCGACGCCCCGAGCTTCAGCTTCTTCTCGCCATCGAGTCCGGCGAAGCAGGCCGAGCCCGGGCTCGTCAGCACGCACTGGCCGACACGGTTGCGCAGCTGGCGCTGGAGCTTCTCGGTGTCCATAGTGAAGAGCAGGACGGCGACGCCGGGACGGCCGTCCGGCGTCTCGTCGGGCGAGAGCGTCCGCTCGATGCCGGCTTCAGCCCCGCATGCGATCACCGAGGTGGCAAAGCCGGTCATGGTGCGCGCGGCGGTCAGAGCCCATTCGAGGGAGGGCGCCGTGATGACGATCCGCGTGCCCACCATGGGAAAGGCCTCGGCGAACGTCTCGACGATGGTGACGCCCTTGATCTTCAATTCCGTCATGGCAAGGCCGCCCCCTCTTGCGGGAATTCAGCCGGGCACCATTAAACAGGTGAGTTCCAAGGCGCAAGCGGCCGTGGGCCCGGGACTTGGGGGTCCCATTCAACAGAGGCGCGATGTTCAGGGCCTAAACGGTCAGGCTTTGGGCTTGTCGTATTTGATGTAGGCGAAGCGCATGTCCTCGGCCGGGGTCCCTTCCAACGCGCCGCCCTCCTTGCCGGGCTGCCACTGGACGAGGTCCTCGATCCTCTTGGCGAGCTCGAAGTCCTTGTCGGTGATGCCCTTGGCGGCGTGGTTCATGAGCCTCACCTCGACCCAGGCATAGGAGGCGGTGATGTCCGGATGATGCCAGGCGGCCTCGGACAGGTGACCCACGGCGTTGATCACCATCAGCGTGCCCTTCCAGCTATTGGTGCGATAGCGGCGCCTGATCCAGCCGTCCTCGAGGTACCAATGGGGCAGCTCCTTCTTGAGCCGCTCCTCGACCTCGGCATTGCTATAGGTCCGCTCGGCCGTTGCCATCGTCCTTCTCTTTTGAAAGAGTACTCGCCTTCCCTTTCAGCCGAAGCATAGCGAGAGGATATGGGCCGATCAATGGAGGCCTTTCCCCGTGAGCCGAGACATGCAAGCCCGGCGCCAGCGCGCCCGCGCGAGGCGATTGTCACCGCGACCGCGCGGCTTCATTTCGGCTTTCTCGATCCAAGTGGACGCAGCGCCCGCCCGTTCGGCTCGTTCGGGCTCTCGCTCGATCAGCCGCGGACCCGGCTGGTCCTAAGGCGAGCGGAGAAGTCTGCGACGAGCGGGCCGGAACGGGAGCGCGCCTTGCGGTATCTCAACGAGATCGCGGCGAGCTGCGGGATCGAACAGACCTACGCCCTTCGGATCGAGGAAGCGATCCCGCCGCATGCGGGCCTCGGTTCCGGCACCCAGCTCGCCCTTGCCGTCGGCTCCGCCTTCGGCGCCCTCGAAGGGCTTCGGCTCGAACCGCAAGAGGTCGCGGCGCGGCTCGGGCGCGGCGCCCGTTCGGGCATCGGCATCGCCACCTTCGCGCAAGGCGGGGCCGTGCTCGACGGTGGGCCGCTCGACGGGAATTTACCAAAGCTTTTGAGCCGCGTTCCCTTCCCGTCTTCGTGGCGCGTGCTCCTGATCTTCGATGAGGCGGCGAAAGGGCTCGTGGGCGCGAACGAGATCGCGGCGTTCCAGACGCTGCCCGATTTTCCCCCGCGCGAGATCGAAGCGCTTTCGCAAGCGATCACGCAAGGCGCGCTGCCTGCGCTCGCGGCGGGCGATTTCGCGGCCTTCTGCCGCCATGTCGGCGATCTGCAAGCGCGCATGGGTGCCTATTTCGCGCCCTCGCAAGGGGGGGCCTATGCGAGCCCGCGCGTTGCCGAGGTGCTTGCTTGGCTTCGCGACCAAGGGATCGTCGGGCTTGGACAGAGTTCGTGGGGTCCGACCGGCTTCGCCTTTGCAGCGGCACAGGCGGAGGGCGAGGCTTTGCTTGACCGATTGCGGGCCCGTTGCAAGCATCCCGGACTGAGCTTCGCGCTGGCACAAGGCCGCAACGAAGGTGCGCGGATCGAGATCTCCGAAGATGTCAACTGACCGCCGGGTTGGGCACCGCCCATTTCGGTCTCCCGCCATCGTAGGAGCTTGGCCCCGCCGCCGATTGTGCTAAAGCGGTGCCTCCGAAGCCCGCGACTTGAGCCCCAAGCCAGCGGGCTTGGCTTGAAAGGGAGACGAAACGACGATGGGGAACCCCCGCATTCTGCACATGATCACGCCGCTCAAGCATATGAGCCCGTTCGACGTGAACATGGCGCTCGACGCCGGTTTCGATGCCGCCATTCCCTATACCAACGTCACCGTCGAGGACGTGGCGGGGCTCGTGCAGGATGCGATCTTCTCGCGCGGCCCCGAGGGGGTGAAGCGCACCGGCGTGTTCATCGGCGGCAAGCGCGCCATGGAAGCGCTCGACATGATGGACCGCGCCAAGAAGGCTATGGTGCCGCCCTTCGAGATTTCCGTGTTTGCCGATCCCGCGGGATCGTTCACGACCGCCGCGGCCATGGTCGCTTGCGCCAAGGAAGCGCTGAAAGAGAAGTTCTCGGCCGGACTGAAGGGCAAGCGCGTCGTGGTGTTCGGCGGAACCGGCGTTGTCGCCTTCGCTTCAGCCGTGATCGCCGCCATGGACGGCGCGTCGTCGATCCTGGTCGGATATGACGGGCCTGAGCGCGTGCGTCGGTTGGCCGACGAAGCGCGAGCGCGTTTCGGTGTCGATGTCAGCTTTGCCGACGGCAGTACCGAGGAGCAGAAAGCGGCGCTTGCGCGCGATGCCGACATCATTTTTTCCGCAGGACCCGCCGGCCGCAGGCTGCTCACGGTCGACCAGCTGAAGGAGGCGAAGAACCTTCTCGTGGCGGCCGACGTGAATGCGGTGCCGCCGGCAGGCGTCGAGGGCGTGGGAGTGAACGACGACGCCAAGCCGATCAAAGGAACGAAGGCGGTCGGCATCGGCGCACTCGCGGTCGGCAACATCAAATACCGGACCGAAGCCGGCCTCTTCAAGCAGATGATCGAATCGGAGAAACCGCTCTATCTCGACTTCCGGGACGCTTACGCTCTTGCCCAGAAACTCGCCGCGTGAGGGAGGCTCGCTGCTGATCGCGAGCATCTCGGGACGGGCGCTCGCGGGAGCGGCGCGTCGCGCCGGATTTACGCCGCTGGTCGCCGATTTCTTTGCCGACGCCGACACGCAAGAGGCGGCTCATGCTTGCCGCAAACTGCCCGGCAGCATCGCCTTCGGGTTCCGCTGGCAGACGCTCTATCCTGCGCTCCAGACGCTCGCCGCGCTTGCCCCCTCTCCCGTTCTCGGGCTCGTCTACGGTTCCGGGTTCGAGGATCGGCCGGAGGTGCTGAGGCTGATCGCCAAGCGCTGGCCTCTGCTCGGGACCGACGCCGCGACGGTGGCGCGCCTCAAATCGCCCGAGCAGTTTTTTCCGGCACTCGACCGCCTCGGCATCGCCCATCCGCCGACGTCAAGCGAGCCTCGGGCACGCGGCGCCTGGCTCGCCAAGAAGCGCGGCGGCGCCGGCGGAAGTCACATCGTTCCGGGCCGGCGCGCGAAGGCCGCCGCCAATACCTACTTTCAGGAACGCGTCGCGGGGCGTGCCGTGTCCGCGCTCTTCATTGCAAATGGGAGCGGCGCCCGCGTTCTCGGTTTCAGCGAGCAATGGACCGCGCCCCGGCCCGCAAGTCCCTGGCGCTATGGCGGCGCTGTGGGTCCGGTAGCGATCTCCGCTCCGGTGGCGCGGCAGATGACGGCGGCCGTCGTCAAGGTTGCCCGCACCTACGCGATCAAGGGGATGGCTTCCGCCGATTTCGTCGTGCGCGACGAAGATCCCCTCCTCCTTGAGATCAACCCGCGTCCCGGTGCGACGCTCGACATCTTCGATCGCGGCGCGAGACCGCTCCTTCGCCTTCATCTTGAGGCGGTAGGTCAAGGCAAGTTGCCGGCACGCGTCTCCAAGTTTCAGGACGCGATGGCGTCGGCGATCGTCTATGCCACGCGCGGCAGCGCCGCGCCCGCGGTCACCACGTGGCCCGCCTGGGTCGCCGATCGCCCAAAGCCGTCGGAATGGATCGACAAGAACCGTCCGATATGCACTGTGTTGGCCCGCGCCGGCACGGCGGCAGGAGCCAAACGGCTGGTCGAGGCGCGAAGGCGCCGGATTCTGAAATTGGTTCAGGGTATTAGCAGGAGTGACGCGGGTGAACGACAGCGAGAGACGAGCCGCTTCACGAAGCGCAGCAAGAGCCTGGCCGAGCGTCAACGTCGAGGCGGAGCCTCTCGTCAAGGCGCTCATCGCTGATGCCGACGCGCTTCGCGTCGATGTGACGGAGGGGACGCTCGGCGAATGCCGGATCGATTGCGGCGTCAACGCCGTGGGCGGTCTGGAGGCCGGGCGGCGGATCGGCGAGATCTGCCTCGGCGGCCTCGGCAGTGTGTCGCTCGCGACGACAGAGCCTGACAGCACCTGGCCGTTCATGGTGACGGTGCATACGTCGCAGCCGGTGCTTGCCTGCCTCGGCTCGCAATATGCCGGATGGAGCCTCTCGGCCGAGGTCAAGGGCAAGAAATACAGCGTGCTCGGGTCCGGGCCGGCGCGCGCCATCGGTTCGTCTGAGAAGCTGTTCGACGAGCTCGGCTATCGCGACACGGCCGCAAGCGCCGTGCTCGTGCTCGAAGCCGACCGCCCGCCGCCTCCGGCGCTGGTCGAAATGGTGGCCAAGGCCTGCAAGCTCAAGCCGAACCGCCTCACCTTCATCTATGCGCCGACCTCGAGCCTGGCGGGCACGGTGCAGATCGCGGCGCGCTGCCTCGAGGTCGCGTTGCATAAGGCGCACGAGCTGCACTTTCCGCTCGACCATATCGTCGACGGCATCGCCACGGCGCCGCTGCCGCCGCCTGCGCCGGACTTCATCGCCGCCATGGGCCGTACGAACGACGCCATCATCTATGGCGGCCGCGCCCAGCTCTTCGTATCGAGCGGCGCCAAGGAGGCCAGGTCGCTTGCCGAGAATTTGCCGAGCCTCAAGTCGAAGGATTACGGCAAACCCTTCGCCGCCATCTTCGCCGCGGTGAAAGGCGACTTCTACGCGATCGACCGCATGCTGTTCAGCCCGGCGATGGTGACGGTGACCTCGCTCAAGACCGGCGAGAGTTTCGAGGGCGGGCGCATCGACACGGCCGTTCTGTCGCGCTCCTTCGCCTAACACCATGGGCACACAGAGAGGCAACGACGCCGCCATCGTGATGTTCGGCGATGGCCGCGACTGGCATGGACGAAGCCTCGCCCGCGCCTTCAAGCGACGCGGCATCACGCCGCTCATCGCCCCGCTCAACGCCTGCGGCTTCTCGACCGAGACGGCGACCGGGCTCTTCATCCCGGGTCTCGGCGATCGTCTGCCCGAAGGCGCGTTCGTCCGCTTCGTTCCCGGCGGCAGTTTCGAGGCGGTCACGCTCTTTCTCGGCGTGCTGCATGCGCTCCGCGAGCTCGGCGTGACGGTGTGGAACGACGCCCGCGCCATCGAACGCTGCGTCGACAAGTCGACCACGACCTTCTTCCTCGAGCGCGCCGGCCTTCCGACGCCCCGCACCTTCGCGCGCGCGAACCGTGAAGAGGCCGAGGCGATTACCTCGGCCGTCCTCGCCGAGGGACACAAATTGGTGCAGAAGCCGCTGTTCGGCGCCCAAGGCAAGGGCTTGCGCCTGATTTCGTCCCCCGCCGATCTCGCCTCGCCCGAGGAGGTCAACGGGGTCTATTATCTCCAGCAGTTCATAACGCCGGCGCAGCAGCACCATCGGGATTGGCGCCTCTTCGTATGCAGAGGGCGCATTATCGCCGCCATGATCAGACACGGGTCGACCTGGATCACCAACATCAAGCAAGGGGCGCGCGCGGAGGCCGCGATCGCAAGCCAGGAGCTTGCCGATCTCGCGGTAAGGGCCGCGTCTTGCGTCGGCGCCGACTACGCCGGCGTCGATATCATCCAGGCCGCCGACGGACGGTTCCTGGTGCTCGAAGTCAACTCGATGCCGGCGTGGAACGGACTTCAGCGCGTGAGCCGCGTGCGCATCTCCGACCGGCTGGTCGATGCTTTCCTCGACGCCGCGCTCGCGCCTCAGCGCCGCGAAGGCCAAGAGGGCGCTTGACCGGGCCGCTCAACCCCGAAGCGATCGCGCGGGCCTTCCTCGACGCTTGCCTTGCCGAACTCGACGCGCTGAAGCCCGGAAACGTGCATCGCTTCAGCGAGGGCGACCGCATGACCGTCGCCGATTTCGCGGCAAGCGCCGAAGCGGCAGCACCCCTCATCGGCCGCGAAGGACTGGGTGTTGGTGAGCGCATTCGGCTCGCGGTCGAGGCGACGCGGCGCGCGGTCCGACAGAATACCAATCTCGGCATCATCCTCCTCGCGGCGCCCCTTGCGGCGGCGGCTCTCGACCGGCGCGGGGGCGGCCTCGCGAAAAAACTTCACCTCATCCTCAACAAGCTCACCGTCGACGACGCCCGCCAAGCCTACCGCGGCATCCGGGAGACGAAGCCCGGCGGTCTCGGCGAAGCCCCCGAGCACGACGTCGCCGCCGAGCCCGCGGTGACCTTGCTCCAGGCGATGCGCGCGGCTGAGGGACGCGACCGCATCGCCTGGAATTACGCCCATGACTTCGCCGATGTTTTCGCGCTCGGCCGCAAATGGTTGATACAGGGCCGCGAGCGCTGGGGCGACGGGCCTTGGGCCGTGACGCGTGTCTATCTCGGCTTTCTCGGCCACCTCCCCGATACGCTGATCGAGCGGAAATTCGGCGCGCGGAGTGCGGCAATGGTGCGTGAGGAGGCGGCTCCGATCGAGGCGAGCTTCATCGAAAGCCAGGCGCCGGACACCATGATCGCGCCCCTGATGGCGTTCGACGGGTCGCTGAAAGAGCGCGGGCTGAACCCCGGCACTTCGGCCGACCTGACCGTGGCGACGCTGTTCGCATCGATGCTCGAACCGCCGAATTGAGGCCGGAAATCAAGGGCGCGGCCGCCAATAATCGACTTGCCCATGGTTCCGCCCCCGGCTTATGTTCACGCCGCCGAGCTTCTCATTGGAGTTGCGGACGAAGGTGCTTGGTCCAAACGACTCTCGTCGGCTTGCGATCGGCGGCATTGCCGCAGGCGCCCGCTTAGTTGATTTGCTTCATATCAGCCCATTAGGAGGGGGTTCATGCCCAAGATCAGTGGAGTATGTGTCGGCGAGTCGCTTGTCGGTGACGGCAACGAGGTCGCTCATGTCGATTTGCTTCTCGGTCCGCGCGGCAGCGCCGTCGAGACGGCGTTCTGCAATGCCTTGACCAACAACAAGGACGGCTTCACCACCCTGCTTGCCGTGGTCGCGCCGAACCTTCTCACCAAGCCCCCGACGATCCTTTACAACAAGGTCACCATCAAGGATGCGCGCCAGGCGGTGCAGATGTTCGGCCCGGCACAATATGGCGTCGCCAAGGCCGTGGCCGACTCCGTCGCCGAAGGCGTGATCCCCGCCAACGAGGCCGACGATCTGTATGTCACCGTCGGCGTGTTCATTCACTGGGAAGCCAAGGACGACAAGAAGATCCAGGACTTCAACTATCGCGCTACCAAGGAAGCCATCGCCCGCGCCGTCAAGGGCGAGCCGAAGGCGTCGGAGGTCACCGCGAAGAAAGACGCCGCGCACCATCCGTTCGCGGCCGGTTGAAAGGGAGAACCCCCAGGTCGGGGGCAACCCGGCACATCGACTGGACCGGGCCCGATTCGGCGGTGGCTCCAAAAGCTGGGTTTCTGAAGATGGGCGCCTTTGGCGCCTAAGGTCGCCGCTCTCGCAAGAGGGCGGCGATCTCTTTTTGCGTCAGCGCATCGTCGTGCAACGCCGTCGCCACGAGCGCGCCGCGGGCGCCGGCCGCTTCGATGGCGGCGAGGTCCCGCGCGTTCCTGACGCCGCCTGCCGCAAAGACCGCGCGGTCTTGGGCCCTGGCGATGAGAGACTTGAGCCCCTCGATGTCGGGGCCCTGGGCAGTGCCGACGCGGGCGAGGTTCATGGCGATGACGCGGTCCGGCCATGACGCGGGATCGGCGAAGATCGTTTCGAGGCCTCTCGGTCCGCGGTCATCGGAATCGAGTGACAGCACGACACTCGCCTCGAAGGCCTCTTTGATCTCAAGCCAATCATCGCCCGAACTAAGGCTCTCGCTCCCGATCACGAGCGTCGCGCCAAGCGGCAGCCAAAAGGCGCAATCGGCGAACTTCGAGAAACCGGCATCGACCCAGATCGTGGCGTCGGGTAGCGCATAGCCGAGGCCGCGCACGAGCTCGAAATTCGAGCCGCTGCCTGTGATCGCATCGAGATCGGCGATATAGAGAACGGACGAGCCGGTGGCGGCGAGCAGACCGCGGGCGATGCTCGCGGGATCGTCGGCGTTGCCGAAGGGGCTTGCGAGCGGACGATACGCGGCGCGATCCCCCGCTTTGGCATGAACGACGATGCCGTCCTTGAGGTCGAGCGTCGGAATGATCGTGAAATCGTTCGCTTCGTGCATTGCCCGTTATCTATAGCAGGAAGCCACGCGGATCGCCCAGCTTGACCGGGCAAGCCGCTCCTCATAGGGGTCAGGCGTAGCGCGAGGCAGTATGAGCATGATTTCGGTGATCGGCTGGGACCTCGGCGGCGCAAACCTCAAGCTTGCCCGCATCGAGGGACGGCGCGCGGTGCAGGTCACGCTGATCCCCTGCCCGCTCCGGCAAGATCCGAGCAAGTTCGATGCGGCGATTGCCGAAGCGCTTCCGCTCTGTCCGACAGGCGCGGTGCATGCCGTCACCATGACGGGCGAGCTCTCCGACGTGTTCTCAGATCGAGCGAGCGGCGTGGCCTATCTCGTCGAGATGATGCGGAAGATCACCGATGGCGAAGCTATCTTCTACGGCGGGAGAGCGGGTTTTCTCCACGACATCGGCGCGGTCGAGCACACGATCGACGTGGCATCGGCCAATTGGCATGCGAGCGCGAGCCTGATCGCCCGGATCGTTCCCGATGCTTTGCTCATCGATGCCGGCACCACGACAACGGACCTTGTTCCGGTCAGGCACGGCACGGTCGCGGCGAAAGGCTATTCCGACGGCGAACGGCTCGCAGAGGGCGAGCTCGTCTATACCGGGGTCGTGCGCACGCCGGTGATGGCGGTGGCGCGGACCGCGCCGTTCAGGGGTCGCATGCAGGGCGTCGCCGCGGAACGCTTCGCGACGATGGCCGATGTTTGGCGCCTGCTTGGCGCGCTTCCCGCGGGCGCCGATCCCTACGCCACGCCCGATCTCAAGGGAAAAAGCACGCAAGAAAGCGCAAGCAG
>DASUQP010000168.1:0-3747 GCA_036280475.1 Methyloceanibacter sp. | reverse complement strand
ACCCGCATAGGGGCTCTCGAGGCTGCCCTTCTCGGCCGTGCGCGCGGTTTCGAGCGGCTTGCCGGCGGTTGCAGCTCCGGCACCTTCCTTGGGGGGCTGTGCGGCAGGGGCACCTTCCGACGCTGGCGGCTGGGCTTCGTCGGCAGCGAGCGCAACGCTGCCCGCAAAACCGAGAACCAAGAGACTCAGTGCGATTCTAAGCATGGGCATATCCTCGAAATTTGCGGCCAGGGAGGCGGCACTTTCAAAGGGCAAACGGCGCTTTCCGCCTTAGGTTCCGGCCGTCGCAATGCCGGTTGGCGACGCATTTTCGAGAAGCGCAGGAACCGCTTGACTGAAAGCCAATAATGTTATGTTATATCATAGTCAATGAACGCGGCCGGACATCACCACCACCCCAAGCTGTCGCGAAACCAGAGCGAGATCCTCACCTGCCTGCGACAGGCCCGAGAGCCGATGAGCGCCTACGCGATCCTCGACCGGGTCAGAACCGCTGGGATCTCCCACCCGCCGACCGTCTACCGCGCGCTCAACGAGCTGATGCAGAAGGGCATGGTGCATCGGCTTCAGTCGCGCGCGGCCTTCATCGCCTGCGATCACGGCGCCTGCGACGGCAAGTTGGCCTTCGCCATCTGCCGCCAATGCGGGAAGGTGGTCGAGATTCCTCTCTCTGATGCGGACGAGGCTGCTCTGCTCGGTCTCGCGCCGGACCAAATCAGACCCGATCGGGTCACGGTCGAGATCGCGGGTCTGTGCGAAGCCTGCCGCGCCTAGGCATGACGTCACGACAAGAGGATCGACAATGGGTTCGGATCGGCGAGGCGAGCCTCACCTTCATGTGACGCTGGTGGCGACGGATCGCGCCGCGACTTCGATGCACAGGCCGAGCGCCGCGGGCGCCGGCTTCTCGCTGTTGCGCCTCTCGCTCGCTGAGCGGCTCATCATCGCCGCCGCCGCCTCGGGGCTGCTTTGGGGCGCCGTGTTTTGGGCCTTGAGGTGAGCATGGCGAAGAGAGAGCCGGCGATTTCCTTCCGCGACGTGACGCTTGGCTACGACCGGCATCCGGCCGTCCATCACATCACGGGAGAGGTTGAGTCCGGGGCGCTTCTCGCCGTCATCGGGCCTAACGGCGCCGGCAAGTCGACCCTGCTCAAGGGCATCGTCGGCGAGCTTCGGCCGCTCGGCGGCAGCATCAAGATCAATAGAGTGAAGGGGTCCGGGATCGCCTACCTCCCGCAGCAGATCGAGATCGATCGCTTCTTTCCCATCTCGGTGTTCGACTGCGTTTCCATGGGGCTGTGGCGCGAGATCGGTGCGTGGCGCGGACTCGACCGGCATTACAGGAATGAGGTCACGCGCGCGCTCGCAACGGTCGGATTGCAAGACCTCTCCGATCGTCTCGTCGGCGCGCTCTCGGGCGGCCAGTTCCAGCGGGTGCTGTTCGCGCGGCTTCTGCTACAGGACGCCAGCATCATCTTGCTCGACGAGCCGTTCCGCGCCGTCGATACCAAGACCGTCGCCGACCTGATCGCGCTGATCGAGCGCTGGCATAAGGAAGGGCGCACCGTGCTCGCCGCGCTGCATGATCTCGAGCAGGTGCGGGCGCACTTCCCGGACACGCTTCTTCTCGCGCGCGAAGTCGTGGCCTGGGGCGAGACGCGCAAAGTCCTGACGTCGGCAAATCTCGCCAAGTCGCGCCAGCTGATCGAGGCCTTCGACGAGCACGCCGAGATCTGCGAGCGGGACGAGGCCGCACGCGCGCGGCAATCGGCATGATCGACGCCGTCATCGCTCCGTTCGTCGAATTTTCCTTCATGCGCCGTGCGCTCGTCGGCTGCTTGGCGCTGTCGCTCGGCGCTCCGCCGATCGGCGTGTTCCTCATGCTGCGGCGCATGAGCCTGATGGGCGACGCCATGAGCCACGCCGTGCTGCCGGGCGCAGCGATCGGCTATCTTCTGTTCGGCCTGTCGCTCCCGGCCATGTCGCTCGGGGGCTTCGTCGCCGGGCTTTTGGTCGCGCTCGCCGCCGGCCTCGTCGCCCGTTCGACGATGTTGCGCGAGGACGCGAGCCTCGCCGGCTTCTATCTCGTGTCGCTCGCGGCGGGCGTGCTGATCGTCTCGATCGGGGGCAGCAATATCGACCTCCTGCATGTGCTGTTCGGGACTGTGCTCGCGCTCGACGACGCAGCACTTGTCCTTGTCGCAACGATCGCCACCGTCTCGCTCATCGTGCTTGCGGTCATCTACCGGCCGCTCGTGCTCGAATGCTTCGATCCGCAGTTCCTGCGCTCCGCGAGCGGCTGGAGCTCGCCCACCCATCTTATCTTCCTGGTGCTCGTGGTGCTCAATCTGGTGGCGGGGTTCCAGGCCCTCGGCACGCTGATGGCGGTCGGCATCATGCTGCTTCCGGCGATCACCGCGCGGTTCTGGGCCGAAGATGTATCGGGGCTGATCCTGGTGGCGATCGGCTGCGCCGTCGCGGCGAGTCTCTTCGGCCTGCTCCTCTCTTATTACGCCAATCTGCCGACCGGGCCGTCGATCATTTTGCTTTGCGGCGTCTTCTACCTCCTTTCCATGCTGCTCGGCGTTCGTGGCGGTTTCATCTGGAATCTCGTTCCGCGCCAGCATCTCGAAGCCTGATCCTAGAGCGGGAGGCGTTTGCGTGATGACAGGCCAGTTCCTCTCGCGGCTCGGATTTGCGGCCGCAATTCTTGTAGCTTTGTCGAGCGCGGCGAACGCCGCCGACAAAGTCAAGGCCGTCGCTTCGTTCAGCATCCTCGGCGACATGGTCAGGCACGTCGGCGGCAATCGGGTCGAGGTGGTGACGCTGGTCGGGCCAAACGCCGACGCTCACGTGTTCAACCCGACGCCCGCGGACGTCAAGGCCCTTGCCGCCGCGGACGTGTTCTTCGTAAACGGCCTCGGCTTCGAGGGATGGATCGAGCGGCTGGAGAAATCTTCGGGCTTCAGTGGCGAGGTGGTGGTGGCGAGCAAGGGCGTGACGCCGCTCACGATGCGGGAGGAAGAAGGCCATCGCTATGACCCTCATGCCTGGCAGGACCTCGCCAACGGCAAAATCTATGTCGCCAATATCAGGGACGCTCTGGTTGGCGCCGATCCGGACGGCGAGTCGATCTACGAAGCGAACGCCGCCAAATATCTCGACGCCATCGATGCGGAGGAGGCGGCGGTGAAGGCGGCACTCGGGGCACTGCCAGAGGCGCGCCGCAAGGTCATCACCTCGCACGACGCCTTCGCTTATTTCGGCAAGGCTTACGGGCTTGATATCGTTGCGCCGCAAGGTGTGAGCACCGAGAGCGAGGCGTCGGCGCAGGACGTGGCCAGGATCATCCGTCAGATCAAGGCCGCGAAGATCCCCGCGGTGTTCATCGAAAACATCACCGACCCCCGCCTGCTGGATCGGATCGCGCGCGAGACCGGCGCAAAGATCGGCGGCGCGCTCTATTCCGATGCGCTATCTGCGTCCGGGGGCCCGGCGCCGACCTATCTCGGCATGTTCCGCCACAATGTCGGGGCGATCACCGCCGCGCTGTCGTCCTAGCGCATTATTTCGTCGGATTGAACCACGCTGCCGACCCCCACCTCGGCCCTCCCCCTTGCAGGGGGAGGGAGAGCAATACGCCGCTCCAATTTTACTCACCCCTGAAAGGGGGAGTAAGAGGGGGGTCATGATTCAATTCGATGGGATAATGTTCTAGCCTTTGGCGTACGAGCGGCCATGGTCCCG
>DASUQP010000167.1:0-9261 GCA_036280475.1 Methyloceanibacter sp. | reverse complement strand
CGGCCTCGGCCTTGCGCGCCCGTTCCGTAGCGCGGAGACAGGCGATGGCCGTCCCCACGGCGAAGGCGATGATGCCGAGATTGATGCCGAGCGTGAGCAGCGTGCGGGCATCGAGCGCCGCCGCTTCGCCCGCGGCCATGGCGATTTCAAGGGGAAGCATGGAGAAGGGGAGCAAGGCGGCGAGCACGGAGGCAAGCACCGTCGGCAACCTTGATGAAGGTGCAAGCTTACCCCCGCTGGTCCGCATGGTCCCTCGCTCCCACGCCCCCGCCCATGGCCTCGCCTCGCTTCCGCTGCCACAGACTGAACGCAGGCCGATTGACCCCGCGAGCCTCAAGGCGAATCAGGCACAGCTTAGCTTTATTGTCGACTCTTGCCCACTGGCAGAAGCGCCGGATGCGTCGCGCTCCCGTCTTAAGCCTGTCACAAGCTCGTGCGCGGTCTCAATAGCGGTAGGCCTCGGGCTTGTAGGGACCTTCGATCGGCACGCCGATATAGTCGGCCTGGTCGGGCTTGAGCCTCGTGAGTTTGGCGCCGACCTTGCCGAGATGGAGACGCGCCACCTTCTCGTCGAGCTGTTTCGGCAGGGTGTAGACTTGTCTCTCGTATCCGCCCGGATGGGTCCACAGCTCGATCTGCGCCAGCGTCTGGTTGGTGAAGGAGGCGCTCATCACGAAGCTCGGATGGCCCATGGCGTTGCCGAGATTGACGAGCCTTCCCTCCGACAAAAGGATGATGCGCTTTCCGCCGGGGAACTCGATCTCGTCCACCTGCGGCTTGACGTTGTGCCATTTGAAATTGCGCAAGGCCGCGACCTGAATCTCCGAGTCGAAATGTCCGATATTGCAGACGATGGCGCGGTCCTTCATCTGGCGCATATGGTCGACGGTGATGACGTCCTTGTTGCCCGTGGCGGTGACGAAGATATCGGCGCGGGGTGCCGCGTCCTCCATGGTGGTGACTTCGAAACCTTCCATCGAGGCTTGCAGGGCGCAGATCGGATCGATCTCCGCCACGAGCACGCGGCAGCCGGCGTTGCGAAGGCTCGCGGCCGAGCCTTTGCCGACGTCGCCGAAGCCCGCGACCATCGCCACCTTACCCGCCATCATCACGTCGGTGCCGCGACGGATGCCGTCGACCAGGCTCTCGCGGCAGCCATAGAGATTGTCGAATTTCGACTTGGTGACGCTGTCGTTGACGTTGATGGCGGGGAACAGCAGCGTGCCCTTCTTCTGCATCTCGTAGAGCCGGTGCACGCCGGTCGTGGTCTCTTCGGTCACGCCGCGGATGTTCTTGGCGATCTTGGAGTACCAGCCTGGGCGCTCCTTCAGCCGCTTCTTGATGGCGGCGTAGACGACCTCCTCTTCCTCATTGGTCGCGTGCTCGAGGAAGGCGGTGTCGCCGCCCTCGGCGCGGACGCCGAGATGGATCAAGAGCGTGGCGTCGCCGCCGTCGTCGAGGATCATGTTGGGCGTGCCGCCATCTTCCCATTCGAAGATGCGGTGGGTGAAGTCCCAATATTCCTCCAGCGTCTCCCCCTTAAAGGCGAAGACGGGGATGCCCTTCGCGGCGATCGCCGCGGCGGCGTGGTCTTGCGTCGAGTAGATGTTGCAGGAGGCCCAGCGGATATCGGCGCCGAGCGCGGCAAGCGTTTCGATCAGCACGGCCGTCTGGATCGTCATGTGCAGCGAGCCCGCGATGCGTGCGCCTTTCAGCGGCTGCTTCGCCGCGTATTCGGCGCGCACCGCCATCAGCCCCGGCATCTCCGTCTCGGCAATGGCGATTTCCTTGCGGCCCCAATCGGAGAGCCCGATATCCTTGACGTGGTAGTTCATGCCGGCCCGTTGCCTTCCGTTCCGATAAAGATATAAAGAAGTCCTTATATCTTACCCGCCAAGTGAAGTGTCAAGGGCATGAAACCTGGCAGGGAGTTCACGCCAAGTCCTGATTCTCCTAAACACGTGCCGCAATGGCTGATGTATAAGCAGCCATGCGCGATCCTCATCGCAGCGCGACCCAAGCGGCCCCCATTTATGTCTGGGATCCGTTCGTACGGATCTTTCACTGGACGTTGGTCGTCGCCTTCACCGTCGCCTATCTGACCGAGGACGACCTCCTCACCCTGCATGTCTGGGCCGGTTATTTGGTCGGAGCCCTGGTGGTGGCGCGGGTCGTATGGGGCTTTGTCGGCTCGCCGCATGCGCGTTTCGCCGATTTTCTCTACGCGCCCGGCACCACGCTTCGCTACGTGCGCGACCTGATGCTGTTTCGCGCCGAGCGCCATCTCGGTCATAGCCCGGGCGGCGGCTATATGGTGATCCTCCTGATGGTGTTCCTAACCGCGACCGTCATCACGGGCCTTGTGGTCTACGGCGGCGACCAGCAGGCGGGGCCGCTCGCCGGCATGTTCACCGAAGACACCGGCGAGGCGACGGAAGAAGTCCACGAGGTGCTTGCCAATATCACTCTCGCTCTCGTGATCGCCCATATCGCCGCCGTGGTGCTTGCGAGCTTCGCGCATCGCGAGAACCTGATTGGCGCTATGGTCACCGGCTATAAGCGTCCTTAGGATCGTCAATCCTCTTCGCCGAAACCCTTCTCGACCAGCGCGATGAGCGCTTCGAGCGCGGCGCGCGCCTCGGGCCCTTCCGCCTCGATCAGGATGGTGTGGCCCTGGCCGGCGCAGAGCATCATCAGCCCCATGATCGAGGTTCCGCCCACGCTGTGGCCTTCGCGCGTCACGCGGACCTTGGCGGAAAAGCCTGCGGCGCAACGCACGAACTGCGCCGACGCGCGCGCATGCAGCCCCTTCTTGTTGCGGATCACGACCTCGGCGAAGCGCAGGCCGGCGCGCGGCCCTTTTCTCGTTTCGCGCACCCGGGCCACGCTCTAGTTCGCCGCAAGGATCTGGCTGGCCACGCTGATATATTTGCGCCCGGCTTCCTGCGCCTGGGTGATGGCGTCTTCCAGCCGGCATTCGCCCCTGACGGTTGCGAGCTTCACCAGCATCGGCAGATTGACGCCGGCGATCACCTCGACATTGGACCCATCCATGGCCGAGATGGCGAGATTGGACGGCGAGCCTCCGAACATGTCGGTGAGCACGACAACGCCGTTGCCGCTGTCGACACGGGCGAGCGCCGTCAACATGTCGCTGCGGCGCATGTCGAGATCGTCGTCGGGTCCGATCGAGATCGTCTCGATCTGCTCTTGCGGGCCGACGACGTGCTCGAGCGCGGCACGGAACTCGTGCGCGAGCCTGCCATGCGTGACGATGACGACGCCGATCATGAGGTTCCTTGCTTCAGGTCCGCCCGGCCAAAGGGCGCTATCTTTCTCAGGACTGGTATCATGCGCAAGTCTGATCCTTGCCTTATTTGGGGTCGGCGGGTGCCGCTAGGAAGAGCGCCATTTTGAGCTTTAGGGGCGCGGATGCCTCGAACGGCGCGAGCTTCAATGCGGGGAGCGCGATGCCCGCGATCTCGGTTCGTTCCCAGGTCTCGGGCGGCATGCGCGGCACGTCCGTCTCGCCCACGAGATCGCACACCAGTTTAAGCTCGGCCTCCGGAAGGAACGGTACCTCCACGATGCCGAGACCCCTCACTTCAATCTTGCCGGCAAGGGCCGCGGGCGGCGAAGCCATCAGCGCTCCCTTGTCGCCGGCCGCGATCCAGACCTGATCGTCGGCCACGAGCGCGGGCCTCTCCTCGGCTTCCGGAGGAAGCGCGAGAAACCTGAGCGCAAGGTCGGACTTGCCCGCGCCCGGCTCCCCGCGCAGCAGCACCCCGCGCCGCCCGAAAGCCACGCAGGTGCCATGGACGAGCTCGCGCGCCTCTCTCAATCATGCCTCTCGTATCGCTTCAGGTCAGGTTGCGGGGAGCCTGATGACGAATCGCGCGCCGCCGCTTCGGCATCCGCCAGGATCGGCCATCCCGCGCGCCGCGCCCGGGAGCGGACGGTTCTCGGCATAGAGGCGGCCGCCATGGGCAACCACGATCTGCCGGGAGATGTTGAGGCCAAGTCCGGAATTCTGACCGAAGCTTTCCTGCGGACGGTCGGTATAGAAGCGCTCGAAGATGCGTTCGAGATTCTGGTCCGGAATGCCCGGGCCTTCGTCCTCGACCGAGATCTGGATCTCCGGCCCGATCCGGCGCGACGCCACCGTCACCTTTCCGCCCGGCGGCGAGAACGAGAGCGCGTTGTCGAGCAGGTTGACGATGACCTGACTGAGGCGGCTGTCATGGCCCGTGACACGGTAGGGGTGCGCGCCCGATGCATAAGCGATCTCGAAGGAAACCTCGGGCTTATCGCCGCGGTGCATATCGTTGAACAGCGAGACGGTGGTGCGGACCAACTCGGCCATGTCGACGGGTCTCGCGTCCTCGCGCGCAAGCTCCGCATCGAGACGCGAGGCATCCGAAATGTCGCTGATCAGACGGTCGAGCCGCTTCACGTCATGCTGGATGATCTCCATCAGGCGGTGCTTCGCCTCCTCGCTCTTGACGAGCGGAAGCGTCTCGGACGCGCTCCTGAGCGAGGTGAGCGGGTTCTTAAGCTCGTGCGCCACGTCGGCGGCAAAGCTCTCGATGGCGTCGATCCGCTTGTAGAGCGCGTTGGTCATGTCGCGGAGCGCGCCGGAAAGGTGGCCGATCTCGTCGGTGCGATCGGTGAAGTCGGGGATCTCCGCGCGGGCCTTGACGCTGTGGCGCACCCGCTCGGCCGCCGCCGATAGCCGCTGGACGGGACCGGCGATGGTATTGGCGAGGATCACGGACAGGACAATCGTGATCGCCGCGGCAAACAGCGACACCCGCACGATCCCCCAGCGCTCGGCGGCGACGATATTGTCGATGTCGCCGCCCCGCGTGGAGAGCAGCAGCACGCCCAGCACCGCCCGCATGCGCTGGATCGGCACCGCCACCGAAACCACCATTTCGCCCTTGTCGTTGATCCTGACGATCGGCACCGACGTGCCCGTGAGCGCCGTCGCAACCTCGGGATAGGCGAGCCCATTGGCGCCGCCGATCTCGGTGTAGAGCGGCAAGTCGTACTGCCGCATGCGCGTCTTGACCGCCTGCCAGAATCGCGTGAGCGCGTCGGGCTCCTCGGCGGCCGGCGGCGGCAGGTCGTAGCGCAGCACTTCGCCGCGCGAATAGAAGGTGTCCGAATCGAGGATCAACGCACCGTCGCGATTGTAGATGCGGGCGCGGCTGCCGGTCGGTTTGACCAACGGGCGCAGGATCGGGGCGGCGCGCTCCGGGTCGATGGTGAATTCGAGCGAGTTCGGCAGCGCGTCGTTCGCGGCGCCGGTCTCACCCTGTTCCGCTTCGAGCAGCTTTTCCGGGTCGAGCGGGACTTCGTCGGTATCGACGCCGGCGGAGGCGGCGATCGCGCGGGCGATGATCTCGCCCTGCGTTTGCAGGCTCTGCACCTTGGCGTCGATCAGCCCGGCGCGGAACTGGTTCAGGTAAAGGATGCCTGAGACGAGGATTGCGAGCCCGATCAGGTTGAGCACGACGATGCGCCGCGTCAGGCTGGAAAAGCCGTTGCGGAAGGGGAGGTGCTCAACGAGCCAGGAGAAGGCGCCCCCGATGCGCTCGCGCCCGGCCCTGAGCAGCCGAAGCGCGCGCTTCCAGAGCGAAGCCGCGTCAGGCCGTTGCCAGGACCTGTCCGCCTCGGCGGTCATCGACGTCCGTCACTCTTTGAACCGGTAGCCAACGCCATAAAGCGTCTCGATCACGTCGAAGCTTGAATCGACGGCCTTGAACTTCTTGCGCAACCGCTTGATGTGGCTGTCGATGGTGCGGTCGTCGACATAGACCTGGTCATCATAGGCGGCATCCATGAGCGCGTCGCGGCTCTTCACCACGCCGGGCCTTGCCGCCAGCGATTGCAGGATCAGGAATTCGGTGACGGTCAAGGTCACGGGGCGGTTGTCCCAGACGCAGGTGTGGCGCTCGGGGTCCATCTTGAGCTTGCCGCGCTCCAGAACCTTCGACTTGTCCTCGACCACCGTGCCGGTATCGCGGGGCTGGGCGCGCCGGAGCACCGCCTTGACGCGTTCCACCAGCAGGCGCTGCGGAAACGGTTTGCGGATGAAGTCGTCGGCGCCCATCTTGAGACCGAACAGCTCGTCGATCTCCTCATCCTTCGAGGTGAGGAAGATGACCGGCAGCTCGCTCCGCTGACGGAGCCGCCGCAAGAGCTCCATGCCGTCCATGCGCGGCATCTTGATATCGAGGATGGCGAGGTCGGGCGGGCTTTCGGCGAATCCGTCCAGCGCGCTCGCGCCATCGTTATAGGTTTGGGTCTTGTAGCCCTCCGCCTCCAGCACCATGCGCAAGGAGGTGAGAATGTTACGGTCGTCGTCGACAAGTGCGATCGTTGGCATTGTGCAGGGCCCTTGCGGCGATTAGCTTGGTTAAGATGTAGGGGTTCAGGGCTGCGGTCAATTATGGCAGCTTTGGGGCGCAGTTCGCCACCCGTCACCTCGTGGTGCAACAAATATCGTGACGGTGCAAGTGAATAAGTCGGTGGAAATCCCCGATAGATCCGAGATCGCGCAGTCCGCGCGCAGCCTCGTGCGGCGTGCCTTCAAGGGGTCTCTGGCGACCATAGACCGCTCGGGCGGCTATCCTTACGCATCGCTCATTACGCTCGCGACGGATGCTTCGGGCGCTCCCACCTTCCTCATTTCCACCCTCGCGCGCCACACCGCAAATCTCGCCGCTGACGTCCGCGCCTCGGTTCTGATCGACGAGACGAGCGCTCTCGCCGATCCTTTGCAAGGGGCGAGGGTCACGCTTCACGGCCGTGCGGAGCAGACCACAGGCAACGACGACGTGCGGCGGCGCTTCCTCGCCCGGCATCCGGAGGCTGCCTTCTATGCCGACTTCCCCGATTTCTCCTTCTGGCGGCTCGATGTCGAGGGCGCCCACTATATCGGCGGCTTCGGGCGCATCTTCGATCTTGAGCCCTCGGAGCTCGTCCTTCCGCTCGACGGGGCCGAGAGCCTCATCGCCGCAGAGGCGGAAATCGTCGAGCACATGAACGCGGACCACGCCGATGCGCTCGAGCTCTACGCCACCTCCCTTGCCGGCGCCTCGCCGGGGGGCTGGCGCATGACCGGCATCGACCCTGAGGGCCTCGATATCGTTCTCGGCAGCGAGCCGCGGCGGGTTTTGTTCGCCGAACGCGCGAGCACCCCCGAAACGGCCCGCAAGGAGCTGGTCAAGCTCGCCGCCGAGGCCCGCGCGCGCCGCGCCTGATTCGGTCCTTCCTTGCCGTCGCCCTCGCCTTGAAAGGCCCTCGCGATCAGTGCTAGGGGAGAGCGGTCTTGCCGCCCCCGTTCACCGCTTCGCCAAGGGATCCCGCCGCATGAGCGTCCAGTCGAAGATTGCGTCTGAAGACCCAAAAACCACCAACCCGAAAGTGCTGGCCTTCGTCGAAGAGGCCAGGAAATTGTTCAAGCCGGACGGCGTGGTGTGGTGCGACGGCTCCAAGGAAGAATATCAGCGCATGTTGAAGTCGCTGGTCGATGGCGGCACGGCGCTGTGGCTCAATCCCGACAAGCGGCCGAACTCGATCCTCGTGCGCTCCGACCCGCTCGACGTCGCCCGCGTCGAGGACCAGACCTACATCTGCTCGAAGAGCAAGGAAGACGCGGGTCCGACCAACAACTGGTTCGATCCCGTCGAGATGAAGGCGACGCTGACCAAGCTCTATGACGGCGCCATGGCCGGCCGCACCATGTACGTGGTGCCGTATTCCATGGGGCCGATCGGCTCGCCCATTGCCGGCATCGGCGTCATGGTGACGGATAGCGCCTACGCCGTCGCCAACATGCACATCATGACGCGCGTCGGCGACAAGGTGTGGAAGGCGCTCGGGCAGAGCGAGGATTTCGTGCGCGGCATGCACACCGTGGGCTATCCGCTGTCGACGCCGACCACCGCCGACGTGCCCTGGCCCTGCAACAAGACCAAGTACATCTCCCATTTCCCCGAGACGCGCGAGATCTGGTCCTACGGCTCCGGCTATGGCGGCAATGCGCTGCTCGGCAAGAAGTGCCACGCGCTGCGGATCGCGAGCGTGAAGGCCCGCGACGAGGGCTGGATGGCCGAGCACATGCTGATCCTCAAGCTCACCAACCCGCAAGGCAAGGCGAAGTACATCGCCGCGGCCTTCCCGTCCGCATGCGGCAAGACCAACCTCGCCATGCTCAACCCGACCATTCCCGGCTGGAAGGCCGAGACCATCGGCGACGACATCTGCTGGATGAAGTTCGGCGAGGATGGCCGGCTCCATGCCATCAATCCGGAGACGGGCTTCTTCGGGGTGGCGCCCGGCACGTCCAACGATTCCAACCTCAACGCCATGAAGACGCTGCGCGCCAACTGCATCTACTCCAACGTGGCGCTCACCGACGACGGCGATGTGTGGTGGGAGCAGATGGGCACGACGCCGGAGCACACCGTCGACTGGATGCGTCGCTCGTGGACGCCGTCATCGGGCCGCTCCGCCGCCCATCCTAATGCCCGCTTCACCGCGCCCGCCGCGCAATGTCCGGTGATCGCCAAGGAGTGGGAGGACCCCAAGGGCGTGCCGATCGACGCCATCCTGTTCGGTGGCCGCCGCGCAAGCGTGGTGCCGCTCGTCACCGAGGCCGAGAACTGGCAGCAGGGCACGTTCCTCGGCGCCATCATGGCGTCGGAGAAGACGGCCGCCGCGTCGGGCGTGAAAGGCGACATCCGCCGCGATCCGATGGCGATGCTGCCCTTCTGCGGCTACCACATGGGCGACTATTTCGCCCATTGGCTGAAGATGGGCGAGAAGGGCGGCGCCAAGATGCCGAAGATCTTCTACGTCAACTGGTTCCGCAAGAACGGCGACGGCAAGTTCATGTGGCCGGGCTATGCCGAGAACTCCCGCGTGCTGAAATGGATCTTCGAGCGCTGCGACGGCACGGCGAAAGCGGTCGAAACCCCGATCGGCAAGCTCCCGGCTGAGGACGCGATCGATGTCAGCGGTCTTAAAGTGCCGCCCTCCGACATGAAGGAGCTGACCCGCATGGACAAGGAGGGCTGGAAGGCGGAGCTGCCGCTCATCAAGGAGCACTTTGCCACCTTCGGTTCCAAGCTGCCCAAGGCGCTCAAGGACGAGCTCGCGGCGCTGGAGAAGCGCCTCGCCTGATCCTCCCCCGCGCGGGGAGGACGAGCGCCTGGGTAATCCCTCCCCGCGAGGGGAGGGTGGATGGCGACG
>DASUQP010000166.1:0-2626 GCA_036280475.1 Methyloceanibacter sp. | reverse complement strand
TGCTTATAAGCAAAGCGGAGGGGGACTCGGGAGCGAGCCGCCACCCTTGGTCCAGGCCGACGACACGCCCGTCAAGGAAGCGCCCGATCAGCCGGGCGGCAAGGAATTTGCGCACAAGAACAAGCTGATTTACGACCGTTTGCAGAACGGCGATGCGCCGGAGGCCGAGAAGATCGTGTCGCGTCAGGAGGACGTGGCGGTCCCGGCTCTGCCTGCGGCCGATCCCGCCGCAATGCCGGCGCCGGTCGCGACCACCGATGCGGTCCCGCCGACGACTCAGGCGGTCCCCGGTGCCCAGCCCGTGGCAATGGGCGGAGAAGACGACGCCTCGATGCCCGACGGCGGCCCGCGCAAGGTCAAGACGATGGTTGTTCGTCCCGACGGCTCGGTAGAGTCGCCGGCCGTGCCTGAGCTTCCCACCGATGCTGCCCCGGCCGCTGCACCTCCTGCCGAGACCGCGGCGACCCCCGCTATGCCGGCCGCCGATCCTCAGCTCGCGGCTGTCTCGCCGGCGCCTCCCGCCGCCGAGCCGCAACCCGCCCAGCCTGCGCCACAAGAGGCCGCGGCTCCGGCGGAGCCCGCGCCGAAGGCCAAGCCAAAGCCTGCGGCGAAGCCTGCCGCGCAGCAGACTGCCGCCGCGGCACCGCAGGCCGCTGCCGCTCCGTCCAAATATGTCGTGCAGGTCGGCTCGAAGAAGAATCAGACCGAGGCGCTCGCGAGCTTCGCCGATATGCAACAGAAATATCCGACCTTGCTCGCCAGTTACCGGCCCATCGTGCAGAAGGCCGACCTTGGCTCCAAGGGGACATGGTACCGGCTGCGCATCGGCCCGATCACCGACAAGACGGCCGCCAACAAGCTGTGCAGTCAGTTGAAATCGCAAGGCCTGCCCGATTGCCTGGTAATGGCGCAGTAGGCAGCGCCATTTCGGGCCATCTTCCGGCCTTGACCGTGCGCGGCGGCGCACGCTAACCCGCGTCGTGGACCTCAAGGCCTTCATCTCCGGCTGTGCGGGCTTAGCCCTCGACGATGCCGAGCGTCGCTTCTTTGCCGCGACCCGGCCATGCGGCCTGATCCTGTTTGCGCGCAATTGCCGGACACCGGCGCAGATCAAGACGCTCATCAGCGACTTCAAGGACGCCGTCGGAAGCGACGAGGTCCTGGTCCTCGTCGATCAAGAAGGTGGCCGGGTGCGGCGGCTGAAGCCGCCGGATTGGCGGTATATGCCGCCCGCGCGCTGTTATGGGCGCCTGTACGCGACCGATCCCGCGATAGGGACGCGGGCAGCGTTTGCGGGGGCAAGACTGACCGCCCAGGAGCTTTACGACCTCGGCATCACCGTCAACACCATGCCGGTCCTCGACGTGCCGCAAGAAGGAGCGCACGACATCATCGGCGACCGCGCCTACGGCACCGACCCCGAAACGGTGATCCCCTTGGGCCGCGCCGTGATCGAGGGCTGTCTTTCGGGGGGCGTGCTCCCAGTCATCAAGCACGTTCCGGGCCATGGGCGGGCGACCGCCGACAGCCATCTTGCGCTGCCGCGCATCGATGCCGGCCTTTCGGAACTCGAGGCGATCGACTTCCGTCCCTTCCATGCGCTTCGCCATGCGCCGCTCGCCATGACCGCGCATGTGCTGATGCCCGCCTTCGACGACCGGCGACCGGCGAGCGTCTCGCCAGCTATAATGAGCGAAGTGATTCGAAAACGGATCGGATTGACGGGCTTGATAATGAGCGACGATCTCGGCATGAAGGCGCTTGGTGGCTCCTTCGCGGAACGCGCCTGCGGCGTGATCGATGCGGGCTGCGACGTGGCGCTTCATTGCAGCGGCGTCCTTGCCGAGATGGCCGAGGTCGCCGATGCGGTGCCGCCGCTCGAGGGGGTTGGCGCCGAGCGTTTCGCCCACGCCCGCGCGCAACTGCGCGCGCCTGAGCCGTTCGACGTCGCCGAAGCTTTGGCGTTGGTGACAGAAGCGGCCGGCACCCAGGTCGCAAGTCTCGGGTCCGATCCGACGGTACCGGCATGAGCGCGATGGAAACGCCCGTAAACGAAGACACGCAAGAGCGCGACGCGCTCTTGGAGTGGGAGGGCGGCGAGGCGGAGCTTGAGGCGGGCGACCGGCTCGTGGTCGACGTCGAGGGTTTCGAGGGGCCTCTCGACCTGCTCCTTGCGCTCGCTCGGACGCAGAAGGTCGATCTCGCCAAGATCTCGGTGCTCGCTCTCGCCCAGCAATATCTCGACTTTATCGCCGAGGCACGGCGGCTGAGGCTCGAGATCGCCGCCGACTATCTGGTCATGGCGGCATGGCTTGCCTTTCTGAAGTCGAAGCTGTTGCTCCCCGCCGAGCCGTCGGAGGAGGGAGAGCCGACCGGGGCCGAGCTTGCCGCGCTGCTCGCCTTCAGGCTAAAGCGGCTCGACGCCATGCGCGAGGCCTCGGCGCAGCTCATGACGCGCAAACGGCTCGGCCGCGACGTGTTCGCCCGCGGGTTGCCTGAACCGATGCGCGTCACCCGCAAGAGCATTTACGGCGCCAATGTCTACGATCTGCTCAAGGCCTACTCTCAGCAGCGCCAGCGCATGGCGGTTCGCAGCTTGCGGATGCCGCCACGGGCGGTGTGGTCG
>DASUQP010000165.1:0-18208 GCA_036280475.1 Methyloceanibacter sp. | reverse complement strand
TCTACAATTTCCACGTCGACCACGCCGGAGCCTATTGATGGACTGGACCCCGCGAACCGCCCCGCGCCCCTCAGCCACGTTCGATGCGTCTTCGCTTTCGGAGATCCGCCGCGCCGCCGCGACCGGCATCTACGATATCCGCGGCGCCGGCGCCAAGCGCAAGCTGCCGCATTTCGACGATCTCCTGTTTCTCGGCGCCTCGATCAGCCGTTATCCGCTCGAGGGCTATCGCGAGCGCTGTTCGACCGATGTGTGGCTCGGCACCCGCTTCGCCGAGAAGCCGATCCACATCAAGATCCCCGTCACCATCGCCGGCATGAGCTTCGGTTCGCTGTCGGCCCAGGCCAAGGAGGCCTTGGGGCGCGGCGCGTCCCAGCTTGGCACCTCGACCACCACCGGCGACGGCGGCATGACCGAAGAGGAGCGCCACCACTCCAAAACGCTCATCTATCAGCTCCTCCCCTCGCGCTACGGCATGAACCCCGACGATCTGCGCCGCGCCGACGCCATCGAGATCGTGGTCGGCCAGGGGGCAAAGCCCGGCGGCGGCGGCATGCTGCTCGGACAGAAGATTTCCGATCGCGTGGCCGAGATGCGCACCCTCCCCAAAGGCATCGACCAGCGCTCGGCCTGCCGGCATCCGGACTGGACCGGCCCCGACGATCTCGAGATCAAGATCGAGGAGATCAGGGAGATCACCGACTGGCAGAAGCCAATCTACGTCAAGGTCGGCGCCTCGCGCCCGTTCTACGACACCGCATTGGCGGTCAAGGCGGGCGCCGATGTGATCATGCTCGACGGCATGCAGGGCGGCACGGCGGCCACGCAGGAAGTGTTCATCGAGCATGTCGGGCTGCCGATCCTCGGTGCCATCAGGCCGGCGGTCGATGCGCTGCAGGACCTCGGCATGCACCGCAAGGTGCAGTTGATCGTCTCCGGCGGCATTCGCAACGGCGCCGACGTCGCCAAGGCGCTCGCGCTCGGCGCCGACGCTGTGGCGATCGGCACCGCCGCCCTGGTCGCGCTCGGCGACAACGACCCCGCGCTCGAGGAGGAATATCGCAAGCTCGGCACCACCGCCGGCTGCTACGACGATTGGCACGAGGGGCGCGATCCGGCCGGAATCACCACCCAGGACCCCACGCTTGCGGCAAGGCTCGATCCGGTCCTCGCGGGCCGGCGGCTTGCCAACTACCTCTCGGTCTTGACGCTCGAGACGCAAACCATTTCGCGGGCCTGCGGCAAGAGTCATGTTCACAATCTTGAGCCCGAGGATCTCGTGGCGCTCACCGTCGAGGCGGCCGCCATGGCGCGCGTGCCGCTTGCCGGCACAAACTGGATCCCGGGAGCGAATTCGTCGTCGGAGTAAGCCAGGTCAAGCGAAAGGGTGTCACATGGCAGTTGATCTCGCCGCCACGGCCCGCGAGCGCGGGATAAAGTATTTTCTGATTTCCTATGTCGATTTGTTCGGCACGCTCCGGGCCAAGCTTGCGCCGGCTTCCGCCATTGCCGACATGGCAAAGGACGGGGCGGGTTTTGCCGGCTTTGCCAGCTGGCTCGACATGACGCCCGCGCACCCCGACGTTCTTGCCATCCCCGACCCTGCAAGCCTCATTCAAATCCCGTGGAAACCCGAGGTCGGCTGGCTTGCGGCCGATCCCTACATGGACGGCAAGCTGGTCGAGCAGGCCCCGCGCAACATCCTCAAGAAGATGATCGCCAAGGCGGCCAAGGCCGGCTTCCAACTCAAGACGGGGGTGGAATGCGAGTTCTTCCTCTTGAGCCCCGACGGGTCGACGATCAGCGACGCCTCCGACACGCAAGTGAAGCCCTGCTATGACCAGTCCGCGCTGATGCGTCGCTACGACGTGATCAGCGAGATTTGCGATGCGATGCTCGAACTCGGCTGGGGCGCCTATCAGAACGACCACGAAGACGCCAATGGCCAGTTCGAGATGAACTGGGCGTTCGACGACGCGCTCGTCACCGCCGACCGCATGGCCTTCTTCAAATATATGGTCAAGGCCATTGCCGAGAAGCACGGCTTGCGCGCCACCTTCATGCCGAAGCCGTTCGCCAACCTCACCGGAAGCGGCTGCCACGTGCATGCATCGCTGTGGCAGGGAAACAAGAACGTCTTCGACGACGACAAGGACGCGCTTGGCCTGTCGCGCACTGCCTACCATTTCATCGGGGGGCTGATGAACGCCGCCGGCGATATCTGCGCGATCACCAACCCCACCGTCAATTCGTATAAGCGCATCAACGCGCCGGTGACGCTGTCGGGCGCCACCTGGTCGCCAAACACCGTGACCTATGCCGGCAACAACCGCACGCACATGATCAGGATACCGGGTGGCGGACGGTTTGAGTTCCGGCTCGCCGACGGGGCCGCCAATCCCTACCTCCTTCCGGCAGCAATTCTTGCCGCGGGCCTCGACGGCATTGCGCGCAGCATCGATCCCGGCAAGCCGCTCGACATCGACATGTACGCCGAAGGGCACAAGGCCCCGCCCGGCACCAAGAAGCTCCCGCTCAATCTGCTCGATGCCTTGCGCATGACGCAAAAATCGGACCTGTTGCGCCGGGAGCTCGGCGAAGAATTCGTCGATTCATACGTCAAGCTGAAGATGCGCGAGTGGAACGACTATGCCGGCCATCTCTCGGCCTGGGAGCGCGCCGCCACGCTTGATTGCTAGCGCGCGGGATGCCCGCACCGGCACCCATTATTCGCGATCCGAGGCCAAGTGATGAGGCCGCCTGGCGTCTTCTTTGGTCGGGCTACGTCGCCTTTTACGAAGCGTCGGTGAGCGAAGCGGTGACGGCGGCAACGTGGCAGCGGCTATTCATGCCGGGTTCGGGCATGTTCGCGCGGATCGCCGAATGGGACGGCGCCGTTGCCGGCTTCACCATCTCGGTCGTGCATCCGGGCACCTGGGGGCTCGCGCCGCGCTGCTATCTCGAGGACTTGTTTGTCGATCCAAACATGAGGGGCCGCGGCCTTGGCCACGCGCTGATCTAGGACCTGATCGCGCTTGCCCGCGAGCGCGGCTGGTCGCAGATCTATTGGCACACGCGCGAGGGGAATGCGAAGGCGCGGCTCCTATACGATCGCTTCGGCAAGGCCGACGATTTCGTGCGCTACCGGATTTTCTGCGAATGAGAAGCGGCCGCGCCGCGCGGGCAAGAAAGAGGCGCCGGCACGCCGGCGCCTCGACCCAAACGCAGATTTGCTCGTGTTTAGTAATAGCGATCGATCGCCGACCTGGTTTCGTCACCGCTCCGGTCGGCCGCCATGTCGGAGTTAATCTCCGCAGTCTCCTGGCGCGTCTGCAGAATGTGCCAACCGATCCAGAAGGCAAGTCCGAGGATGACCAGGAGCACCTCCGTTCCCTGGAAGGGATAGATTGCGCCGACGTCCTTGAGGTCGACGGCCCAGCTTGTCATTCCATTGGTCGACATTTTTCCCTCTCCTCTCGGATCTATTTGATCATCGCCTTCTCGGCGCTGCCCACTTCGCGGACGGAACTCATGAAGGTGTGGTTAAGCGCAAAGTCGACACCCTCGAGCTCGACTTTCGCCGGCACGCGCAACAGTCCCATAGCATTCATGATCATGCAGGCGATATAGGTCGGGACAAAGCCGAGCAGGAACATCAGGCACGCACCGGCAAAATTGCCGAGCGGATTGATGTGGGCGTAGCCTTCATACGGAGAGGACGGCTGCCCCCACAGCATGAAGCCCGCGACGACCACGCCGAGGAATCCGCCATAGCCGTGCACGGCGACGGCGCCCACCGCATCGTCGATCTTGAACCGGCGTTCGACGAAATAATGCAGCTTGAAGCAGATCACCGGCACGATGGCGCCGATCAGCATCGCCTGGATCGGATGATAGAGATCGTTGCCGGCCGAGGCGGAAATGATGCCGCACAACCCACCTGAGAACGTCCAGAAAGGATTGCCCCTTGAGAATAGATAACCACCCATCATGCCGCCCGACAGCGACATCAGGAAGTTGAACGTGATCGCCGACAGCGTGGTCGGGGCGAGATAAATGTTCGTCGCCGTCCACGTGTCTCCGGTGATCTGACCGGCGATGGTCGCCGGCGAGATGATCGGGATGTTGCATGCGGCATAAAAGCCCCAGAACCCCGTGTAGATCAGGAACAGGCCGATCACCACCAGCCACTCATTGTGCGGCGGGATATCCCGCGGCGTCCCGTCCGGCCGGAATTTGCCGATGCGGGGACCGAGCACAATCAAGAAGGCCAGCGCAGCGCCGCCTGCGATGGCATGGACAACGCCGGAAGCGTAGGCGTCGTGATAGCCCCAAAGCTTCACCATCCAGCCTAACGGATGCCAGCCCCAGGCCGCATCGAGGATCCACATGACCGAGCCGATCAGCACGGCGATGACCCAGAACGCGCCCGAGCGGACGCGCTCGATGATCGAGCCCGAGATGATCGAGGCGGTCGTGATCGAGAACAATAGGAACGCGCCCCAGAACACGCCGTTGAGACGGTGCCAAAGGAGCGCTTCGGCGGGCGTCACTGAGCCGGCCTCATTTGGGTTGACGCCGGAGAGATGCGGCGCCATCAGCGGATTCCAAGGCTCCGAGTAAGGGGCCGGAATCAATCCGCCGGTAATGCCCGGTCCGTTCGGAAACGCAAAGTAGATCCACCAGCCGAAGAAGAAGAAGGTGACGGTCACGAGCGGGATCGCCATCGCGTTCTTCATCAGCGTCTTGAGATGGTTGCGCCGACGCGACACGCCGACTTCATATGTGCAGAAGCCGACATGGATGAAAAACATGAAAACGATCGTCACCCAGTAGTAGAATTCCGTGAAGATGGTCGTCAGTGCATTGAGATTGCCTTCCATGCGATATACCCCCTTTTGCCTCAATGCCGTCGAAAGCGTCGCGTTAAGACGCAATCGTGCGGCCCCTAGCGGACCATTTCAGCTTTACGCTTTTTCCTCGGTCGATGGCGCGAGACGTGCCTCTGAGGCGCCAGCGTCACCCCTATGCTAATGCCGAGACTTTTCCCCCTTATGAACCCGATGCTAGGCGGTGCCCTTTGGGCCGTCAATCGCTATGAAATTCGATTTCCCACAGTTAAATGGCCGAAAAACTGGCCTTTCGCCGGGGCGTGAGGGCTGCCAGAGAGGGTTGCAATTCCGATTGAGAGGGATTCGCTTGATTTACGCCCCTGGAGACCATGCGCCGTGACGCCGTCGGCCGCCAACACGATCAAGCACGAGTTCCTCGCCTGGCAGTGCCGCTTGCGGCAGATCGCCATGCGCCAAGACGGGGGTCGTCCCTCTCCGGGCATGCGCCCGCGCCTGCTCGATCGCGACGGCAGGGAAATCGCCCGAGCCTTGACGGTTCTGCTGATCCCGCAGGATCCGGCCGAGAGCACTGCCTTCTTTCGCTTCCAGTCGGCCCGCTTCCCCGATCCGCAAGAGCTTTACGAGCGTGCCTTGCGTTTCTTGCAGGCTGACTACTTCCAGCAGCCCGAGAATTTCAGCGACAAGCTCGTCGCCGTATTGCCCGAAGGCTTGCCGCTCGCGGCGCAACTCAACGCGCAAGGGCGCTGCATCCTCGATTTCGCGCAATTCAACCAGACCTATCGCCTGCCCTGCACGGTTTTCGAGCTCGAGCCCGGCGAAGCGGCTCGCGAGGCCGCGATCTGGCATAACCGGCAGTTCAATCCGGCTCTCCCTGACACCGTGGCCGTTCTGCAATTTCGGCCCGATTGGACGTCCGCCGGGACACGCTGAAATGCCCGGGCGGATTGTTCCGCAAACTCCGCGGCCTCAGGCGTGCTTCAGCCTCATGTCCAAAACATCACATAGCCGATCGCGGCGACGCCGATGCCGGCGGCAAGCGTGACATAGGGCAACATTCCCGCCTTACGCTCCCCAATCTTCCCGCCCGTGGGCGTGAAGTCCGCGAGCATCCCTGCGGGGAAGACGCCCCCATCCTGGACGTAATGCCGGAAGACGAACACCGGAACGGATGAGCGCGATGGCGACGATGCCGGCCGTGAGCGTGCCCGTGCCCCACACATCGGCGCCCGCGCCGAGCGATGACGCGATGAAGTTCGGACGATCCGCCTGCCGCGCGGGCAGCATGAGCTTGAGCAACCATTGTTTCACCCCGTTAGTCACGCCTTCGAGCCAACTCCGCCATCGAAGGCTGAAAGCTTCTCTTTTCTTCCGTCAGTGCTATTGCGCTAGGATTCGCGCCGCCAAACTTACTGAGGTGCCGCCTAGAACTTGCGATAAGCCTTGTTCAGCTGGACTAGCGGATGGTTGGGCGATGTCTGAAAGCGCACCAGCAGTTCGCGCGCCAGCATGTCGCGGTCTTGCTGGTTGTCGGGCAGCTTCATGTCCTTCGGAATGCGCACCCACCCGTTGATGTTGCGGTCGAAGATGGCGGGCTTCCCCGCCTCATAGCCCATATGCACGTCTTCGAGCCAATTGAGGTCGTCCCAGCCCATGAACTCGATGTAGGTTTTCAGATAGGGCGTGAGGCGGGCGTAATCCGGGAGAAGATTGACATCGTAGCGATAGCCGATGTGCTGGCCGATCTGCTTCTCGCGCGCGGTGTCGATCCCGCTCGGATCCTTCAGATATTTGTCGACGTTGTTCTTCGCCTTGGACTTCTTGGCGTCCTTGCTGCTCTTGCCGCTCATCGCACGAACTCCGCTCATCCGATCTTGTGATAGTTCTCGACGCCGACAGTGTAGTCGGTTCCGGCCAAGGGCACCTGCGCCATGGCCGACGCTTCCATGGTCAGCGCCGCAAGGTCCTCCGGCTCGAGGCTGTGGACGTTGGTCTTGCCGCAGGCGCGCGCCAGCATCTGCGCTTCGAGCGTGAGCGTATGCAGGAAATTGTAGACGCGCTCGGCCGCGGCGTCGGGATCGAGCCGCTTGCGCAATTCCGGGTCCTGCGTGGCGACGCCGACCGGGCAGCGGCCGGTATGGCAGTGGTAGCAATAGCCGGCCGGCACGCCGATCTCGTTCTCGAAATCGGACTCCGGAATTTCCTTGTTGCAGTTGAGCGCCATCAGCACCGAGTGGCCGATCGCCACCGCGTCGGCGCCGAGCGCGAGCGCCTTGGCCACGTCGCCGCCATTCCTGATGCCTCCGGCATAGACGAGGCTGATCTCGCCGCGCTTGCCGAGCTCGTCGATGGCGCGGCGGGCCTGGCGGATGGCGGCGATGCCGGGGACGCCCGTGTCTTCGGTGGCGATATGCGGACCGGCGCCGGTGCCGCCCTCCATGCCGTCGATATAGATGGAGTCCGGCCCGCATTTCACCGCCATGCGCACGTCGTCATAGACGCGCGCGGCGCCGAGCTTGAGCTGGATCGGGATTTCCCAATTGGTCGCTTCCCGCACCTCCTCGATCTTGAGCGCAAGATCGTCGGGGCCGAGCCAGTCGGGATGACGCGCCGGCGAGCGCTGATCGATGCCCGCAGGCAGCGAGCGCATCTCGGCCACCTGGTCGGTCACCTTCTGCCCCATCAAATGGCCGCCGAGCCCGACCTTGCAGCCCTGTCCGATGAAGAACTCGCAAGCGTCGGCAAGCCGCAAGTGATGCGGGTTGAACCCGTAGCGCGACTGGATGCATTGGTAGAACCATTTGATCGAGTAGCGGCGCTCGCCGGGGATCATGCCGCCTTCGCCCGAGCAGGTGGCCGAGCCCGCCATGGTGGCGCCGCGCGCAAGCGCGATCTTCGACTCGTAAGACAAGGCGCCAAAGCTCATGCCGGTCACATAGACCGGGATGTCGAGCACCATCGGCCGCTTGGCCCTGGGGCCGATCACCGTCTTGGTGTCGCATTTCTCGCGGTAGCCTTCGATGACGAAGCGCGTCAGCGTGCCGGGCAGGAAAGTCAGATCGTCCCAATGCGGGATCTTCTTGAACAGGGAGAAGCCGCGCATGCGATAGCGACCGAGCTCGGACTTCACATGGATGTCGTTGATGACGTCCGGCGTGAAGATCTGGCTCCTGCCGAGGATGAACCGTTCCGCCTCGGCCGGTGCCTTGACACTCCCTTTGCCGTTCTTGCCGTTTCTGTTCTTCTTCATCGCTCCCGCCCGGCTCACCGCCTCACAACACCAGTTTCTTTTCCGTCGGCTCCAGATTGTCGTAGTTCCACAATTGCTTCCCGGCGACGATCTTGCGAAAGGCGCCGATACCTTCCTTCGGCAAGAGCTCGTAGCGGCGGAGCTTGTTCTCGAGCCAGCTCTTATCGAGCTCGGTCATGGTGCCCCAGACCGCGTCGACGCCGAGGCTTTGCGGCTCGCCGGCGATGAAGATGGTGCCGTCATACATGGAGTCGCCGAGATTCTTGCCGGCGTTGCCGCAGATCACCATGCGCCCGCGCTGCATCATGAAGCCGGTGAAGGCGCCGGTATCGCCGCCGACGATGATGGTGCCGCCCTTCATGTCGATGCCGGTGCGCGAGCCGACATTGCCGCGGCAGACGAGATCGCCGCCGCGGATGGCCGCGCCGAACTGCGAGCCCGCGTTCTTCTCGATGAGGATCGTCCCGCTCATCATGTTTTCGGCACAGGACCAGCCGACGCGCCCCGCGATTCGCACATTCGGTCCATCGATCAGGCCGCAGCCGAAATAGCCGAGCGACCCGTCGATGATGAGGTTGAGCCGGTTCAGGATGCCGACGGCGATCGAATGCTTGGCGCCCGGATTGCGGACGACGATGGTGCCGTACCCATCGTCCATCAATTCGCGGATGCGCAGATTGATGGCATTGGTGGCGAGGTCGGCGGCGTCGATCTCGGCGCGCTTGTTGAAATCGACGTCGTAGGCGTTGGGCAGCGCAAAGCCGTGCGG
Organism: Methyloceanibacter sp.; assembly: GCA_036280475.1. Lineage (GTDB taxonomy): Bacteria > Pseudomonadota > Alphaproteobacteria > Rhizobiales > Methyloligellaceae > Methyloceanibacter. The sequence goes on along the minus strand of DASUQP010000165.1, from coordinate 9,339 downwards.
CGCTTCCTTGAGATCGAAGTCGAAGAACACCTGGTGCGAGCGGCCCTTGAGCAGCTCGGTGTGCAGCCCCATCTCGAAGGAGCGGCGCTCCTGTTCGCTGAGCTCGGACCGCGCTATCTCTGCCATACGCGGATCTCCTCGTCATACGGATCGAACGTGTCGATCTCGCGCGGCATGATGGCGCGAATGGCGACCTCCTCGGAGGCGAGCGCAACGAGATTGTCGCTCTCGAACAGGACCATCGGCTTGGCGGCCATGGTGTCCTTGGCCATGCCGAGCTCGTTTTCGGTCGCCACGACGTAGGTGAACACGCCGTCGATGTCCTTGAGCGAGGCTTTCAGCGAATCCTCGAGCGTTGCACCCTTCTCGAGATTGTTTGCGGTGTAGACCGCGAGCAGCTCCGAATCGCAATTCGACATGAAGCGGTGTCCGAGCCGCTCCATCTCCCGCCGCATGATCCAATAATTGGTGATCTGCCCGTTATGGACCACGGCGATGTCGTTGTAGGGATAGGCCCAGTAAGGATGGGCCGAGCGAATGTCGACGTCCGATTCCGTCGCCATGCGCGTATGCCCGATGCCGTGCGTGCCCCTGAAGGTGCCAAGCCCGTATTGCTCCGAGACTTGGGTCGCGTCGCCCAAGTCCTTGATCAGCTCGAGCGCCGAGCCGAAAGAGAGGACCTCGGCCCCTTCGATCTGTTCGATCTCGGTCGTGAGCCGCCGCGTGTCGCCGGCATAGCGCAGGCGATAGCGGAAGGCGTAGGGCGTGGCCTCTGCGACTTCGAGGGTCTCGACCCCAAGCTCGGCAAGGCGCTTGTCGACCTCGGACTGGCGCGCCCTGATCTTTCGGCGGATGTGGTGATCCTTGGTCATGTCCTCCTGCTCGGCGAGCTTGAGGCGCAGGACATATTCGTTGGGGTTGGAGGCGCCGTAGACCGCAAACCCGGTCGAGTCGGGACCGCGATGCTTGAGGCTCTTCAGCATCGCCGTCATCTCCCGCCCGACGCTGGTCACGCCGTCACGATGGATGAGGCCGGCAATTCCGCACATATCAGGTCGCTCCTCTGTTGGCGAGGTCGGTCACGGCAGGCAGTCCATATAGGTCTTGATATCCCATTCCGTCGTGGTGTGCAGGAACCGCTCCCATTCGTCGCGCTTGTACTCGTCGTAAAGCCGGTACATTTCACCCGGCATCGCCGACCGGATCACCGGGTCTTTCTCGAGCGCTGCGAGCGCGTCGCCGAGGGTCATCGGCAGCCTCTTCACCTGCTTTCCGGCCTCCATGGCCTGATAGATGTTGCGCTCCTCCGACGGACCCGGATCGAGCTTGTTCTTGATGCCGTCGTCCATCGCCATGATCAGCGCCGCGGCCATCAGATGCGGGTTCACCATGGCGTCGACGGCGCGATATTCGAACCGGCCGGGGGCCGAGACACGTAGGCCCGTGGTGCGGTTCTGGAACCCCCAATCCGAGAACACCGGCGCCCAGAAGCCCGTGTCCCACAGCCGGCGGTAGGAGTTGACGGTCGAGCAGCCGATCGCCGTGAGCGCACCGAGATGCTTGACGATGCCGCCGATCGCGTGCAGCCCGATCTTGCCGGGAAGCTGGACGTCGTCGGTATCGGGCATGAAGGTGTTGTCGCCGCCCTTGGAGTACATGTAGTTCTGCGCCATGCCGGGAAGCTTCTTCGGGTCGTTGCCGAGCGACTTCAGCTCATCCTTGCCGCCCCGCCACAGCGAAATGTTGTGGTGGCAGCCATTGGCGCTGACGCCCATGAATGGCTTGCACATGAAGCAGGCGATGATGCCGAACTCGCGTGCGACTTGAGCGCAGATCTGGCGGTAGGTGGCGAGCCGGTCGGCGGTTCTGAGCGCGTCGTCGAAGGTGAAATTGAGTTCGAGCTGTCCGGGCGAGTCCTCGTGATCGCCTTGGATCATGTCGAGGCCCATCTTGCGGCAATAGTCGATGACCTGCATGTACACCAACCGCAAGCTCTCGAACTGATCGATGTGATAGCAATAGGGATTGGAGTAGCCTCCGGCCGGCTCGCCGTCGGCGCCCTTCTTCAGCCACATCATCTCGGGCTCGGTGCCGTGACGAAGCTGCAGCCCGTGGTCCTTCTGAAACTGCTCGTGCAGGCGGCGAAGATTGCCGCGCGAATCGGCGGTGAGGAAGGCCCCCGGATCTTCGCGCTCCTCGCGGTTGCGGAACAGCGTGCACCAGAGCCGCGCCACCCGCTTGTCCCAGGGCAGCTGCATGAAGGTCTCGGGCTCGGGGATGCCGACAAGTTCCGCGGCTTCAGGCCCGTAGCCGAGATAGTCGCCGCGGCGGTTGAGGAAGAGGTTCATGGTGGCGCCGTAGACGAGCTGGAAGCCCTTCTGCGCGATCGACTCCCAGTGGTCGGCCGGGATGCCCTTGCCCATGATGCGGCCCGTGACCGAGATGAATTGGAGGTAGAGATACTCGATGCCGAGCGCATCGATCTTTTTCCGCACCTCGGCGACGAGTGCCTTCCGTCCCGGCGCCTCGACGTATTGCTCGATATCCGTGGGCTTTGAGCGGTTCGCTTTACTGCTCTTCTTCGTTTCGACGCGTCGATCCATGGCACTCTCCCGCTTACCACTGCCAGCCGTGTAACACTGATATCGCTCTCATCAACTCCAAGGAAACGGGCTGTGAGAGGTCGGATGAAGTTCTCCCTTGGCGAAACGCGCGAACCGGAACGGCTCGAGCAGCCTGCTTTTTTCGCCGAGCAGCTCCTGCGCCACGAGCTTGCCCACGCCGATCATCTTATAGCCGTGATTGGAATCGGCGATGACATAAACGTTCTCGCGAAACACATCGAAGACCGGGAAATTGTCCGGCGTGAAGCAGCCGAGGCCGCCGGAATTCTCGTCGCGCTTGTAAAGCGGCATCTGCCCTTCGAAGCGCTTCTGGCAATGGGCCAGCGCCGAGCACCACATATCGATAAAGTCCTCGCCGACGACGAATTCGGGGGACTCAGGGCCATAGGGGTCGACCGCGATGCGATCGGGATCTTGATCGACCTTGTAGGGCGAGGCGCCGCCCTGGACGCCGCCGAAGTTGAAATCGGGCTTGTAGTAGATGCCCCAGATCTTGTCGGTGATGAGCTTGCCGTCGCGTTCGGAATAGAGCGGCGCGTCGGTATCGACGTGCAGCACCGGGGGGAAGCGCCCGTCATTCGTCCGGTGCATGTGCGGATCGACGCCGAGGGTACCTTCCTCCAGGCACCAGAACTTCCACATCGGCACGTCGTCGCGGACCTTGCCGTTGGCCTTGACGGTGATCTTCTTCGGCAGCTCCAGCAGGTTCCAGATCTTGTTCACCCAGGGACCGGCACCGACAACGACCGTATCGCAGGCAATCCGGCCCTGATTGGTGTTGAGCGCGGTGACTGCGCCGCTATTTGAGCCGAACTCGAAGCTCTTCACCTCGACGCCGGACAAGATGCGCACGCCCTCTTCCGTGGCCTTGGCGGCAAGGCCCTGCATGCTCGCCTGATTGTTGGCGTAGCCCCCACGCTTTTCATGCAGCACAGAGGTGATGCCTTGCGCCTGCCAATCATCGAACAGGCCCTTCATGTATCGCATCGAATCGTCGGCGCCCTCGATGAACGCCGACTCGTATCCGATCGCTTGCTGCTGCTCATAGATCGAGGCGACGTCAGCGTGCATGCTTTCGGGGCTGATCTGCATGTAGCCCACGGGATGATAGGAATAGGCCTTGGCGTCGCTCTCCCACACCTCGACGGAGTGGGCCATCAGCTCGCGCATGGCCGGCTGGAAATAGTTGTTGCGCACAACGCCGCAGGCAATGCCCGAGGCGCCCGCCGCCACGGCCGTTTTGTCGACCACGAGAACGTCGGCGCCGGAGCCCCTGCCGGTTGCTTTCAGCATTTGAGCCAGATGGAAGGCGGTGCTGAGGCCGTGTACGCCCGCGCCGATGATGGCGAACTTGACGCCCTGTGGGACACTCATCGGCACTCTCCCGCGACTAGAGGATTGGTCCGGTTTTGGTCTCAAACACCTAGACCCAATCGAGGAAGCCTTGTAAGATTACTATAGCTCAAGACGTGGTCCGGTTGTAAACCAATTTTTTCATTTGGGTCCAAAGTGGGCTCTCGTTCGAGGAGGTGCAGACCTTGACTGAGGAGCGCATTCGGCTTTCAGAGCCGGTCCCTGCGGGGTTCGAAAGACCGAGCCGGGGACCGCGTGCGATTTCCGCCTACATCCGCCGCGCCATCGAGACCGGCGCCTATAGCGAGGGCGACAGGCTGCCGCCCGAACGGCAATTGGCCGCGACCTTTCAGGCGGCGCGAAGCACGGTGCGCCGCGCCCTCGATCAGCTCGAGAAAGCGGGACTGGTGTCGCGCCGTCTCGGCAGCGGAACCTTCGTCGGTGCGAGCGGAGCCTCAGCCCGGCGGAGCGTCGACCTTGCCGATCAAGTGAGTCCGCTCCAGCTCATCGAGGCGCGGCTTGCAGTCGAGCCCTTCACCACGCGGCTCGCCGTCTTTCATGCGACGCGGCGCAATCTCGACGACATGGAAGCTGTCCTCGTCCACGCCGAAGAATCGGTCAACGACAAGGATTCCTTCTCCAAATGGGACGGCGAGTTCCATCTTCTCATTGCGCACGCCTCGGGAAACCCGCTGCTCATCAACGTCTACCGCCAGATCAATCATGTGCGGCTTCACGCCCAATGGGACGCGATGAAGGAGAAGATTCTCTCGCCCGACGTGATCGTCGATTATAATCGCCAGCATCGCGCCATCTTCGACGCGCTCAACGCGCGCGATGCGCAAGGTGCCCACGCGCTGATCACGCAGCATCTCGAAAAGGCGCGCGACGATCTCCTGAAGGCAAACAGCCCGTAAGGCGCAGGCGCGATATCAGGCAGAGAATGGCTAACGGCGGGAAAGTTGCTCGAGGCGCTGCTGCATCGCGGTAAGCTCGGCCTTCAGATTCGCGATCTCGTCCTCGCTAGGCTTTCCGATCTCCGGCTTGCCTTCGCTTTTCTCCGGTTGATCCGCGTTGCTTCCTTCGCCGGCATCGGCCGAGGTGAAGGGGCTGAACATTCCGAGCGCCCGCTCGAAGGTCTCGAAGTTCTTGCGCACCTGCTCCTGCATCGCCTCGAAGGCCGCTGTGCCGAAGACGTGGGCGAATCTGCGGCGATACTGCTCCTGCTGGCGGGTAAGCGAATCGAGACTGAATTCGAGATAGCTCGGCACCAGCTTCTGCATGCTGTCGCCGTAGAAGCGGATGAGCTGGCGCAGGAAACCGATGGGAAGGAGATTGGTGCCGCGGCTTTCCTGTTCGACGATGATCTGGGTCAGGACCGAGTGGGTCAAATCTTCGCCGGTCTTGGCGTCGTAAACGACAAAGTCTCGCTCGGACCGGACCATCTCGGCCAAGTCCTCGAGCGTCACATAGGTGCTTGTGTCGGTATTGTAGAGCCTGCGGTTGGCATATTTCTTGACGATGACCGGCCGGCTCTCGGTCTCTGCGTCCCTTGCCACGTGCCTATCGCTCCTACGCCTTGGGGGCGCCCAAGGGGCTTTATTCCGCAACTGCGAGACCAGTAGCACGATTTTTGTGCACAGCACCAGTGGCTTCATGCCACGCCTTTAATGCGGGGCAAAACCTGGGCTTCCCTAGAGGAACGCCCTAAGTTATGACCTAGGTTCCCCACCGAAAGCGGAGACGAGGAGTATGAAAGAGGAAGAGATTGTCATCGTCAGCGCGGCGCGAACGCCCGTTGGCTCCTTCAACGGCGCACTCGCGAGCTTGCCGGCCCATACCCTTGGCGAAGTCGCCATTCGGGCGGCGCTCGAGCGGGCCAAGGTCGATCCCACCGATGTCGATGAAGTGATCATGGGTCAGGTGCTGACCGCAGGCGAGGGCCAGAACCCGGCGCGCCAGGCGGCGATGGCCGCGGGCGTGCCCGTCGAGGCGACCGCCTGGGGTGTCAATCAGGTATGCGGCTCTGGCCTCAGGGCCGTCGCGCTTGGCGCCCAGCAGATCGCCGCAGGCGATGCCGATATCGTCGTCGCCGGTGGCCAGGAAAGCATGAGCCTGGCCCCGCATGTCGCTCATCTCCGCAACGGCCAGAAGATGGGTGCCATGGAGTTCATCGACTCGATGATCAAGGACGGGCTGTGGGAAGCCTTCAACGGCTACCACATGGGCAACACCGCCGAGAACGTCGCCCGTCAGTGGCAGATCACCCGCGAGGAGCAGGACAAATTCGCCACCCATTCGCAGAACAAGGCCGAGGCCGCCAGGAAGGCCGGCAAGTTCAAGGACGAGATCGCCCCCGTCACGGTGAAGACCCGAAAGGGCGAGACCGTGGTGGCGGAGGACGAATATATCCGCGAGGGCGCCAAGGTCGAGGATGCGGCAAAGCTCAGACCAGCCTTCGACAAGGAAGGCACGGTGACGGCGGGCAATGCTTCGGGCATTAATGACGGCGCCGCCGTCGTCGTGCTGATGACCGCGGAGGAGGCGAAGAAGCGCGGTCTCAAGCCGCTTGCCCGTATCGCGTCCTGGGCCGTTGCCGGCGTCGATCCCAAGATCATGGGATCGGGACCGATCCCCGCTTCGCGCAAGGCGCTGAAGAAGGCCGGTTGGAATGTCGGCGATCTCGACCTGATCGAGGCCAATGAGGCCTTCGCCGCGCAGGCGCTGGCGGTGAACAAGGACCTCGCCTGGGACTCGGGCAAGGTCAACGTCAATGGCGGCGCCATTGCCATCGGCCATCCGATCGGCGCCTCGGGCGCGCGCGTGCTCGTCACGCTGCTGCACGAGATGCAGAAGCGCGATGCCAAGAAGGGCCTTGCCACGCTCTGCATCGGCGGCGGCATGGGCATCGCCATGTGCGTCGAGCGGGATTGACCGCGCGCTTCGATTGCCATCGTTGAAACGTCATCAAGCGCCGCGACGCGCTTTCAGAAGGAGGAGTCCATGGGAAGGGTGGCTTTGGTCACGGGCGGAACGCGCGGCATCGGCGCGGCCATCAGCAAGGCGCTGAAGCAGGCCGGTTACAACGTCGCCGCCAACTATGGCGGCAATGACGACGCCGCCAAGGCCTTCAGCGACGAAACCAAGATCCCCGCGTTCAAATGGGACGTTGGCGACTACGCGGCTTGCGAGGAGGGCATCGTCAATGTCCAGAACGAGGTCGGCCCCATCGAGGTGCTGGTCAACAATGCCGGCATTTCGCGCGACGCCATGCTCCAGAAGATGACGCACGAACAGTGGGAGCAGGTGATGCGCACCAATCTCGACTCGCTGTTCAACATGACGCGACCGATCATCAACGCCATGCGCGAGAAAGGCTTCGGCCGCATCATCAACATCTCCTCGATCAACGGGCAGAAGGGCCAGCTTGGGCTCGCCAATTACTGTTCGGCCAAGGCGGGCGTGGTCGGCTTCACCCGGGCGCTGGCGCTGGAGAGCGCGCGAAAAGGGATCACCGTCAACGCGATCGCGCCGGGCTACGTGAACACCGAGCTGCTATCCGGCGTTTCCGACGAGGTGATGAAGTCGATCGTCGGCCAGATTCCGGTGGGACGCCTTGGCGAGGCCGACGAAGTCGCTCGCTGCGTCGTGTTTCTCGCCGCCGACGAGGCGGGCTGGATCACCGGCTCGACGCTCACCATCAATGGCGGCCAGTTCATGGATTGATCGCGCCGGAGCCTCTCAACTCCGAACGCAATGTCCCCCCACCCGGCGCGCCGCGCTAAAGCAGCGGAGAGTAGCGCGAATAGAGCGTCGCGCCGACCTCCCCACGAGGGGGGAGGTTTGCCGGCTAGAGCCTAGGGCCAGAAGTTGTCGCGCCAATCCGAAGCCCCGATGTCGCACGTGATATTTAACCTCTCCCTCGTGGGGAGGTCCGGCGTCGCGCTTGCGACGCCGGGGTGGGGGGCTTAGGTTCGCCAGCATATGCCGCGCAGTCCGTACCAGGATCGGTAAGTCACCCCATGCGTCTCGAGGCAATCGCCATCGGCCTGAACCCTCCCGATGACCTCAATGTCATAATCGAGGTGCCAATCGGCGGCGAGCCGATCAAGTACGAGATGGACAAGGCCGCCGGCACGCTCGTCGTGGATCGCTTTCTCCACACGCCGATGCGGTATCCGGGCAATTACGGATTTGTGCCTCACACGCTGGCGCGCGACGGCGACCCGCTCGACGTTCTCATCGCCAATACGCGGCCGATCGTCCCCGGAGCCATCATCAATGTGCGCCCGATCGGCGTGCTGAAGATGGAAGACGACAGCGGCATGGATGAAAAGATCATCGCCGTGCCGACCTCGAAGCTGACGAAGCATTACGAGCATGTCAGGACTTATGCCGACCTGCCGAAAATCGCGCAGGAGCAGATCCAGCACTTCTTCGAGCATTACAAGGATCTGGAGCCCGGCAAGTGGGTGAAGCTGATCGGCTGGGGCAATGTCGAAGAGGCCAAGCAGCTGATCATCGAGGCCATTCAGCGCGAGCGGCACTCTCCCCGCTGACCCCCATACCTCCTGCCCCGCCCTGGTGTGATGTCGGCGCCGCTTTCATTTCTAACCCCCTCGTGGGGAGGTCCGACGACGCAACGCGCTCAAGTAGCGAAGCGGTAGCGCAAAGATTACTTGCGGCGTCGGGGTGGGGGGCTTGCGTGTCAACTCGTGCAGGACTCTGTCGAAAACAACGTCGATGGCGGTCCGCAAAACGGACACTCGGATTTTCCCCCCACCCGGCGCGCCGCGCGCTCAAGTAGCGGAGCGGTAGCGCAAAAACAGGGCCGCGTACCGACCTCCCCACCAGGGGGAGGTTAGGCGCGAGAGGCTAGGACTCGAAATCGTCGGGGGCGAGGTGTAAGCCGGCGAAATCGAAGCCCGGCGCAACGGTGCAGCCGAGCAGCGTCCACGCGCCCAAGCTCCGCGCGCTCTGCCAGGCACGCGCCGGCACCGCCACATGCGGGTGGTCGCCTTTGTGCCAATCGGGACCGAGCCGATGGGCGTGGCGGGTTCCGCCGTGCTTTACTTCGAGCAGGAGCGGCGCCCCTCCATACCAGTGCCACAGCTCGGCCGCATCGACCTTGTGCCAGCGCGACACCTCGCCCGCTTTCAAGAGGAACAGGATCGCGGTCGAATGCGCGCGGCCATGAGGCCCCGTCTCGTCGCGGAACGTCTCGCGGAACCAGCCGCCTTCGGGATGCGGCTTGAGCGCGTGCTGCCTGATGACATCCTCGGCGGTCAGCGCTTCGCTGGTCATGATCAAAAGATACGCGTCAGAACCGATCCTTGCGGCGCCTGATCTCGCCAAAGATTTC
>DASUQP010000164.1:0-2891 GCA_036280475.1 Methyloceanibacter sp. | reverse complement strand
AAAAGCACCGTCGAATTGCCAAGGCCGCTCTGATACGACCGAGGCCGACGCGCCAAAGAAGATTACCGAGCATGTCTGACCCATGTCAAAATCTTCCGTTTCCTTAAATTCTGCATAATATAACTGTTTTTTCTAAGTTTTATTTTGATGTCATTTTGCTAAAATTTTATTTTAATGCCGCGTGTCTGGCGATACGCCGCTGAGTGGCTTGAAACCAAATGCCCCATTCCCGGACGGGCTCTAAGCAAAGTAGCTCAGTGAGCACGAAGCTGTGCAGAACAGCCAAACGGGTCATTAGAGATTGGCGATGATTTGCGCAAACAGCTCAGGTCATTTGCGCAGATCGGCGACACCGAGCTCTTGCCACATCCATGTAAGATCATAGTCGCCCATCGGGTCGCCGGGACCTTGTCGCGCGGCATGGTTTTCGATGAGCTTGAGCCACGAAGCGATTTTCTCGCGGCCCTCGGCCGTTTTGGCGGCCGTGCGCGGGCTGATGTTACCCAGCGCCGGGATGGGGGCGTCGAGCTGCTGGCGATAGTGCGCGTCGAGCTGGGCATGGATCAGACGACGCTCCTCGTCGGGGGGCAGGCCGGAGGACACGGGTGCCGACCCGCGTGTCCGATGCTCGGCCATGGCCTGCTCGAGCGTCTGGCGTTCGATCAGCGGCGCGGAGACGAGCCCCTCCAGCAGGGGGTCCAGCATCGCGCGGCCGCGCTCGGCGCGGGGCTCTGAATTCACTTGGAGCGTGAGGGTTCTGTTGTTCAGCTCGAGCGTGCCGAGGACGACGGCGCCCTGCGCCATCGTTGAGGTGAAGGTGAGGCCGTCGCGGGCTTTCGGCTTCACGCGGGTCCCAGGGCCGTCTCCCGGCGCCAACCAGTTCCAGAAGGTCGCCGAAGCCGGGTCGAGACCGGGCGCGGCACCGAGCGCGGCGCGGAGCTTCTCGGCCGTCACGCCTTCCTCCAAGCGGTAATGCAGCGCGAAGATCTCCATCTCTTCGCCGTCGCTGTTGTACACCTTGGGGACGGCCGGGCTCAGCACGCGCTCGAGGGTGTCGTTGAGCCAGTAGGTCGAGACCATCGGGGCGGCGAGGCGCAGCATCTCGGCCTCGTCGATCACCGAGGCGCTTTCTTCCGGCGACAGCTCGATACCCAGATCGGCGACGAGGTCCGCGAGTTCCCCGGGCGCACGCGCCAGGATGCGGTCGAGCGCCGCGATCAAGCTCTTCGACAACTCGTGCTCGAAGGGGAGCACCCCGCCACCCAGGGTCGTCTTCCCCCGCACCTCCACCATCCTCGCCGCGATCCGGTCCCAGGGCTTCAGCGTGCGCGTCGCCGTGCGCTCGCTGACCCGCACCGGTTCGCCACCGCGGATCAGATCGCGGGCGAGGAAGGACTCGCCCGGGCGGATGTCGCTCGCCTCGTAGAGGCTGATCACCGAAGAGCGGAGGGCGGTCATGTAGGCCCTGTTCATCGCCGTTTCGTTCCAGCCACGGCGCTTGAGGTAGTCGTCGACGATGTTGCCCACGCCTTCGACCTCACGGGTCAGGAAGTCCTCGAAGGCGCAGCCCCAGAGGGTCATGGCCCAGTGATCGCCGATCACCTCGCTCAGTCCTTCGAGCGGCACGCCCGCCTTGTCGCAAGCGGGGCCCAGGTGGCGCTCCAGTAGTTCTCCGAACGCGCTGCTCCAGGGTTCGCGGCGGAGCCATTTCATCAGGCCTGAGCGGGAGTCGGATGGGGGCATGACGGGTCGCTCCTCTTCAATTCGCCCCCGCGCCCCAGAGGCCGTCGAAGCGTTTGGCGGCGATGCGGGTGTAGCGGGCGGTGTGCTTGGGGTCGCGGTGGCCGAGATAGTCTTGGATCAGGCGGAGGTCGTAGCCCCGGTTGGCGAGCGCGAAGCCGCAGGAATGGCGCAGCATGTGGGGGTTGACCGGCGCCAGGTCCGCGCGCTTCGCGGCCGCGGCCACGATGTAGTTCACCGACTGGCGGGACAGGGGCTGTCCGCGCTCCGAGAGGAAGAGCCAGGGCAGGTGGTCCCGGCGGATACCCAACCAGCGCTTGATGGCGCGCAGCTCATCGCCGGCGATCGGCTGTTCGACCGAGAGGCCGTTCTTCAGGCGCGCGATCCAAAGGCGTGCCTCCTTCAGGTTGGCGTCCCCGCGGCGCAACGCGATCGCCTCCGAGACCCGCAAGCCATGGCGGTACATCATCAGGATCAGCAGGTGATCACGGGCGCCGTGGCGACCCCTGCGCGCGGCATCGAGCAGGGCCGCGATCTCCGCCTCACCGAGGAAGTCCCTGCGCCGCTCATGCGCGTCGGCGGCGCAGCCGGCGGCACTCTTGACATTTCGCCGGTTGGCGAGGGGCGCCGGTCGGGGCATAAGCCTCTGCTCGCTCGGGGACGGCCGATCGGTACTTCTTACACAACGCGCATTTCGTAAAAAGTCGCCCGTTGCCCCGGCTCACGCCCGGCCGTCCGCGTCGCCGTCGGCAGCTCGATGTCCGAACGCCGATCCAGGTCGAGCTCGGAGACGCCGTACGGGTTGACGCGGTTCGAGGGCTCCTGCTCTCACCCCGCCACCACGATCCAAGGAGATGAAGCGTCGGCGCAATGGCGCACCGCACGATCCTCACCGAGCACCAACGGGCGGCGCTGTTCGCCCTGCCCGAGGACGAGGCGACGCACCTCCGGTTCTACGTCCTCAGCGATCACGACATCGGCCTGATCCGCAGGCGGCGGCGTCCCTGGAAGGGGTCACCGCACGAAAGTGCGTTTTACGTACGCCGGCTGAAAGCGGCGGGCGAACTCACGCGCTGGCCGTCTCCCGGGCCGCGAGCGCCTCGTAGAGCGCGGTCTTGCCGACCCTGAGCCGCGCGGCGGCCTCGCGGACG
>DASUQP010000163.1:0-2707 GCA_036280475.1 Methyloceanibacter sp. | reverse complement strand
CCACGCCGCGAGTACCGGTGAAGAGGTACGCGTGGTGCAGCCGCCTCGCCTCGAGCGCGTGGCGAAGCGCGCGCACGATGTGCTCCTGACCCACCAGGCTGCCAAAATCCCGCGGCCGCCATTTGCGGGCAAGTACTTGATAGCTCATCGTTTAGTCAATTCGTGGCGAGCCTGATCCCCGGCACTTGCAGCGGCCGGCTGTGGCTGCTTCCTTCCGGACCTGACCAGGTTCACCAGACTGCAATGCGGGGAGGCCCGCCGGGTCCAATTGTAAGTCATTCATGCGGTGTGAAACGCTCCGCGCTGCAAGGCCGCAGTCAGCTTGCCGAAAGCGGCGCGATGGCGGCGCGAGCTATCGTCGAAGCGCTGCATCCTCCTCCATCGCGTCGAAACGCGCGATGGCTTCTACCGCCCCGCGGCGCAAGCCGCGGGGCGTTTTCTTCTAGCAGGTTGATGCAAAAAGATGAGACATGAGCGAATTCTGCGCGCCGATCGACACCCGGTTGATCCGGTGACCCGCTTTTATGCTCTGAACCGCTCGGTTTTGCGTTTGGTTGCTCATCTTGTGCCTGTTTGGACGGAATTACCCCGTCGCTGGTCGCAATCGACTCATGCGAAGCAGGTTGTAAGCGGCGCCAACGATATAGGCATGCAGCTGCACGCGTTTGAGGCCGCGCGCCATTGGGCGGCGCAGGCCGCCATAGGCCTTCATCCAACCGAAGATCTCTTCGACGCGCTTTCGCTTTTGCTGACTGATCGCGTAGCCCGCATGGCGCGTGGTGCGCCCATCGAGCCCTGCGGTGTTGCGGCCTTTCATCTGCGCAACATGCGGGGCGATCTTTCGCGTGCGCAGATGCGAGACGAACTCTTTGATGTGATAGCCCTTGTCGGCACCGAGCGTGCTCGGCCGAACGCGCTTGCGGCTTTGGCGCGAGAGTATGTCTTTGGCGACATCGATCTCTCTTTCGAGCGCCGAGCGCACCTCGATATCGACGCACAGGCCGTTGCGATTTTCCATGAGGGCATGGCCGCCATAGCTCAGCTTGGTTTCCTTGCCCAGGCCCTTCCTCTTGAGCTTCGCCTCGGGATCGGTGGCCGACTCATGCGTGTCGTTCGAGCGGCGCTCGCCGCGGAAGTTGACCAGGCCCTGATCGTCCGGTCCGCTGTCATCGTCCGAACCATCCTTGCGCCGCAGGCTCTTCGCAGTCGAGGCCCAAGCCTCGATCAGCGTCCCGTCAACGGTGAAGTGTTCGTCGGACAGGAGCTTGCGCCGGCGCGCTTCACTCACCACCGCGTCGAAGAACCGACAGGCGAGGTCCAACTTCACGAGCCGCTCGCGCAGCCGCGAGAAGTTCGACTGGTCGAGCCCCCGCTCCTCCAGACTCATGTCCAGGAACCACCGAAACAGGATGTTGTACTCGAGCATCTCGCACAGCATCCGATCGGAGCGCACCGAGTAAAGCGCAATCAGAAGGCTCGCCTTGAGCAGCCGTTCCGGCGGGATCGATGGGCGACCCTCCTCGGCGTAGAGCTCGTCCAGCTCCCCGCTCAAAGAGGCCAGCACCGCGTCGGCATCGCGCTTGATCGAGCGCAGCGGGTGGGTCGCCGGCACCCGCGACTCCGGCGAGAAGTAGCTGAACATCGAAGCCTGGGGGTCAACGTGTCCGCGCATTCTTATTTTCCTCTTACCAACTTGTTGTCGCATAAGACTACTCGCGCATCGGTTGGTTCGGGGACTTTTGCATCAACCTGCTAGATTCCATGGCGGAGGGCGGGCCGGTTTAGGGTTCCCAGGAACCGTACACTGTCGGTTAACAAAAGGGCGGACTTTCAAACTTGCCCGTGGTTTGGAGAAGGAGTATTTTGTAAACCATGGGTTCACAAGACAAGGGAAAAGTAAACCGCCTGGCAGGCCTCCTGGAGGAAGGGTTGCTCGCGTCCACCTCGTGGCTCGAGGAGCACGAGTACTCGCGCCCTCTGCTCGGCAAGTACGTCGAGTCGGGCTGGCTCGAGTCTCCGGCGAGAGGGGTTTACCGGCGTCCGGGCCCGCCGCTCAAGTGGCAGCACGCGGTGGCGAGCCTGCAATTGCTCCAGGGAAGCTACTTCCATGTCGGCGGCAAGACGGCGCTGGTGCAGCGGGGTCTCGGCCACTACGTGCAGATGGGCGGGACGCCGCCGATCCTTCTCTACGGGCCCGAGGTGCTTCCGTCCTGGGCCAACAAGCTCGGCTTGAAAGAGCGCTTTTTCGCGCGGCCGGACGCGATGTTCGGGGCGTTGCGCGCCTGGCGCGACGAGAAGGGGGTGCTGCGCGATTTCGGCGACCGCCCGGTCGACGCGCGCAGGCTGGACGAGATGGGCCTGCGCGAGGTGCCGTGGGGCGCGTGGGACTGGAAGCTCGTGCATTCCACCGAGGAGCGCGCGATGCTCGAGTTGCTGCAGGACGTGCCGGCGCGCGAGTCGGTGTACGAGGCCGACGTGCTGCTGCAAGGCCTCGTCAATCTGCGGCCGCAGCGGCTGATGGCGCTCCTCAAGGCGTGCTCGAGCGTGAAGGTGAAACGCCTGTTTCTCGCGCTGGCCGAACGCCACGCGCACGCCTGGTTCAAGCACCTGCAGCCGGAAAGGCTCGACCTGGGCAGCGGCAAGCGCATGCTGGTGCCCGGCGGGAAGCTGCACCCGAAGTATCTGGTCACGCTGCCCGCCGACCTGG
>DASUQP010000162.1:0-2719 GCA_036280475.1 Methyloceanibacter sp. | reverse complement strand
GCTTTGCGCGCTATCGGCCAAGCCCCGGCCGTGTCGACAGCTTTCTTGTCGCCTCGCTCGAGCTCTTTGCCGAGCGCAACTTCGCCTCGGTCACGATCAAGGATATTGCCAAAGCTCTCGACGTCAATCCGGCGCTAATTTACTACTATTTCGACAGCAAAACGGATCTGTTTCGAGCAACGATCGAACGCGCCGTCGTCCGCGCCTTCGAGAACGTGCGCGCCCTGGAGGACAGGAGCGCGGACCCCGCCACCATCATCGCCGCCTGGCTCGCCAACCACGTTAACAAATACGACGACATCCACCGCTTCGTGAAAATCGCGCTCGATTTCAGGAGCGCCCATGAAGGCGACCCGGCCATTGCCAAGGCAATCGAGGCCTTCTATGTCGAGGAGCGTAAGCTCCTCTCCAAGGTCATTCGCGACGGCGTAAGGCAGGGGCTGTTCAGGTCCGTTCACCCGGGCCGTTTGGCGCAATTCATATCGACCTATCTCGATGGCTGCATGGTGCGATCGGTGATTCTTCCCGATTTCGATCTCAAAGGCGCCGTGCGCGATCTGCATCGGCGCGTGCACGGCATGCTTGGTTACGGTGGCAAGGGGCGCAAGAAGCCTCGGCGGCGCGGTGCGTGAAGCGGCGGTTGAAGTGGAACGGCTTTTGCTAATTGACTGTTCAATTAGAAGCGCGCACAGTAACGCCATGGCCGGAACACGGCCTGATCTGCCCAGGCCTCAAAGCGAAGGGAGAATGGGCAGGGGAGTGCGCCGAGACCGTGGCCTCGAAATAACGACAAAGACAAGTGCCGGCGCTTCCCGCGCGTGCGGGCCTTGAAGGAGAGCAGCCGCCCATGAACGAGAAAGCGTCCGGAACGCAGAAGAAGCCTTCTGCGGGAAAGAAGCGGGAGACGATGCAAAGTCTCATCGACAAGGGCGTCGAATATTGCATGCCCCTCTACGTCGATGCGCACGGCATCGCCAAGACCAAGACCGTACCGGTCGGCCATTTCGATCGCATGATGCGCGGCTCGGAGCTCTTCACCGGCGCAGCACTCGACGGGCTCGGACAGGGACCGCATGACGATGAGTTGGCCGTGATTCCGGATCCCGATGCTGTCATGCAGCTGCCGTGGCGGCCGAACGTGGCGGTGATCCCCGGCCAGCTGACCTATCACGAGCAGCCCTATCCGATGTGCTCGCGCACGGCGCTGGCAAAGCAAGTCGAGCGCGCCGCCAAGATGGGGTTGACGTTCAATCTCGGTGTCGAGTGCGAGACCTATATCGTCAGGCTCGACCCTTCCGCGCATAACGGCATCGCGCCGAACGATCCGCGCGACACCATCGCCAAGGCAGCCTACGACGCGAGCCTCACGCTGATGAATCTCGAGTTTCTCAACGAGATCGTCTCGGCGATGAACAAGCTCGGCTGGGAGGTGCATTCCTTCGATCACGAGGACGCCAACGGCCAGTTCGAGTTCGACTTCGCCTATGCCGATGTCATGACCATGGCGGATCGGTTCGTCGTTTGGCGCATGATGATGAAGGAGCTGGCGCGCAAATACGGCTGGGAATCGACCATGATGCCCAAGCCCTATGCCGACCGGACGGGTTCCGGCGCGCATTTCAACATGTCTCTGGCGGACGCCAAGACCGGCAAGAACATTTCCGGCGATGCGTCCGACCGGCGGGGCTGCGGCCTGTCGAAGCTTGCCTATCAATTTCTCGGCGGGCTGAAAAAACATGCCGCCGCGCTCGTCGCGGTGAGTTGCCCGATCGTCAACTCCTATAAGCGCCTGATCAAGACCGGCTCGATGACGGGATATACCTGGGCGCCGATCTTCATTTCCTACGGCGGCAACAACCGCACGCACATGTTCCGCGTTCCGCTGCTCAGGCCGCATATCGAGGGGAGAAACGGGCATGGCGCGGGGCATGTCTATCTCTCGAGCGCCCGCTGGGAGTGCCGCGCCGTCGATCCGGCGATGAATCCTTACCTCGCAGCCGCGATGTTTCTCGCCGCGGGTCTCGACGGCATCGAGCAGGACCTCGATCCCGGCGATCCCCAACTCGACAACATGTACGAACTGTCCGAGGCCGAGCTCGAGAAGAGGGGCGTCAAGCAGCTCCCCAGGACGCTGCTCGAGGCGATCACCGCGTTCGAGCAGGACGATCTCGGACGGCGCGTGATGGGCGACGAGCTTTATCGGTCCTACATCGATCTCAAGAAGGGCGAGTGGTGGTCGTATCACAACGCCGTCTCGCCGTGGGAAATCAACGAGTACTTGACGAAATTCTGAGCCGGAGTGCGATGTGTTCTGGCGCAAGAAGGACAAGGCCGCCAATTCAGAGGTGAAGATCTTCTTCGCCTCGGACCTCCACGGCTCGAATATCTGCTTCAAGAAGTTCGTCAACGGCGCCCAGTTCTATGGCGCCGACGTGCTCGTTCTTGGCGGCGACCTGACGGGCAAGGCCGTCATTCCCATCGCCGAGCAGGCCGACGGCACGTTTCTTGCGTTCCAGCATGGGGATTCGGTTCGGATCAATGATAAAAGCGAGCTCGACGAGTTCGTGAAACGTCAGGGCAATATGGGCTTCTACCCGGCCGTCATGTCCGAAGCGGAATATCAGCGGCTAAAAGCCAGCCCGGAGGCGCAGGCCGCTTTGTTCAAAACGCTGGTCCTGGAGCGCGTGCGCGAATGGGCGAGTTTCGCCTCCCAGAAGCT
>DASUQP010000161.1:0-12809 GCA_036280475.1 Methyloceanibacter sp. | reverse complement strand
TGACGCGGCCGTGCGCCCTTACGCGGTAGCGCCTGAGCCAGCCCGTGCTCGGAAGCTCGAGATGCCGCGCAAGCGCGCCGTCGGTAGTGAGAAGGAGCAGGCCCTCGGTGTTGATGTCGAGCCGCCCCACCGAGACGACGCGTGGCAGGCCGGGCGGCAAAGCCTCGAACACGGTCTTTCGCCCTTGCGGGTCCTTGTGGCTGGTGACGAGGCCGCCCGGCTTGTTATAGCGCCACAGCCGCGTGGCTTCCGGCGCCGGCAAAGGCTTGCCGTCGACGGTGATGTTGTCGCCCGGCGCCACCAAATGCGCCGGCGTCGAGAGCACCCTGCCGTTGACGGCGACGCGTCCCGCCGCGATCAACGCCTCGGCGTCGCGGCGCGAGCAGAGCCCGGCATGAGCGATCGCCTTGGCCACCCGCATCGGGCCGCCGGCGCTTACCAAGGGCGCTTTGGCCCGCCCCTTGCCGCGCGGGGCTTGACGCATCCTCTGCCTCGCCCCCAACTTGCCGCCCATGACATCGAAGCTTGCAGATGAGGCGATGCGTGGCAAGGCCGCGCGGCCGATGGACCTCGCGCTTCAAGAGGCCGAGCGCGCACGCGACCGCGGCGAGGTCCCGATCGGCGCCGTTCTGGTGAGCGCCGGCGGCGAAGTATTGGCGCGGGCCGGCAATCATACGCTCGCCCTGCATGACCCGACCGCGCATGCCGAGCTTCTCGCCATCCGCGCCGCTTGCGCCAAGCTCGGCAACGAGCGTCTCGACGGGTGCGACCTCTACGTGACTCTAGAGCCCTGCGCCATGTGCGCCGCCGCCATCTCTTTCGCCCGCATCCGCCGTCTCTATTTCGGCGCGGCCGATCCCAAGGGCGGCGCCGTCGAGCATGGCCCGCGCATCTTCACGCAGCCGACCTGCCATCATGCCCCGGAGGTCGTGGGCGGCTTGGGCGAGACCCAGGCGGCGAGCCTGCTCAAGGCGTTTTTCGCAAGCAGGCGCTGAAGGCGAGGCGAGGGCTACTGCCAGCGTTTCGGCCCCCAGCCCGGTTGCGGTCCGCCATAAAGGCCCGGAGGCCATTCGGTGCTGTGCGGATAGAATTGCCTTTGCAGGGCCTGGTTCTCGATGTCGCCCGGCGCGTAAGGGACGAAGCCGAAATAGAAACTGTATCCGCCCGGCCGGCCCGGATTGTAATAATAGGGATAGATCGGCGTGCGCCCGCGCCGATAGATGCGCACCGGCTCTATGATTGAAGCATGGCTCGGGGGGCCGGCGGTCACGAGCCGCACCGCGTGGGCCCTGTCGCTTCCCGCCGCGAGACCGAGGCCAAGGACGAGACCCGCCGTACCGGCGAGGGCTAAGGCCATTCTCTTTGCGTTCGACAATCTCTGAGCCATGCGATTCCCCGATTTCCTACCAAGGGCAGCTTAAAGAGACGCGCCGCGCCCTGCAATGCCTTGCGCGATTCACGCTTCGCGCGAAACTGACCCCTTAATCTTGCCGTGTTCGACCGCGGCAAGAATCGGCGCCGCTTGCGCTTTAGCGTCGCACCGCGAGCGCGGTTACGCAACGCAAACCGGAATTTTGACCTTTCCGCCCGGTACCAAGTACGGCTTAATCGCCCTTGCGGCCGGGTGTTTGGTGGGCCAGGCTGTCGTGCCGAAGCAGGGGCTTGAGAAGGAGTAAAGACCATGTGGTATCGAGGCTGGATGATTGGCGCGTTGCTGACGGTGGCAGTAGCCGCGAGTGCGCTCGCAAAAGATATGACGCCGCGCCAGGTGGCGGATGCTTATATGGCGGCTTGGAATGCCCACGACGTCGACGCCGCGGCGGCACTCTTGGCCGATGATGTCACCTATTTCGACGCCACCGTCGGCCATCCGGAGAAAGGGCGTGATGCAGCGCGTGACAAGGTCATCAAGCTGTTTGTGACGGCGGCGCCTGATCTCACCTGGAAGATGACGGGCGAGCCGATCGAAAGCGCGAATGGCATCGCGTATGAGTGGACGTTCGCCGGCAACAATACGGGCGCATGGGGGCCTGACACGCCGGCGACGGGCAAGCCGTTCAGCTTCAACGGAGTGACCTTCATTCGGGTCGAGAACGGCAAGATCGTCTATCAGGGCGACTACTATGATGGCCTCGGCTTCCAGAAGCAGCTGGGTTGGATTCAGTAGCCGTCCCGGTGATCTCCGGAGCGAAGCCTACAGGCGCTCGCGTTTAACCACTTACGCATAGTTCACGATCCTAAGGCTATAAGCCGCAGCCGCGACCAATACGCTGCGATGCCGCGCATGCTCACCTATCCAAGGATGCTGGCGGCAGGAGAGCTCGACCCACGTGGGCCGAAGTTGCAAATTGCTACGCCACGCCTTGGGAGCGAGCCGTTGTTTGACAAATTACGAGACCGGGGCTTCCAAGTTCAGACGCTGTCTCACGCCAAGGCGATCTTGCAGGGTGACTTCCCGTCGGCTGCGGTTGAGCTTGAGGAGGTCTTGCTCAATGCGCAGGTTCCAATCGAGGAGATTATCGCCGGCGGTGGAGGCGAAGCGAAGGGGACACAACGTCTTCGCAAAGGGCTTCAAGGTCGAGGCTGGGCGACCAAGACGTTCACAATCGTCAAGACAATAAACGGAGAACCCCGGGAAGCCATTTCACACAAAATGGATCATGTTAAGTCGTTCGCCAACCCCAATGAAGGCGGAAAAGAATACACGCTTGCGCTCGAGATCGAATGGAACAACAAGGATCCATTTTTCGACCGGGATCTGGAAAACTTTAAGCGGCTTCACGCAGATGGCGCGATCTCGGTTGGCATTATCGTGACGCGCGGCCGCTCCCTGCACGCGAGCATGCGAGAACACGTCACTCGTTTCGTCGAGAAGCGAAAGATTAGAAGCCTCGATGACCTGACGCGATGGGGCTACAATCCGACCATCCGGCAGCGCAACGCAATCGTCAAGCGATTCGAGCGCGCGAACAACCCACTCTCCTTTAGCCAATCATTTGTTGCTCAATTCGTGAGCGACAAATTCGGTGAAGCGACCACCCACTGGCGGAAACTAGAAGATCGCGTCAATCGCGGTGAAATCCGTGTCCACTCGTCCTGATCGGATTGCCGGACTCGATTGTGTCCTTTGACGAGGACGAGACAACGGTGAGAGAAATTATCGCCTCTGCGCATAAAGACGAAAGTGCAGGCGAGCCCGAAACAGAATAGCGTTCCTTATTCGGTGCAGCCGAGATGGTTGGCAGAAGAGTTGTAGGTGTAAGTTTTCCATGAAGGCTTGTAGGCATCGTTCGCCTGATTACCCCACGCGACCCAATTCTCGCGCGCACCTCTGGCGAAGAGCTCTAAATAAGGTCCCGGTGAGCAGGCCTCGATGAGTGGATAAAGTTCGTCAGGCTTGCGCGAATGCTCGCGCTTGCGAGTCGCCACCAGATTGACCTGCCGACGTCCTGGGGCGAGTGTTCGGGCATTCTTTCCGCGCACGCCGAAGAGAACCATCTCTGTGACATTGCGAAAATAGAACCCCACGCCACGGCCATCTGAGCCGCCGTCCTTACGCACCTTGTGCCAGACAATGTTGGACTTGTAGGTGAAGCCCCGCGCGCATCACCGCCAGCCCCTCTGGTAAAAGGGCATTGGGAATCCAGAGATAAAGATGCGCTGTCGAGGTTGTGATCTTTGACACCGGAAGCCCGGCGATCTCATCCAATGTGAGTGTGGGATACCGTGACAGCCGGCGATGCTCCGGCGCCACCTTTCCGGTGCGATTGGTGAACTGCCAGGGTGGATCGGCGAGGACCGTTGTGAAGCTTCGAGAGCTAACGAAACCAAGAAGCTCAGCAGACGGGTCGGGCTGTTCAGTTCTAGCCAGCATCAACGAACCTTGGTGCGGAACTGGAGAATGCGGTGATTCCCCGCTGTGAACCAGCTTGCCGAATAAGGGAACAAAAATAGAACATTCTTCACAGTCCGGCAAGTTCTATCAGTTGATATCTTGTGGATTTGTTAAGCCTATCCGGCCCTCAAGACCCGCCACGGCGCGGCGTCCGATGTCGCGGCGGTAAAAGCCGCCCGGCCAGTCGATCTTGTCGATTGCGGCATAGGCGCGGGCTTTCGCCTCTGCGATCGTGTTCCCCCGCGCGGTCACGCCGAGCACGCGTCCGCCGTCAGCCAGGATGCGGTCGCCCTCGCGCCTGGTTCCGGCGTGGAAGATCTGCACGTTCGGGTCGGCGCCCGCTTTCTCGAGGCCCCTGATCTCCGAACCCTTCGCGTAAGCGCCGGGATAGCCGTTTGCCGCCATCACCACGCAGAGTGCCGCGTCGTCGTGCCAGTCGAGCGCGACATCGGCGAGCCGCCCCTCGGCCACGGCGAGCAGGGCAGGGAGCAGATCCGACTTGAGCCTAAGCATCAGTGCCTGCGCCTCGGGATCGCCGAAGCGCACATTGTACTCGATCAGTTTCGGCGCCCCGTCCTTGATCATCAGCCCGGCATAAAGCACGCCCTTGAACGGCGTGCCGCGCTCGCGCATCGCGCGAACCGTCGGCGCGATGATCTGGTCCATGACGGACGCGCAGAGCTCGGGCGTCATGATCGGCGCCGGAGAATAGGCGCCCATGCCGCCCGTGTTTGGGCCCTGGTCGCCGTCGAAGGCGCGCTTGTGGTCTTGCGCGGTGGCAAGCGGCAGCACGGTCCCGCCATCAGTAAGAGCGAAGAAGCTCGCTTCTTCGCCTTCGAGAAATTCCTCGATCACCACCTCGGCGCCGGCCGGCCCGAACGCGCCGGCGAAACAGGCGTCAATTGCGGCCGCGGCGTCCGCATGCGTTTCGGCGATGACCACGCCCTTGCCGGCGGCGAGCCCATCGGCCTTGACCACGATCGGCAAGGTCTGTTCCGCAGCATAGGCCTTGGCGGAAGCGGCGTCGGCGAAGCGGCGATAGGCGGCCGTGGGAATGCCGTATGCGGCTGAAAGATCCTTGGTGAAGCCTTTCGAGCCTTCGAGCCGGGCCGCAGTCCGCGACGGCCCGAACACCTTGATCCCCGAGGCTTCGAGATCGTCGCTGAGCCCGGCGACGAGCGGCGCCTCGGGCCCGATCACCACGAGCCCGATCGCGTTGTCCTTGCAGAAGCGGATGACCGCCGCGTGATCGGCGATGTCCAGCGCGACGCATGCGGCGACCTCCTCGATCCCGGCGTTCCCTGGCGCGCAATAGAGACGGTCGAGCAGCGGGCTTTGCCTGAGCTTCCAGGCAAGCGCATGCTCGCGGCCGCCGCCCCCGATCAACAGCACATCCACCGAAATCACGCTCCGCTTGTAGGGAGGCGCCGAGGTGAGTAATGCTCACACCCCCAAAATTGATGCTCCTTAGCATGCAAGAGCAGGCTAAGCGAAACCGAGTGAACGAAACGATGGTCGACCCGACCACGGCCG
This sequence comes from Methyloceanibacter sp., assembly GCA_036280475.1. Taxonomy (GTDB): domain Bacteria; phylum Pseudomonadota; class Alphaproteobacteria; order Rhizobiales; family Methyloligellaceae; genus Methyloceanibacter. Next base: position 7,381 of record DASUQP010000161.1, on the reverse strand, counting down.
CGGCGCCAGCAACGAATCTCGTCGAATATAGCGTCTCCGAGCTTGCGTTTGCGCTTCGCAAGACGGTCGAGGAGGCGTTTGGGCTCGTGCGCTTGCGCGGCGAGATTTCCGGCTTCAAGGGCCGGCACACGAGCGGCCATTGCTACTTCACACTGAAGGACGACAAGGCCGCGATCGAGGCGGTGATCTGGCGGAGCACCTTCCAGCGGCTCAAGTTCAAGCCAGAGGCGGGGCTCGAAGTCATCGTCAAAGGCCGCGTCACCACCTATCCCGACCGGTCGCGATATCAGATCGTCATCGACGAGCTCGAGCCTGCCGGTATCGGCGCGCTCATGGCGCTGCTCGAACAGCGCAAGAGAATGCTCGCCGCCGAGGGCCTGTTCGAAGCGGCGCGCAAGAAGACGCTGCCTTTCCTCCCGCGAGTCATCGGCGTCGTGACCTCGCCGACGGGCGCGGTGATCCGCGACATCCTTCATCGGCTTGCGGACCGCTTTCCCTGCCACGTGTTGGTCTGGCCGGTGAGAGTGCAGGGCGAGACCTGCGCGCTCGAAGTGTCCGCCGCCATCATCGGCTTCAACGCGATCGAAGTGGGTCGTCCCATTCCGCGCCCCGACCTCATCATCGTGGCACGCGGCGGCGGCGGCTTCGAGGATCTGTGGGGCTTCAACGAGGAAAGCGTGGCGCGGGCGGTTGCCGCGAGCGCGATCCCGCTGATCTCGGCGGTGGGGCACGAGACCGACTGGACCATCATCGACCTCGTCGCCGATTTCCGCGCGCCGACGCCGTCCGCCGCCGCCGAGCGCGCCGTGCCGGTGCGCTCCGACCTCCTCATCGCCGTGACTCAGCACGGCCTTCGCGTCGCGACCTCGCTCAGGCGCCGGATCGCCGTCGAGCGCAATCGGTTCAACGGGCTGGCGCGCTTGCTTCCGCGCAAGGCCAATATTCTCGATCTGCCGCGCCAGCGTTTCGATACGGCGAGCGGGCGTCTCAAGCGCGCGCTCATTGCCAACGCGCGCGTGCATCGCAATTGGTTCCAGCGGAGCGTCGGCCGGCTGAACGCCCATGTTCTGGTTCGTGCCGCGCGAAGCGGCCGCGACCGGCTCGTCCGCCTCGACCGCGCGCGGTCGAGGGCGGGGCAAGCCTTGCTCGCGCGCTCGCGCTCGCGGCTCGACGGCCAGGCGAAGCTGCTCGAGACGCTGAGCTACCAGAATGTGCTCGCGCGCGGCTTCGCGCTGGTGCGCACGGCCGACGGCATTATGATCCGCCGTGCCGCCCAAGTGAAATCGGGCGCGGCTCTCGACATCGAGTTTGCCGATGCCCGCATTGGCGCTCATGCGGATGCGAGCGTGCGCAAGGTGAAAGACGAAGCGAAAGCGCCGCCGCGCCGCCGCGACGAAAAGCAGGGAAGACTGCTTTAGAGCGCTGGCCTTCTCGCACCGCTTGATTGTATGGTGACGCTCGACGGCAGAAGCAAAGGGCCACTCGACCTCGATGAATCGTTTCGAACGCAATACCACCTTCAAGAGCGAGGCCAAGCTCAAATATCTCGACGGCGAGGTGCAGGTGGTGACGCCTGGCGAGTTCGTGCGCTGCGCGGTGACGGGCCGCACCATTCCGCTCGATGATCTGCGCTATTGGAGCGTCGAACTGCAAGAGGCCTATGCCGACGCCGCCTCGTCCCTCAAGCGCTATCGCGAGACGCGGACGCAACCGGGGGAAGCGGCCGAGTAACTCAGTTTGACACGCCCCTGCCGCCCCTCGCCTTGATGGGTTGGTGCCCTTCGGCCCGCGCCTTCGCCATCGCCGTCGAAAGCAGAGCCTTCACCGCCGCCACATCGTCGAACTCGATCGCAATGGCGAAGGGGCGAGAGCGGTGCTTGAGCTCGGCCGCATCGCTGCCGTCGCCCTCGGGAAGCCTTACCCAGTCCTTCTCGGTGGTGACGAGCATGGCGTTGAAGTCCTTTGCCTCTCTGAGCAGGCTGCGGGCCTGCCGCTCGCTATAGCGGTAATGGTCGGGGTAGGAACGCGCATCGATCAGCCGGGCGCCGTTTGAGCGAAGCGTGTCGAAGAATTTCGATGGCCGCGCGATTCCGGCAAAACCGATCACCGGCAGCACGCTGAGCCAGCGTCGGTCCTGGCGCGGCACCATGCGCGCTTTCAGCACCGGCTTGCCCTGCTGCCTGAAGGCCTCGATCAGGAGCAGAGCCTTGCCGCCATCGCCGATGACGACGAGCGCACCCGCTCTCTCCGTTTGCGCCGCAAGCGGCGCCCTGAGCGGTCCCGCCGGCATGACGAGACCATTGCCGATACCGGCCGCGGCATCCACCACCACGAGGGATAGATCCTTGGCAAGGCCCGGGTTTTGGAACCCGTCATCCATCACGATCACATCGGCGCCGGTCGCCTCGATGGCCTTGGCGCCGGCGGCCCGATCGGCCGAGACGATGGTTGGCGCCGCCTCGGCGAGCAGGAGCGGCTCATCCCCCACCTCCTCGGCGCTTTGCCCCTTGGCGACGAGCACCGGCCCTTCGCTCGCCCCGCCATACCCGCGGGTGAGGAAAGCGGGCTTCGCGCCGAGCGCCTTGAGCAGAGACGCAATTGCGATCGCGGTCGGGGTCTTGCCGCCGCCGCCGGCCGTGAAATTGCCGATACAGATCACGGGAAGGGCGGAGCGGTACGGCTCGACCCCCGCGTAGCGCGCCTCGGCCATGCGGCCATAGAGCCGGCCCAAGGGCACGAGCGCAAAGGCGAGCGCCCCCTTCTTGCGATACCACCAGAACGGCGCTTCAAGAGGCATGTTTGAAGGTGGTCTTTGGCGGGAGATAGTTCTCGAGCTCGGCCAACGTGCGCGGGAGCGCCCCGCCCATGGCCGCAATGGCGCCGACAGCACGCTCGGTCATGGTGCGGCGCGCGTCTTCGTCTTCGATGAGATGAAGCACGGCCTCGGCAAGGCTTGCCGCGTCGGTCACCTGTTTGCAGCCGCCCGCGCGGATGAGCTCGTCGTAGGAGTCGCGGAAATTCTGCCATTTCGGACCGGTGAGAACGGCGGCGCCGAGCTTGATCGGCTCGAGCGGATTCTGTCCGCCGCGATCGACCAGCGAGCCGCCGACAAAGGCGACGGGGACGAGCGCATAGAACAGGCCAAGCTCGCCGATCGTGTCGGCCACGTAAACGTCCGTACAGGCGTCCGGCAGCTTTCCTTCGGAGCGTAGCGCAAAGTTGAGGCCCTTGGCGCGAAGCTGTTCGGCGATGAGCGGCCCGCGCTCGGGATGGCGCGGCACGATGATGGTGAGGAGATCGGGCCGCGCGGACTTGATCTTGAGATGCGCCGCCATGACGGTGTCATCCTCGCCTTGATGGGTGCTCGCGGCGAGCCACACGGTGCGTCCGTCAAGCGCGGCATGGAGCTTGCGCCGGCCGGGAAGATCGGCGGGCGGCGGCGGCGCATCGGCCTTGAGATTGCCGACATCGAGCGCGCGGACCGCGCCGAGCTCCGAGAAACGCTCGGCGAGACTGTCGTTCTGCGCCAGCACGAGATCGAAGGCCGAGAACAGCGGCCGGCTCAGGCCCGGCCGCCGCCGCCAGCGCTTGAAGCTCGAGGCCGACATGCGGCCGTTGATGAGCAAGAGCGGAATATGAAGCGCCTTGGTCTCGAGCACGAGGTTCGGCCAGATCTCTGACTCGACCAGCACGGCAAGATCGGGACGCCAATGGCGCAAGAACCGCTGCACGAAAACCTGATTGTCGAGCGGCACATATTGATGCAGCACGCCCTTCGGCATCCGCGTTCGCGCAAGCCGCGCTGATGTCACCGTGGCGGTCGTGAGCAGAAGGCGGATTTCCGGCCGCTCGGCGGCGATGGCCTCGATCACCGGCAGCGCGGCATTGGCCTCGCCGACGCTCGCGGCATTGAACCAGGCAAGGAAGCCCGCGGGCCGGGATGTGCTTGCAAGCCCATAGCGCTCGGGGCGCCGGTCGCGCTCCTCTTTGCCGCGGCGCGTGCGCCAGGCGAGGATGATCGGCGTGAACGGGGTCGCGAGGCGCGTCAGCGCCCGGTAGGCGTAGAGCCACAACCCTCGCTTGGCGGCGTCATGCGTGGTCAATGGATCACGAGCTCCGGCGAGAGCATATGCGCGCGCGGGCGCCTCGGCGAGAGCACTGTCGATTGCAACCCGCCCTTTTTCAATCGCCTTGCTGCCAGGCGTTCCAACATACCGCATCTTCTCGGTCGCTACTTGCCGGCCACGGCGACGACTTGTTCGTCCGGGCTTGCCTGCGGCGCCGTGTAGCCTCCGGCAATGCCGAATTGCGTGCGATGAAGCCGCGTGTAGAGGCCGCCTTTGGCGACCAGCTCTTCGTGGCGACCGGTCTCGACGATCCGCCCCTGGTCGAGCACGCAGATGAGATCGGCCTTCTTCACCGTCGAGAGGCGGTGAGCGATCATGAGCACCGTACGGCCACGCATCAGCTCTTCGAGCGCGGACTGCACCTTCGCCTCGGCCTCCGAGTCGAGCGAACTCGTGGGCTCGTCGAGGAGAAGGATCGGCGCATCCTTGTAAAGCGCGCGCGCGATGGCAATGCGCTGGCGCTCGCCGCCCGACAACAGCCCGCCGGCCTCGCCGACGCGGGTGTCGTAGCCCTTGGGCAGCGCCATGATGAAATCATGCGCCGCCGCTGCCTTTGCCGCTTCGATCACCTCGCTCTCAACCGCAGGCTTCGCTCCATAGGCGATATTGGCGCGGATGGTATCGTCGAACAGCACCGGGTCCTGGGTCACGAGCGCGATGGCATCGCGCAGGCTCTCAATGGTGAGCTGCTTGATGTCCTGCCCGTCGATCAGCACCTTCCCGCGCTCGGGATCGAAGAAACGCAAGGTGAGATTGACGAGCGTGCTCTTGCCCGAGCCGGAGGGCCCGACCAGCGCCACCGTGCGCCCGGGCGGCACGGTGAGACTGACCCCCTTCAAGACGCTCGTCTCGGAATCGTAGGCGAAGGAGACGTTGCGGAACTCGATCTTGCCGCGCTCGAGGTCAAGCGCCTTGGCGTCAGGGTCCTCCTTCAGGCCAATCTCGCGGTCGATGATGCCGAACACCCGGCTTGCGGCGGCAACGCCTTCCTGGAGCTGCGTCTGCAAGGTGGCGACGCTCTTGAGCGGCGCGTAGATGAGAAGCGCCGCCGTCGTGAAACCCATGAAATGGCCGAGGGTAAGGTCGCCGCGCACCCCCTTGGTTCCGGCGAAGTAGATCGCGAGCGCAAAGCCCAATCCGGTGAGGAGCTCGATGGAGGGGCTGGAGAACGCGCGCGCGCGCGTGCCGCGCATAGTGAATTCGAGCGCCCGATTGATGGCGGAAGCCGCGCGCGCTTCCTCGCGATCCTCCTGGCGATAGGCGCGCACGATGCGCATGCCGCGCAAGGTCTGGGTGATGAGCGCCGAAAGGTCGCCGGTTTCCTGCAACGACTGGGTGGTCGATTTCCGCATCTTGCGCCGCTGCCGCGAGAGCACGAACCAGGCGACCGGCATGAAGATCAAGATCAGGAGCGAGAAGCGCGGGTCCATGTAAAACATCCCGCCGACAAGAATGATGACCTTGAGGTAGCTCTCGCCAAGAGTGACGAGAGAGCGGCTCGCCGTCGCCCGGATGAGCGTTGCGTCGTTGAGAAAGCCGGAGAGCAATCGCCCGGAATGCACCCTCTGGATCCAGTTCAGATCGGCGCGCGAAAGCTTGGCGAACATCTGCAGGCGCAGATCGGCGACGAAGCGATGGCCGAGATAGGCGACGGTGACGTCGGCGATATACTCCGATGCGGCCTTGACGACAGTCACGATGACGATCGCCGCGGTGATCCAGTAGACCATCTGCGCGTTCTTGGCGACGAACACGTCGTCGGCGATCTTTTGAATGAGGAACGGGATGGCCCCGGTCGTGGCGGCGGTCAGAAGCATGGCGAGCGAAGCGAGCACGAGGAGGCCCAGCCGAGGCCGCAAATGTTCGCGCCAGATGCGGATCACGATGTCCTTGGTCGTATAGTTGACCTGGAGCTCGTCGGCGCTCCGCGTGATCACGCTTGCGTCCCTGAACAGCTGATCTTTCAAACTATGCCCCGTTTCTCGGCGCGCCCGTGCCCCTTGCGCCCGCCTTCCCGCCTTCTAGCATGCGGCGGGGGGATCCTCGAAGGCAAAAAGGCCAGGCACGAAGCGGCTACTTGGTCTCTCCGCCCGGCTCCTGCCCAGGATCGAGCAGGCGATGCAGGTGGACGATAAAATACCGCATATGGGCGTCGTCCACGGTCCGCTGCGCCGCCTCCTTCCACGCGTCATAGGCTTGCGCGTAATTGGGATAAATTCCGACGATATCGAGTGCCCTGAGATTGCTGAACTCCATTCCCTCGAGCGAGGTCAGTTCGCCGCCGAACACGAGGTGCAGCAACTGCCGGCCGCTCCTCTTCGCGTCCTTTGCAGCCATGCTGCCCTTTCCTCCACGCGTCTCAGAGATCGACGCGGTCGGTACGCTCGATCAACAACGGATGGAGCGCCTTGCCGCTCGCCACCAGGCTCGGGAAGCGCGGGGACTCGCGGTTATAGCGGTGCGCCTCGCCGTGATGATCGGTGACAAGGCCGCCCGCCTCTTCCACCACAAGCGCGGCGGCGGCGAGATCCCACTCGCTCTTATTGGAGAGCGATATGGTGGCGTCGGCCCTGCCGCATGCGACGAGAGCGAGCCGATAGGCTACCGAGTTCACCCATTTGGTCTTCACTTCGGGCCACGGCTCCTTCCAGATCTTTTTCTTGAAGAGACCGCCGCTCGCGATGAGCAGCGCTCCTCCGAGGGTGCTTTTATCGCTTGCCGTGATCGGCTTGTCGTTGAGGAAGGCGCCTTTCCCGCGCATGGCGTGGAAAAACTCGTTGGTGGCCGGATTGAACACCGCACCGAGCACCGGCCGCCCGTTCTCGACCAGCGCGGCCGAGACCGTCCATTCCGGCACGTGACGCAGGAAAGCGTTGGTGCCGTCGATCGGATCGACCATCCACACCCGGCTGCTCTTGAGCCGCTCCGAATCGTCCTCCGTCTCCTCCGACAGCCAGCCATAGTCGGGGCGCGGCACGTGAAGCTCGATCTTGAGCGCGACGTCGATCGCGAGGTCGGCTTCGCTCACCTCGCTGCCGTCGACCTTCCGTTTGACGATGATCGATTTGCGGAAATAGGTGAGCGCAAGGTCGCCCGCAGCGCGCACGGCTTTCTTAAGAAGGGCGTAATCTTCTTCGAGGGACGGGGCGGGAAGCGGCCGTTTGCCTGGCTCGATAGCGGTCATTGTGCAGTTTGCGGAAGATTCTCGAAACTTTTCAGAAAAGTTCTCTAAACCATGTGAGCAGGTAAAGGTC
>DASUQP010000160.1:0-9040 GCA_036280475.1 Methyloceanibacter sp. | reverse complement strand
GAGCGTCAGTCCGTAAAAAGCGGCGGTGACGTTTGAGAGCTTGAGCGTCATGTCTTCCGCGCTTTTGGGAAAGGTTTTCTCCAGCAGCTTGGCTTTCACCTCTTCGTCGGGATAGACGTCTCGAGCGCGGATGTTCTGCATCTCGCCATAGAGCTTGCGCCCGGTCACGGCCATGATCGCCGCGCTGAACTCATAGACGCGCATCGACAGCCGGCGGATGGTGCCGGCGAGCTGTCGCAACAGGCCCCGGAGCACGATTGGTTCCCGTTGCACCAAGTCCTGAAACGCGGAACCCTTCATCAAGGCGACAAGGCAGCTGCTGCGGGCCTCGACGCTCGCCGAGCGGGGACGCTCGTCGATGGCGGGCAGCTCGCCGAACATGTCGCCGGGTCCCAAGTCGTGGAAACTCACGACCTTGCCGGCAAGAGAATAGACGATGACGCGCGCCTCTCCCGACACGAGAAAGAACACGTCGTCGGAACGATCGAGATATTCGACGATCGGCTCGCCCGGCTCGTAGCGCCGCCAGCTACAAATGTCGCGGAGAGAAAGTAAAGTATCCGGGGAGAGGCCCTTGAGAAGGGCGACTCCCTCAAGCGAATATTCAGGCTGCGTGGTCTGTGACTGCACCATCGCCGCAACCGACGCTCCGTTCGCGGGGGCGGATCATAGCCGAGCGGCACGCCGGTTGCATTCAAAACATGCAACGCCGGAATGCATCGCCGGGGCCGAAAACTAGAGAAAACGCCGCTCGATCGCCGTCGAGGATTCCTTGCCGATCCTGTCGAAATGCTCGCGGAGGAAATCGTCGGCGCGTTTGCGGCCCAGCTCGAACAGCCATGTCAGGAATTCCCGGCAGACATTGATCTTGCTCGACACGCCGAGATTCCCCATCTCGTCCTCGGCATCGATGCAGTGGACAAGAATTTTCTTGAGCCGGCCGCCCTCGTTGAAGCCGCTGTCGATCAGGTGGTTGACGAAGTTGATGGCGCGCATCTCGCGCATGAGGCTTGAGTTGAAGCTCAGCGTATTGATGCGGTCGAGGATGGCTTGCGCGGTGTGCGGCACCTGTTTGATTTGGATGGGGTTGACCATGATGAGCACCACATCGGCGGAGCTGCAATTGTAGATGATCGGGAAGAAGGGCGGGTTGCCCATGTAGCCGCCGTCCCAATAATGCTCGCCGTCGATCTCGATTGCCTGGAACACCGACGGGATGCAGCCCGAGGCGAGCACAGCTTCGATGCTCATGTCGCGACCTTCGAAGACGTGCAGGCGGTTGGTCAGGACGTTGCTCGCGCAAATAAAGAGCTTGACCTTGGCGGATTGGCGGAGTGCGGCGAAATCGATTTGCCGGCTCAGGATCTCGCGCAACGGGTGGTAGTTGGTCGGGTTCATTTGGTACGGCGAGAACACCCGCGACCACGTGTCCAGGAGAATCCAGCCGGGCGAGTAATCGAGGCTGCCAGGACTCCTCATCCGATCGAGCCATGACGGCTGCATGACGGAGCGGGCGCCCATTTCGGCGACGGCCTCCCAGAAACGGCGGAGCGCCTGCCGCGCCCCCTTATTGCCGCCGAGCGTCAAGCCATAGGCGGTCACGACGGCATTCATCGCGCCAGCGCTGGTGCCGACGATACCCTCGACCGCGATGCGCTCGTCTTCGAGCAGCCGGTCGAGCGCCCCCCAGGCAAAAGCGCCGTGCGACCCCCCACCCTGAAGGGCCAGGTTAATCACTTTGTGGCCGGCCGTTTGCCGGGTCTGGGGGTCCGTTTTGCCCCCCTGGGGGAAGTCCGCGCCCTCTATTGCCATGGGTTTTGGCCGGATACTCGTGCTCTTGCGCAAGACATGCTAAGACTTCGCCGCGGAAATGGACAGTAGCCGCAGCTGCAAATGAAGTAACCCGGGCAGCGACGTCGCCCAAGCAGGCGCTAGCCCGCGTTGCGCTCCGCCTCGGAGAGGCGCAGTCATGTACGAAGCTGAGAGCCGGTCCCATAGAGCCAAGAAGGAACCCGCAAGCCCTGCGGCCGACGCGCGGCCCGGCGACGCCCTCCTTGACGACGAGAAGAAGAGCAAGAAGCAGCTCTTGGACGAGCTGGTCGGCCTGCGCCAGCGCATCAAAGACCTGGAAACCTTCGAGGCCGAACGCAAGGCGATCGCCACGGAGCTCAAAGGCACGCGCCAGCGCCTGCAGTACCTGCTCGCCGTCAGTCCCGCGATCATCTACACCACGAAGGCGTCGGGCGACTACGCCTGCACCTTCGTCAGCGAAAATTTGCGCGCCATCATGGGCTACACGCCCCAGCAGATGACGACCGATCCGAAAGGCTGGCCCGATCATCTCCATCCCGATGATGCTCCGCGCGCGTTCGGCGAGATGCTTCCCCTCATCGGGCGAGGCGGTGGAAGCGTCGAATATCGATTCCGCCATCACGACGGGCACTACATCTGGATCCAGGACACGTTCAAGGTCGTCTACGACGACGCGGGCAACCCGCTCGAGCTCGTCGGGGCGTGGGCCGATATCACCGAGCGCAAGCGCGCCGAGCAGGCTGCGCTCGAAGCCAATGCCGAGATTCAAGAAACCAAGCGCTACCTGACGCGGCTCATTGAAAGTTCGCCCGATGGCATTATCGCCACCGATAAGGAGGGTCGCGTCGTCCTCTTCAACGAAGGCGCCGAATCATTGCTCGGCTATCGCGCCGCCGACGTTATTGGGCGTCCCACGGTCGAGCTCTATGAGAGCGAGGACAGGGCGAAAGAGGTCCTGACGGAGATGCGCAAGCGCGGCGGCACATCCGCCGGGTTTGAGTCCGTGCTCAGGGCCAAAGACGGGCGCCTCATTCCCGTGCTCATCTCGGCGTCCGTTCTCCTCGACAAGGACGGCCAGGAAGCCGGCATGGTCGGGTTTGCCACCGATCTCAGGGCGCGCAAGCGCGAGGAGGAGGAGCTTCGCAAAGCGCACGACGAATTGGAGAAGCATGTCGAGGAGCGCACCACGGAACTGAAGGCGGCGCGCGAGCGATTGCGCTATCTCATGACGGTCACGCCGGCAATCGTCTACACCAACCAGGCGAGCGACTTCACATGCACCTTCGTCAGCGAGAACGTGTCTCGCATCATGGGATTCTCTGCCTGGGAGATGCTCGAAGACAAGGATTTCTGGACCGTGCGCCTCCATCCCGAGGACGCCAAGCGCATCTTCGGGGAGATGACCCCGCTGATCGACAAGGGTGGCGGGACTTTGGAATACCGCTTCAGGCATCGGGACGGACATTACATCTGGATCCAGGACACGTTCAGGGTCATCCCCGACGATCAGGGACGCCCGTTCGAGATCGTCGGATCGTGGGCCGATATTTCCGGCCGCAAGCAGGCCGAGACCGCGCTCGGTGAGCGCATGGCGGTGATGAACGACCTCGAGACGCTCGTCGGCGCGAGCCCGGCGATCATCTACACGACGCAGGTTTCCGGGGACTATGCCTGCACCTTCGTCAGCGAGAACCTTGATACGATCATGGGCTATGCGCCATGGGAGATGCGCGACGACAAGAAGTTCTGGGTCAAGCGTCTTCACCCTGAAGATGCGGACCGGGTGTTTCGTGAAATGGATGGTCTGGTCAAACAGGGGCACGGCGCTCTCGAGTACCGCTTCCGCCATCGCGACGGCCACTACATTTGGATCCAGGATACTCTTACGGTGGCGCACGATGCCGACGGAAAGCCGAAGGAAATTGTGGGGTCCTGGGCCGACGTCACCGACCGCAAGCGCGTCGAAGCGGAACTGCAACGCATGGCCGAGCAAGTGAGACTGCGCAACGAGTTCATTCGCCAGACCTTCGGCCGCTACCTCACCGACGAGGTGGTCGACACGGTGCTTGAATCGCCCAAGGGACTGCAAATGGGCGGGGAGAAGCGCAAGCTGACCATGATGATGACAGATCTGCGCGGCTTCACGTCGCTGTCGGAACGCCTGCCGGCCGATCGCGTGGTGACGTTGCTCAATCGCTATCTCGCCGCGATGGTCCCCATCATCAAGCAGTACGAAGGCACGATCGACGAGTTCATCGGGGACGCGATCTTCGTCCTGTTCGGCGCTCCGGTTTGGCACGAGGACGACGCCGAGCGGGCCGTGGCCTGCGCCGTCGCCATGCAGATTGCGCTCGACGACGTCAATGCGGCGAACCGGAAAGAGGACCTGCCCGAGGTGGAGATGGGCATCGGGCTTCATACCGGCCAGGTCGTTGTCGGCAATATCGGCTCGCCCGAGCGGATGAAGTACGGTGTGGTCGGAAGCCATGTCAATCTCACCTCGCGCATCCAAGCCTGTACGACCGGCGGCCAGATCCTGATCTCGGAGACGACCCGCAAGGAGCTCGGCAACACGCTCAAGATCGGCAAGCAGATGGAGGTCAGCGCCAAGGGTGTCGAGCGTCCCATCGTTCTGTTCGAGGTTCTGGGAATCGGAGGGCGGCACAAGCTCGCGCTTGCCGAGGCGGTCGATACGCTCGTCGAGCTTCCGGAGGAGATTCCGCTCCGCTACGAGGTCGTGGAATCGAACCAGGTCGGCGACGCCCCGTTGACGGGGGTCCTGACGAAAGTCTCCTTGAAGGGGGCCGAAGCGCGGCTGCAAAACCCCGTTCCTGCCTTGAGCAATCTCAAGATCCGGCTCATCGGCAAGGATGGCGAACCGCTGCCCGGAACGCTCTACGGCAAGGTGCTCGGTCCCTTGCCGAGAACAAGCACGGGCGTCTCGATCCGCTTTACCTCGATTGCCCCCGAGATCGAGGCGTTCCTGCGAACTGTTACGGCGTCCGGCGGCGCGCGCGCGCAAGCCTCATCCCTGTGAGCCGGTCGACCGGCCCCGTGGCGCGGCTCCGCATCGTTATCGGACAGAACATCGCTTTGGGCCCGGGCAAGGCCGACTTGATGGAGGCCGTCCGCGAGACGGGATCGATCGCCGCCGCTTGCAGGCGCATGGGCATGAGCTACAAGCAGGCTTGGCTCCTGATCGAGACCATGAATGCCTGCTTCGCCAAGCCGCTGGTCGAAGCCGTGAAGGGCGGCAAGCGAGGCGGCGGCGCCCGCCTGACACCGCTGGGCGACGACGTGCTGGTTCGTTTCCGGCGCATGCAGGCTTCATCTTCGCGCGCGATTGCGAGAGACCTCGCCGCCTTGAAGCGCGTGATGCGAAAAGCGCCGGGATAGGCCGGGTCAACCGGCGGCGAGCTTACAGCTTGACCATGACATGGCGCACGACGGTGTAGTCCTCGAGCGCGTACATCGACAGGTCCTTGCCGTAACCGGAGAATTTCAGCCCGCCATGCGGCATCTCGTTCACCAGCATGAAATGCGTGTTGACCCAAGTGCAGCCGTATTGGAGCCGCGCGGCCGTGGCGAGCCCTTTGCCGATGTCGGAGGTCCACACCGATGAGGCGAGGCCATAGTCGCTGTCATTGGCCCAGGCCACCGCCTGGTCGACATCGTCGAAGCGCGTGACCGACACGACCGGACCGAACACCTCTTTCCGCACGATCTCATCGTCTTGCTTCGCCCCGGCAACGACGGTCGGCTCGAAAAAGAAGCCCTTGCCGCCGGGGGCCTTGCCGCCCGCCGTGATCGAGACGTGGCGATCTTTGCCGGCGCGCTCGACGAAACTCTGCACGCGGGCCTTATGCGTCGACGAGATCAAGGGCCCCATCTCGTTCTCGTCGTCGTCCGCCAGATTGTACTTGATCTCCTTGACCGCGCTCGAAAGGTCGGCGACCAGATTGTCGTAGATCTTCTTGCCGGCATAGATCCGGCACGCCGCCGTGCAGTCCTGGCCCGCGTTGTAATAGCCGAACACCTTGATGCCGGAGACGACCGAGCCGAGGTCGGCATCGTCGAAGACGATGACCGGCGCCTTGCCGCCGAGCTCGAGATGCGTGCGTTTCACCGTAGGAGATGCCGCGAGAAGCACCTTCCTTCCCGTGTCGACGCTGCCGGTGAGCGACACCATCGCGACCTTGGGGTGCGTGATGAGGGCGTTTCCGGTCGTTGCGCCGCGGCCGGTCACGACATTGACGACCCCTTCGGGGAAGATCTCGGCGATGGTCTTGGCGAGCTTCAAGGTCGTCAGCGGCGTCTGCTCCGAGGGCTTGATGACGATGGTGTTGCCGCCGGCCAGGGCCGGGGCGAGTTTCCACACGGCCATCATCAGGGGATAGTTCCACGGCGCGATCGAGCCGATGACGCCGATCGGGTCGCGGCGGATCATGGACGTATGGCCCGCCATGTACTCGCCGGCGACGGCCCCGTGCATGTTGCGCGCGGCGCCCGCGAAGAAGCGGAAGCAATCGGAAGCCGCCGGCATCTCGTCCTGCAGCATGCGTATCTTCGGCTTGCCCGTGTTCAGCGCCTCGAGCGCGGCGAAGGCTTCCGCCTCGCGGTCGATCGCGTCGGCAAGTTTCAGGAGAAGACCAGAGCGCTCGGCGGGCGTGGTGCGCGACCAGGACTGGAACGCTTTCTCCGCGGCCTTCACCGCCTCATCGACCTGGGCCGGGGAGGCATCGGGCAAGTCGACGATCTTCGCCTCGGTCTTGGGGTTGAGCACGGCGTCGGGAGCCTCGGTGCCCGCGACGAAGTTCGAGCCGATCAGCATTTTCGTGTCGAGCATGGATGATCCTCCACCTGAAAGTTAAGCGCGCTATTTCGACGATCCGCCTATGTGCTCGCCCTCGCGCGCCAGATAATAGGCGGCAAGGATCGGCAGAAGCGTGACGATAATGACAAAAACGGCGACGACGTTTGTCACCGGGCGCTGGCGCGGGCGTATCAGCTCCGACAGCATCCAGATTGGCAGGGTCGATTGCTGGCCCGCCGTGAACGTCGTGACGATGACCTCGTCGAACGAAAGCGCAAAGGCGAGCATGCCGCCCGCGAGCAGCGCCGTCCCGATCTGCGGCAGGATCACATACCAGAAGGTCTGGAAGCTATTGGCGCCGAGATCCATCGACGCCTCGATGAGGTTGTCCGAAAGCCGGCGGAATCGCGCTATGGCGTTATTGTACACGACGACGATGCAAAACGTGGCGTGACCGAGCACGATGGTCCATATCGAGAAGTCGAGACCCATGATGTCGAAGGCCGAGCGCAGCGAGATGCCGGTGATGATGCCCGGAAGCGCGATCGGCAGGATGAACAGGAGCGAGATCGTCTCGCGGCCGAAGAAGCGGGCGCGCGACAAGGCCGCGGCGGCGAGCGTACCGAAGATCAAGGCAAGGACGGTCGCGATCGCCGCCACTTTCAGCGAGAGATAGAGCGGCGGCCAGATGTCGGGCCGCTCCGACCAGGCCACCTGAAACCATTTGGTGGTGTAGCCCGGCGGCGGGAACTGGAAGCTTCGATCCTCCGTGGTGAAGGCGTAGAGGAAGATGAGCGCGAGCGGCAGATGCAGGAACAGAAGCCCCGCGATGGCGGAAAGGCGCAAGCCGAGCGGCGTGGCGCGGTTCTGGCTAGAGGACATCGAAAGCCCCCATGCGTTTCGCCATCCACAGATAAACGCCCATGATCGCCATCGGGACGACGGTGAAGGCGGCCGCAAGCGGTATGTTTCCGGCCGTGCCCTGCAAGGTGTAGACCGCCTGTCCGATCATGAGACGCGAGTTGCCGACAATGGTCGGAACGATGTAATCGCCGAGCGTCAGCGAGAAGGTGAAGATCGAGCCGGCGATGATGCCGGGAAGCGCCAAGGGAAGAATCACCGTCCTGAACGTCTGCCCCGGATCCGCGCCGAGATCGGCCGAGGCCTCGATATAGTTCAGCGGCACCCGCTCGAGCGCCGCCTGGATCGGCAGGATCATGTACGGAATCCACACATAGACGAAGACGAGGAACGTGCCGATGTAGCTGAACGACAGCGACGGGCCGCCAATCACGGGCAGCGCGAGCACGCCGTCGATCAGCCACGAAAGATAGAGGTTGTTGGCGAGCCAGGTGATGATGCCTTCCTTGGCCAGGATCAGCTTCCAGGCATAGATCTTGACCAGATAGCTCGACCAGAGCGGCATCATCACCGCGAGATAGAACAGCGCCTTGGTCCAGCCACGGGCGTAGCGCGCGGCATAGTATGCGATCGGAAAGGCGATGATCGCGCAAGCGATGGTGACCAGCGCCGACATGGTCACCGTGCGCAAGATGATCTGGAGATTGGCCGCCTCGAGCAGCTGCGCGTAGGTCGAAAGGGTAAATTCGTGGACGATGAGCCCGGAGTAGTCGTCAAGCGAGTAGAAGCTCTGCAACAGGAGCGCGAAGAGCGAGCCGACATAGACAAAGCCGATCCACAAAAGCGGCGGCAGCAACAAGAGGAAGGTCAGGAGCTTCGGGCGCGTGAAGAAGAGGTCGGAGAGGCGGCCGAGCATCCCCTCTCCGCGTCCGGGCGTCGTCAGCACCACTGCCGCGGCTTGGCTCACGCGCCCTCCTCCATGGTGACCATGGCCGATTTCGGCCAGATGAGCCGCACGCTGTCGCCGGGCTTGAAGCGCGTGTCGCCGGCAGGCACTTCGGCGTTGACCCTCATCTTTTCCGTTTCGATGTTGAACCGGGTGACCGCACCCTGATAGCTGACCATCTTGACCTCGCCGTCGGTCGAGGCGTGCTTCTCAGGCACGGACGAGCCGGAAGGGTGCACCGCGATCTTCTCGGGCCGGAGGCTTGTCCATTTGGCAACGCCGCCATGAAGTTCGGCGAAGGTGGGCGGAAGCACGTTCGACGACCCGACAAAGTCGGCGACGAAGCGCGACTCCGGCCGCTCATACACGGAGGCCGGCGTTCCGACCTGGACGATCTTGCCTTCGTTGAACACGGCCACGCGGTTTGCCATCGACAGCGCCTCGCCCTGGTCGTGGGTCACAAACACGAAGGTGATGCCGAGCGCGTTCTGCAACGCCTTCAGCTCCTCCTGCATCTGCTCCCTCAGCTTCAAGTCGAGCGCGCCGAGAGGCTCGTCGAGCAGCAGCACTTTCGGTCCATTCACGAGCGCGCGGGCAAGCGCCACGCG
>DASUQP010000159.1:0-5253 GCA_036280475.1 Methyloceanibacter sp. | reverse complement strand
TCGCCGGTGCTCGGCGTGATCGCCAAGGGCGTCGAGCTTGTGGTCCTCGATCGTAAGCGCGGATGGGTTCAGGTGACCGACCCCGCAAGCGGCAAGAAGGGTTGGATCTATAGCGGCCTTCTCGCCGGGGAGGCCAAGACGCAGCGCCGCGTGAGGCGCGGGGCACCCGCAGAAGCCGATTCGAATTCCGCGCCGGAATCGGAATCGTTTTGGGGCAGAGTTGGACGCTGGCTCACTCCGGGCTAATCGTTGGCCTAACACGCAATCGCCCGTATACGAGTTCCGCGGCGCGCGCCGCATCTCTGGAACATCTGACCGTCATGCGTCTTTAACACCCGGTTGCAAGCCCTTTTCCTGCCCCTAATTCCCCCAAAACCAGGAGAAACATCATGCACATCAATTTGGAAAATGCGGAGCAAGCGATTGAAGCCGCACGCAAGAAGGCAGCCGCGCTGAAAACGCAGATGTGCATCGCCGTGGTCGATTCCGGCGCCAACCTGAAGGCCTTTCTCCGCATGGACGACGCCTGGGTGGGGTCCATCGACATTGCCATCAAGAAGGCGAAGACCGCTTGCTTCTTCGGAATGGCCACAGGCCAGCTCGGCAAGATTTCCCAGCCGGGCAAGCCTCTCTATGGCATCGAGCACTCCAATGACGGGCTCATTACGTTTCCCGGCGGTCTGCCGATCGTTGACGAGGAGGGCGTGCTGGTCGGCGCCATCGGGGTCAGCGGCAGCTCGGTCGAGAACGACCACAAGGTCGCCGAGGCCGGCGTGAAGGTGCTCGGCGTGAGCGAGCTGCCCGAGCATCCGTGGCGGACTTAGAAGGTCGAATCCCTCGGCCCCCGCGCCGGTTTCGGCCCTTTTTATCCCATTCGCGCGCCGCAAGATCACTTGCGCGCCGCAATTGGCCGGCAGACCTATATAGGCCCGGGTGAGGCGTGGGCGGTCGGCGCCGCCCAACCGCCCTCTCAAACGTAGCGTTGGGATTTGGTCGTGATCTTTGCGGTTCTGCGGCGGCCACCGAATGGCGAGATCGAGGCGGGCTCTGCCTGGTGGCGGCGCGCTCTGCGCCTCGCGATCAGCGTTCTTGTGCTTCCGGCTTTAGGCCTGGCCATCGCCTTCACTCTGATGAAGATAGCGGCCCAAACCGACTATTGGGATCTGCCCGGAGGCCGCTTGCTCGACGCGACCCTATCTTCCTGTCAGTTCGAGCATTTGAACCTGGCCGGTATCGATGTCGAACACATGATCTGCCCGACGCGGTTGGCCGCCGGCGCGTTTCCGCAAGTACTCAAAGACGCCGTGATTGCCAGCGAGGACAAGCGCTTCTTCTCGCACGGCGCGATTGACATTCCGTCCACCGCGCGAGCCGCCTGGCACTTTCTCCTGGGTGATCGCCGAGGCGGAAGCACGCTCACCCAGCAGCTTGCCCGCACGCTATTACTGAAAAAGGAGGACAGAATCGAGCGCAAGCTCCTCGAGGGGGTTCTGGCCATCAGGATATTTGCCCGTCGAACGCGCGCCGAAATTCACGCGCTCTACATGAACGTCGTGCCGCACGCGCGGAACATGTACGGATTTGACGACCCGGCCCGTTACTACTTCGGCGTTGGCGTGCAGGAGCTGACGCTGGGCGAGTCCGCGTTGCTCGTCGGCATGTTGCCGGAGCCAAACGATCGAGATCCCCTGAAGTCGCCGGACGCTGCCGTCAAGAGCGCCGTCGGCGTGCTTCAGCGCATGGTTGCGGAGAAGATGATAACGGTGGAGCAGGCGGCGCGTGCCGAAAACGAGCTCAAGCGTCGCGTCCGGAACGGCACGCTTCGCCGTGGAGACCAGGTCTATCGCAGACTTGAATACCGGCCCTACCGCGATTTGGCTCTTAGGGAAGCCGAAGCGAACGGCATCAAGCTGCCGGCCGACTACAGGCTCTTCGTTTTCATCGATCCTGGGTTCCAGCGCATCCTCCAGACGCAGATTTGTTCAATCACCGGGCCGCATCAGGGCGCCGGAGTCTTCATGCGGCCCAGCGGCGAAATTCTGGCCCTGACCGGCTCCTGCACCTATACGGGGGCGTGGAATCGCGCCGCCGACATTGCCCGCTCGATCGGATCGGCCGGAAAGCTCTTTACGCTCGTCGGCGTGCATGAAGCGGGCATCAGCCTGCAGCAACGGTTCTCGACCTGGCCTCTGACACGATCCGGCTGGCCGGCAGAACCCAATCCCCTTTGCCGCAAGCGGGCCAAGGTCAGCCTCGCGTTCGCGCTCGTCCAATCCTGCAATCGGCCTTGGACCGAAGTGGCAATGCGGCTCGGTCCGAGAGTGATCGACATTGTCAAAAGGTTCGATGTTCCACCGCCAAGTACGCCCTCGCTCGTGCCGATCGGCGGCGTGCAGATATCGCCTCTGAAGCTCTCGCAGGCCTACGCGGCGCTTGCCAACGAGGGCAAGCTGCCGCAGGTCAGGTCCTTGATTGCGGCGATCGGGCCACGGGGCAACATCTTGGGTCTGCCGGCGACGAAGCAAACGCCGAAGGTCATGTCGAGCGCAACCGCGTCGGCCATCCTCAAAAGCCTACGCGGCCCGGTCAAACACGGTACGGCACGTGCCGCCAACTCGGTCCACGCGCTCGTTTATGGCAAGACCGGAACCTCATCGCGCAACGTGGACGCGCTGTTCGTCGGCCTCACTCAGGACTTTGTCGGCAGCATATGGCTCGGGCGCGACCGTCCTGCGCCGATGCCGGGTATTCATGGCGGCGGCATGCCGGCAAGAACCTTCGCAAAGCTGACCGACTTCTACTACGTCAGGCTTGCTCAAGCGCGTTTCGGCGAAACGGAGGCGTCTCCATGGGATCGATTCGGACGATTTGCCTCCGGACAGTCGGCGATCAAGATCCTGACCGCTCTCGGCTCGCTGCTGATGACATGGTTGCTGATAACGGCTGTGTTCCGCAGGAAGCAGCGAGCGGTCGGAGCGGAGCAAGTCGCCGAGCCTAGCGTGGAGGTGCTCGGCGTGAGCGAGCCGTCCGAAAATCCGTGGCGCACATAAGGAACACGTCGCTACGGATTGGTGCTCGGCGCTCTGCACCTCCCGAAATGGTCAAACTCTCGCCAAAACAGGTCGCATTGACGCCGATCAATGACCGCATTCGAAGGCTACGCGAGCGCCGATCACATCAAACAATCGGAGCGAGCTCATGCGACTTCAGGCTGCACTCATTCTCATCCTCCTCTCCACGCCTGCCTGCGCGGGGCAGAAGGTGACGGCGACCTGGTATGGAGCGGAACTTGCCGGCAATCGCACCGCATCGGGCGAACGCTTTAACCCTAACGGGCTTACGGCTGCCCACCGTTCTCTGCCGTTCGGCACCTGCCTTCGCGTGAGCAATCCGAAGACGGGTCGCAGCGTGGCGGTTCGGGTCAACGATCGCGGGCCGTTCACGAAGGGCGTGTCGCTCGATCTGTCGCATGGCGCCGCCCGCGCGATCGGCATGCGCGTTACGCAGCCCGTGATCGTCGACCGGTGCTAGCGAATAGGAGCCGCAGCAGCCGCAGCGCTATTGCGCCGAGGCCGGAACGGTGTGCACCTTGGTCACCGGCGGCGGGTTCCATTTTCCCGTCAGCGCATCGCCTCTCGGCGCATAGATGCGCATGGTGAGCGTGAAGGGGCCTTTCGGCGCCGGCAGCCAGTTGGCTTCCTTGTCGGCTCCGGGACTTTCGTTCTGGAAATAGAGATCGAGCGATCCGTCAGGATTGTATTCGAACGGCATCCAGCTCGACACGGCGAAGCGGTTCAAGGCGTTTGCGACCTGAAAGCCGTCGTTGTCGTAAAGGGTGATGGACCAGAACGCGTCGGTCGGCGGCGTTTGGCCCTTGTCGAAATGGATCGTGTAGTTTGAGGCGCCGTCGAGCGGCTTGCCACTGTCGTCGCCGAGGTTGAGCGGATAGACGGCATCGGCGGGCAGATTGGCGCCGAGGCCGAGCTGCGTAACGATGGCGCGCTTCAGATAATAATTGCCGTAGACGCCCATGGTGTCGGTGTTCATCGACCAGCCATTGGTGACCCTGGCGATGGTCGGCAGCTTCCACGCCATCAGTTTCTGCGCCGTTTCCGGCGCGCCCTCGAAGCCTTTCTTGACGGCGGGGTCCGCCGTGTCGAGATCGAAGCTCTTGCCGACTTCGAACCCGGCGCGCTTCAGCCGCGCAATGATCGGCTGGTCGGTGATGTGCGGCGGATGCAGTTTGAGGAGCTCGGCGGCGTAGGCGAAGAACGGTCCGGCCTTCATCGTATCGACGGTTGTCTTCGGCGGCGTCTTCATGTCGATGGAGGGGTCGATCTTGACCTCTGGCGCCGCCGGCTCCTTGCCCCATTGCGACAGCGGCGTGACCTTGTAACCGGCCTGGATCTTGTGCACGGCGTCGTAGTCGGCAGGACCGTCGGTCTTGGTGCGGCCGATAACCCACACATAAGGCGTCGGCGCGTCGATGCGGGTGAAGCCGTCGGGAACCGTCCCGCTCCAGCCTGGAGGCGTCACCAGGAAGTTTGCCGCTTGCGTTCCCGTCGTGCGCCAGCCCGGCGAGGCGAACACATCGGTCCACATGTCGAGCATGGGCAGGAGATAATAGCGTCCGCCGGTATCGGGGGCTGAAACGACCACGGGCTCTTTTGTCAGATCGAGCCAGCCGCTCGAATAGAGCGTATCGAAATTCGGCCTGACCACGACCTTCATGTCGGCCGTGGGAAATGCCCCGATATTGGAGAACCGGTTCATCGGGCCGCCGATGCCGCCAGGGGTCGGTTCCTGATTGGTGAGTTGCTTCCGCGTCAGGTCCATCGTGATCAGAGGATAGAAATAGAGATAGGCGTCGACGCCGATGGCCTGCGCCTCCTCCTCGGTCAGCGACGCGGTCTCCGATAGGGCAGGCGCGAAATTTGCCGCCGTCAACGCAAGTGCCAAAGCGATCGGTCTCAACATTTTTTATCCCCTCAAGGTACCAACTCTTTAGGAAGCCATTGACGAGGCAATCGGTCGCGTGCTTCCAACAGGTTGTCGCTTCTCGCACGCGACACAAGAGCTGCCTGGTCGGGCGCCGCGTGGTTATGGCATGCCGCGCAGCACGATCTAACTCCTCCGTATACGGGACGATGCATTACAGCGCTTTAGCCCGCGTCACTTCAGATGGAGTCTGCGCTTTGAGTTGCGGAGATTCGTAACCCCTCGAGCGCCGATCTGGAGAGATCGTCAGCATAC
>DASUQP010000158.1:0-5377 GCA_036280475.1 Methyloceanibacter sp. | reverse complement strand
CACCTTCACCGCTGAAAGCTTGTTGGCTTCCCGCATCATCCCACCCGTCTACCCACATTCCGAAGCTGGATTGTCGTAGACGAATTCGGACGCGTCTAGAAGCAAAAAGCGTTACCGTTCAGACAACCAACTGGCAAATTGGACGATCTGGGACGGACCTGGACCCAAACCAAACGGTCTCCGTCTCCGCCAACTTATTAAAGACTGCGCACCCATTTCCTGGTCGATCGCTGGACTCGAGCAAGAGTGCCTCTATGGAGCTCGAGCAAATAGGATCGCGCCACCGAACGCGCGCAGCACGTCGATCGCATAGCGGGCCGCTCGTGGCTTGCCTAGGTCGACTTGATGAGGTTTTCCGGTGCTTTGCGATCGCTTTCGCCATGCGCGCCACGCCCTAAGTTGCAGGTTCCGAGCAGAGTGACACGACCCTCAAGCTACTGTCGAAAACTCCCTGCCACAACGGAAGTCCAGAGAGATGGACGAGCCGAATAACAAGCGGCTCAGATCCAGAGTCGTGAGCGCTAAGCCTGCACCTGCCAGGCGCGGAGCGGCTGACAGCTATCGGTTCGATCGCGGTGTCCGCTTTGTCCCATAGCGGACACCAGGTGCCCGGCAAGTTATTCCTTGTAGTAGCCGACACCACAAATCTGGTCAGCGACCTTCGTGTAGAAGAAGGTCTTTTCGAGCGGCTTGTCTGTGCCAGGGCGCGGCCACCAGTAGGTCGTCTCTTTTATCGTTCCCTCGGTGGCATCCTGCATGATCGTTTCACCGAACGGAGCACCGTGCTTGCCCTTGATGTCTCTCACCTGTTTGCCCCTATTCCAGTAAGGCGTCGCCGATATGATGCCGTCCGAGGCGTTGGCGCACCACACATAAAGATCACGGTCCTTAAAGCCGCCCTCGCCCTTGTTGAACATATCAAGCGCCTTCGCCTTGTCCTCTTTCACTGCGGCCACTGCTCTCTCAAGCATTGCTTTGGCTTCCTCTGCGGTGCCGAACTCAGCTGCCGCAACGAAGGCGGGATTGGAAAGTGTCTGAATGAGGGCACAACCGACGACGAATGCGAGTTTACGTATCATGACTTCCTCCATGGGGACGAAAACACGTATTTTATTTGGCCCCGATTCCCTCGATGAGACGCATAGTACCATCAATCATTGCCGCTGACGTTGCCGCGAAGTCGCATCAGTCTTCGCCGCTTGCTCAAAAAAAGGAGATTTGGTGATGCCCGTAGATCAGCGTGATGCATGGGTTCGTGCCTATCTCGAGGAGGTGTTCAACGGTCATGACCTGCGATCACTTGACAAGTATATGTCTGAAAATCTCGTCTCGCACTGGCTGGGTGACCGGAGCCTGCGCGGGCGGGAAGCCTGGAGAGAGGCGATGGCCAACTTTTTCGACGCTTTTCCCGACGCCACGTACACCTTGAATGACCTCTTCTTCGCAGGCGACAAAGGCGTGTGGCGGGGAACTTGGGATGCCACGCAGCAGAAGCGGTGGGAGGGAATTTCCGCAACCGGCCGCAAGGCGAAGTGGACCGTGATCATCATCGGCCGGTTTGAAGGCGACAAGCTCGCGGAAGATTGGATCGAATACGACCGATACAATCTGTTTCGGCAGCTTGGGGCGCTCTGAAATATCTGTACATGAACCACTTGGTGCGACCCGCCGATTTGCGTGATTCGGCTCCAAAAAGGCTGAGATATGTGTTCTCGTCAGCGCGACCTCTTCCGGGACGAAGGCGCGCAATTGCGCTTTGAATTTGAGGCCGAATTGGCGAGATTGGAAGCGGCCTAGGCCTGCTACCATTGGCGCTCTGGCCGGTTCCTTGCGGCAGGGGACCGGCCACCAGGCCCGGTTTCGGAAAAACTTTCGGTGGACGCAGATGGGATCGCCGCGGTCACAATGCGGCCCCAAGCTCAGGATTTATGACGCGCATGCGCCAACACCCCACCACCCCCGCCGCTCCGCGCGCCCAACAACCCACCACCCCCGCCGCTCCGCGCATCGACCCTATACTCATCGAGAGGGAGCGGAATCGGCTTGGCGCCCGGGCGCTTGGCTTTCTCATCGTGCTCAACGGCGCGGCCGCGATCGTCCTGCTCTCGATCTTGGCGAGGGCGCCGGAAGCGAGTGTCGACAGCAAGATGGCGGCTGCACTGCTGTTCTTCAGCGGCGGGGCCATTGCCGCTCTCTTGAGTTCGTTCCTCGCCTACATCAACAGGACGGTTGCCCTGGAGGCACCCGAGCGCGCGAACCTCAGGCGCGGCCTCCAGATCGTCAGCATCGTCGCCGTTATCGGCAGCGCCATCGCGTTCCTCACCGGCATGAACATGGTAGCGGCCGCCGCGTCGGAACGGTCGAGCTCCCATCCCAAAGGCCCGAAGGAGCAACAGCGCCCTAAAGGAGACAGCGCACCAACGGCCCAGCCGAGCGAGCGGGTCGAAGTTCCGAAGCCCATCGGCGGCAGCGCCGAAATCGGCCCCTTGCTGCTCGCATCCGCGCGGCGAGAGCCCGCTTAGGGCGGCCCGGTGATTTGGCGCGTGAAATCGCGCCAGAGCCTCCGCAAGTCAACGGTGAGTTCGTTCACCTTTTCGCCGACCACGTTCCAGTTCACCATCCGGGTCCCCTGGAGAGGGTCCGATCTTGAATCGGCGATATAGGCCGCGGCGACCGTGAGCACGGCGCCGAGGATCATGCCAAAGAGAAGTCGCATCCCCCGTCCTCTCAAGAACTCCCAATCATAAGCGTCCGCGCAGCGAAGAGGAAGTTGGAAGCATGCCAACGCCAGCCGTGGAACTGTGCATAAATGCCACTGAGAGGCCAGGCGCGAGCATACTGGCCCGGATCCTCGCCCACATCCTTCAGGCCTGATTCGCCTGGAGGCCCCCGAATCGCGCGTTCATCCATTGCGTGCCGAAATCGACGAGGTCGCCTGCCGCGATCAGCTCACTCTGGCAAGACCCACGTGCCCCTCTTTCGCCCGGCCGGTTGCAAGATACGCGCGCAGGATGGTGGCAAAGTAATCCTCGCCCGGCCACTCGACGATCCCATGCTCGTCGTCGAGGCATTCCACCGCGCGCGTCTCCGGGCCTTCAGGGCCGAGGCAGCGATAGTGGGGCCGCACGCGGCGTTTCGCACCGACTTCCGCGCGATATTCGGCGAAGTGCAACACGGTCGTAGCGTCGAGATTGGCGCCGATCCTTAGGACGCGCCCGCCGTGCCGGCACAAGCGGTCGAGGGGCGAGCCGGGTCCGTAATAGTCGTGCCAGGGAGCGCCGGCGAGCAGAGCGTGTGCGAGGCATCCGCGCGCGCCGAACCGGCCGCTCGGGTTGTCGGTGACAAGCGTACCCCGGCGCCGGCGAAAGACTTCGGCAAAATAGCCGACCTCGTGGAAAACAGGGGCCGTGGCGGGATCGAAGGGCGGCGCGCCGGCGAGGAGAGAAGATCGCTCTAGCTCTGGTAGCCGATTCACCCAGTCTTCCGCGATCTCGGCGCCAAGGATCATCAGGAGCGTGCCGTCATCGCCGACAGCCGCCTCCAACGCATCGAGCAAAGCGTCAGGGCCGCCGTCGATGCGGCCTAACGCACGCAAGGACACGTGAATCATGAGCGTGTCGCCGCCGCGCACGCCGAGGCGGCGAAGATCGCCGGACAGGATCTCGGCGGTGATAGACGGCTGGCGCACCGAACGGCTCGCTTCTAGAGCATTATTCAGCCGGATTGAACCACGGCTCCCGACCCCCCCCGGCCCTCTCCCTTGCAGGGGGAGGGAGAGGAATACCCGCTCCAATTTTAATACCCCCTGAAAGGGGGGAATAAGAGGGGGGTCACGATTGAATTCGATGCTCTAGCCGCCTGCGACTCGACCTCGGGCTAGCCACTCGTGGCTAGCCACTCGCCGCGCGGCGCTGCTCGTCGGAGGCGGCGAGCGTCTCCGACTGCGGCACGGTCTCGAGCGCGGCCTCGATGGCGTCGTCGACGGTCGACAGCCAGACGAAGTGCACGGCCTTGCGCGCGGTCTCGGGCACGTCCTCGAAATCCTTCTTGTTGCGCTCGGGCAGGAGCACGATGGTGATGCCCGCGCGCACCGCCGCCAGCACTTTGTTCTTCACGCCGCCGATCGGCAGAACGAGCCCGCGCAGCGAGATCTCGCCGGTCATGGCCGTGTCGCTCCGCACGGTGCGCCCCGTGAGAAGCGAGACGAGCGCCACGAACATGGCGACGCCTGCGCTCGGCCCGTCCTTGGGGATGGCGCCGGCGGGCACATGCACGTGGATGTCCGACTTCTCGAACGAGGCGGGATCGATGCCGAGCATGGACGCTCGCGCCTTGACCAGGCTGAGCGCCGCTTGCGCGCTTTCCTTCATCACCTCGCCGAGCTGGCCGGTGAGGATGAGCTTGCCGGTTCCCGGCACCCTGGCCGCCTCGACGAACAGGATATCGCCGCCGGTCGGCGTCCAGGCGAGCCCGGTCGCGACCCCGGGCACGGAGGTGCGCATCGCCACCTCGCTCTCGAAGCGGCGCGGTCCCAGGATCGCATGCAGCTGGTCGGCGCCGATCCGCATGCGCATCGTGTCGCCTTCGGCGATGCGCATGGCGACGTGATGGCAGAGCGCGCCTATGTCGCGCTCCAGATTGCGCACGCCGGCCTCGCGCGTGTAATCGCGGATGATGGCGCGAATGGCGTCCTCTTCGATCTCGCACTGCTCGGGCGTGAGGCCCGTCGCTTCAAGCCGGCGCTTCACGAGATAGCGCTTGGCGATCTCGACCTTCTCCTCCTCGGTGTAGCCGGGGAGCTCGATCACCTCCATGCGGTCGCGCAAAGGCCCGGGGATCTGGTCGAGCACGTTCGCCGTGCCGATGAACATCACGCGCGACAGGTCGAACGGAACCGCGAGGTAGTTGTCGCGGAACGTGCTGTTCTGCTCGGGATCGAGCACCTCGAGGAGAGCAGCAGACGGATCGCCGTGGAAGCTCGCACCGAGCTTGTCCAGCTCGTCGAGCATCATCACGGGATTGCGCGTGCCCGCTTTTCGGATCGACTGTAGCACGTTTCCGGGCAGCGCCCCGATATAGGTGCGGCGATGGCCCCTGATCTCGGCCTCGTCGTGAACGCCGCCGAGGCTGAGCCGCACGAATTTGCGGCCCATGGCGCGAGCGATCGATTGGCCGAGCGAGGTCTTGCCGACGCCCGGAGGGCCGACGAAGCAGAGGATCGGGCTCTTTCCTTCCGGCTTCAGCTTGCGCACCGCGAGATATTCGAGGATGCGCTGCTTGATCTTGGGAAGCCCGTAATGGTCCTCGTCGAGGATGCGGCGCGCCTCGGCAATGTCGATCCGATCGTCCGAGAGCGTCGACCAGGGAAGCTCGATCA
>DASUQP010000157.1:0-15348 GCA_036280475.1 Methyloceanibacter sp. | reverse complement strand
GCGACGTGGCGGGCATAGGCGCGCGTGCCGCAAGGCGGGGCCGGTCCCCGCCAGTCGGGCGGGAGCGTCTCGGGCTCGGCGCTATAGCGCCGGAACAAGTCGCGCACCACGCCCTCGGCGTCGGCCATGATGCGAACGATGCGCTCATGGCGGTAGACGCGGGCGAAAAGAAAGGCGCGCAAGCCATCGAGGTCGCGGCGCATCTCTTCGGAGAAGGCGACGACGGCGTGCGGCGCGTGGCGGATATCGGCGGCGCTTAAGGGCTGAAGCGCGCCAAGCCGCCGCTCGCTTTCGGCGACGGCGTCTTCGATCATCGCGCCGATCAGGCGACGAATGGCTTCATAGAGGAGCCGGGTGCCGTCGATGCCGGGATAGGCTTCCCGCACCTCGGCGAGTGCGCGCGCGGCGATCGGCACTTCCGCAAGTTCGGCGAAGGTGAAGAACCCTGCGCGGTATCCGTCGTCGATATCGTGATTGTTATAGGCGATGTCGTCGGCGAGCGAGGCGGCTTGCGCCTCGACCGAGGCGAAGGTTTCAAGTTCGAGGTCCTGCTTGGCACAGTAGTCGCGGATCGGCTCCGGCACCGCGCGCTGCCGCGGCGCATGGGGCCCGGTCAGCGGGCCGTTATGCTTGACCAAGCCTTCAAGCGTCTCCCAGGTCAGATTGAGACCATCGAAGCGCGCATATTTCTTTTCGAGCGCGGCGACCACGCGGAGCGACTGGGCATTGTGGTCGAAGCCGCCGGAACCTTCCATCGCCGCATCGAGCGCGCGCTCACCGGCATGGCCGAAGGGCGGATGGCCGAGATCGTGGGCAAGCGCGAGCGCCTCGGTGAGATCCTCGTCGAGGCGCAACGTGCGGGCAAGCGCCCGGGCAATCTGCGCCACTTCGAGGCTGTGGGTGAGGCGCGAACGGTAGTGATCGCCTTCATGATAGACGAAGACCTGGGTCTTGTAGTTGAGCCGGCGGAAGGCCGTGGCATGGAGGATACGGTCGCGGTCGCGGGCATAAGGCGAGCGCGTGTCGCGTGGGGGCTCGGGCTGAAGGCGCCCGCGGCTTGCGCTCGGATCGACGGCGTAAGGGACGCGGGCAGGGGCTGCCTCCGCCGTAAGGTCGCCGCTTGCCGGCCTTGCCGCGAAAGTCCCCTCGGCCTTGCGTCCGTGGTCGATTGACAAGCGCCCGTACCACCCTATCTTTCGGTGAGAGATTGGCTACACCCAAGATGAGCGAAGCGTCCATCACCATAAGCGACCGCGCCGCGAACCGCATCGCCGAGATCCTCAAGGGCGAGGCGGCGCTTTCGCTGTTGCGCGTGAGCGTCGAGGGCGGCGGCTGCTCCGGTTTCCAATACCGCTTCGACCTGGTGACGGAGCGCGCCCCCGACGATCTCCTGATCGAGCGGGACGGCGCGCGGGTGATCGTCGATCCGGTCTCGCTCGGCTTCCTGCACGGCGCCGAGCTCGATTTCGTCGACGATCTGATCGGCGCCCAGTTCAAGCTGAACAACCCGAACGTGACCGCCGCGTGCGGCTGCGGCACCAGTTTCTCGATTTAGCTTACCCCGCGTCATACCGGCGAAAGCCGGTATCCAGGACCACAAACGCAGCGCTTGCCGCTTCTGGATTCCGGCTTTCGCCGGAATGACGGATGAGCCTGCAAACGCAAAAACAAACCCTCCCCTTGATGGGGAGGGCGGCGAGGCCAAAGGCCGAGCTGGGTGAGGTGATGGTCTTTCCACTCGCGATCGCCTTGCTACTTGAAGCGCAAACCCCCCACCCCGACGCCGCCTTCGGCGCCGTCGACCTCCCCACGAGGGGGACTTTTGAAAAGGCACGCAATATGCGCGCGCATTTGATGCTTTGGCAGGCTTGGGCTACTGGAATTGCCCGTCAGTTCGAGCATTCAGCAATCCATCCATGAAGATCGCCTCCTGGAACATCAACGGTATCAAGGCGCGCATCGAGGCGGCAACGACCTGGCTCAAGGCCGCCTCGCCCGATATCGCCTGTCTTCAGGAGATCAAATGCGTCGACGAGGCGTTCCCGAAGGAGCAGTTCGAGGAGCTCGGCTATAACGTCGCGGTGCATGGGCAGAAGGGCTTCAACGGGGTCGCGCTTCTGTCGAAGCTCCCGTTCGACGAGGTTCACCCGCGGCTCGCCGGCGATCCCGACGACGTACAGGCGCGCTATCTCGAAGCGGTGATCTCAGTCCCCTCGGGCGCGCTCCGCCTCATCAATATCTATCTGCCGAACGGCAATCCGTTCGGCACCGAGAAGTTCGTCTATAAGCTCGCCTGGATGACCCGGCTCAAGGAGCGTGTGAGAGCCCTGCTCGCCAACGAGGAGAAGCTCATCATCGCCGGCGACTTCAACGTGATCCCGGCGCCGGAGGACGTCTACAATCCGAGTGTGTGGATGGACGATGCTCTCTTTCGTCCCGAGACCCGCGCTCATTTCCACGCGCTCCTCAATCTCGGGCTGACGGATGCCTTCCGCGCCTGTCACGACGAGCCGCATCGATACACGTTCTGGGACTATCAGGCCGGCGCCTTCCAGAAGAATCAGGGCTTGCGCATCGACCATGTATT
Source organism: Methyloceanibacter sp. (assembly GCA_036280475.1). Lineage (GTDB taxonomy): Bacteria > Pseudomonadota > Alphaproteobacteria > Rhizobiales > Methyloligellaceae > Methyloceanibacter. The sequence goes on along the minus strand of DASUQP010000157.1, from coordinate 12,761 downwards.
GCTGTCGCCGCAGGCGGCGGACCGGCTTCAGGCATGCGAGATCGATGCGGGCCCCCGGAGCTGGGAGAAGCCCTCCGATCACGTGCCAATCGTGGCGGAACTCGCGCTTTGAGCGGCGCGTCCGGTTGCGGCGGGGGACCCTAAGGCTTGAAGCCCGCTTCGCCGCGATTGCCGCCGAAGCCGACGGACATCCCGATCGGAGCAGGCTGCGGAGCACCCGGACCGGACCTATCGGAAGCCGGCATCCCAGGCGCTTGCGCTTTCTCCTGAGCCGGCATGACGAAGATTTCGGAAGGCTTCGCCTCGGAGGGCAAAACCGATGTCGCCTTGACGCTGCTCAGTGCCGGCAGGAGCGCCTGGGCATCCTTACGGGTCGCTTTGTCAGACTTGGCAAACGCTTCGTCGTAGAGCGCGCCGATCCATTGCGGCTCTTTGCCGCCGGCTCGCGCATTCTCGTGCGCGAGGATAATCAACGCGAGACCGCGCGCCCGCCTTTCGCGCACATCCTGGCCGCGCCACAGAATCTCGCCGAGCGTCGCTTGTGACGCCGCGTGCTGCTTCTTGGCGGCGGTCGCAAGCCAATTGACGGCAAGTCCCACATTCTTCTCGACGCCGGTGCCGTTCATATAGAGGCGCGCAAGCCGGTATTGCGCCTCGGCGTCGCCGAAATAGCTCGCGGCGTGCCGGAACAAATCCGCGGCATAGGAAGGGTTGGCCTCGAGCGGCTTTCCCGGGATGCCGTCGAGGTAATACTGGCCGAGCGCCACGAACGCCTCAGCGGCATATTTCGCGACCGGACTCGACGGGCTGATGTCGGCCTGCTGGTCGGCGATCTGCTCGAAATAGGCGAAGGCCTTGGCGTCGTCCTTTGGCACGTCCCGGCCCGACGCGTAGCCGCGCGCAAGTTTGACCTGGGCTCCCAGCACGCCGCGTTTGGCGGCATATTCGAGGGCAGGCACCGCCGTCACCGGGCGGCCCGCCTTGAGCGCCTTCACGCCCTGCCGATAAGCCTCGGTAGCCGAAGGATAAGGCGGCGGATCATCGGCGCCGACCGCCACGGGGCCCATCATCGGGCCCATCGTCAGGAGCGCCGCCAGCGCCCCCAACGCCAACCTGTTACACATCTGCATAGCACGCAACTTCCACGCCACCACCTGGATGGGTCACGGCACCGGTCCGCGCCGGGCCAACCTCGTTCGCATACTTCCACAGGGCGCCGCTCTTGAAACGCATCGGCGGCGCCGTCCACGCCTTGGCGCGCTTCTTCAGTTCGCTCGCGTCGAGCTCGACATCGAGGGTGCCCTTCTCGGCATCGAGCGCAATGATGTCGCCGTCGCGGATGAGCGCGATCGGTCCGCCAAGAGCCGCCTCCGGCCCGACATGACCGACGCAGAAGCCGCGCGTGGCGCCGGAGAAGCGGCCGTCGGTGATGAGGGCCACTTTGTCGCCCATGCCCTGGCCGTAAAGCGCCGCCGTCGTCGACAACATCTCGCGCATGCCGGGGCCGCCTTTCGGGCCCTCGTAGCGGATGACGATGATGTCGCCTTCGTTGTAGCGCTTGGCGCTGACTGCGGCGAAGGCGTCCTCCTCGCAATCGAAGCAGCGGGCGGGTCCGCGGAATTTCAGCCGCTTCATCCCGGCCACCTTGACGATGGCCCCGTCCGGCGCGAGCGAGCCCTGCAAGCCCACCACGCCGCCGGTCGGCGATATCGGATCGTCGGCCGGCCGCACGACGTCTTGATCCGGATTCCACTTCACCTTGGCGAGATTGTCTTTCAGGCTCCGGCCCGTCACGGTCATGCCCTCGCCGTGAAGATAGCCATGATCGAGAAGGGTCTTGAGAAGGAGCGGCACGCCGCCAGCTTCAAACAAGTCCTTGGCGACATAGCGGCCGGACGGTTTCAAATCCGCGACATAAGGTGTCCGTTTCATGACATCGGCGACGGCGAACAAGTCGAAGTCGATACCGCATTCATGCGCAATGGCCGGCAGATGCAGCGCCGCATTGGTTGAGCCGCCGGTCGCGGCCACGACAGCCGCGGCGTTCTCGAGCGCTTCGCGGGTGACGATGTCGCGCGGCCTGATATTCAAGGCGATGAGGTCCATGATCTTTTCGCCCGCCGCCTGGCAGAACCGGTCCCGGATCTCGTAGGGCGCGGGCGCGCCTGCCGAGTATGGCAGCGCGAGACCCATGGCCTCGGAGACGCAGGCCATCGTGTTGGCGGTGAACTGCGCCCCGCACGCCCCCGCCGATGGGCAGGCCACCTGCTCAAGCTCGTCGAGATCCTCCGTCGACATCTTGCCGACGGAGTATTGGCCGACGGCCTCGAACAGATCCTGCACGGTGACGGCGCGGCCCCTGAACGAGCCGGGCAGGATCGTGCCGCCATAGAGGAAGATGGAGGGAACGTTGAGCCGGCACATCGCCATCATCATGCCGGGCAGAGATTTGTCGCAGCCCGCCACGCCGACCAGCGCGTCGTAGCAATGGCCGCGCATGGTAAGCTCGACGCTGTCGGCAATCACTTCGCGCGACGGCAGCGAGGATTTCATGCCCTGATGGCCCATGGCGATGCCATCGGTCACGGTGATGGTGCAGAACTCGCGCGGCGTGCCGTTGGCGGCGATCACACCGGCCTTGACCGCTTGCGCCTGGCGCATCAGCGCGATGTTGCAAGGAGCCGCCTCGTTCCAGCAGGTGGCGACGCCGACGAAGGGCTGGTGGATCTGATCGCGCGTGAGCCCCATCGCGTAATAGTAGGAGCGGTGGGGGGCGCGGGATGGCCCCTCGGTCACATGCCGGCTCGGCAAGCGCGACTTATCGAACGTCTTCGCGTCCATCTGCTAACGCCCGGGTGAGGTGCGAGGGGAAATATGTGGCTCGGGCCACGCTTCCCCAATGGCTCGACCCTCGTTTCTCCTGGCCCGTCCCCCAAATCAGAGCCATGGGAACCGCTTGTGGCCGACGCTCCTCCTGCAAGTCTCGATGTGTCAAAGTTTTATGGCGCAAACGAGGCGAAAATGCCGCAGGTTGTTGCAATTTAGCTACAGCTTCAGGATTTTAGGCGAGCTTCCTTAACATCAATCTTCAGTCTGCGTTTCCGGGCGGAAAGGCCCAAACCTCGCGATTGTCGCAGCAGCGTCATGGACGCTTTTGCCACGCTCAACGGGGGTCCAATGGCCAAGTTGAAGGCCACGCCGCGCTTGGGCGGCCGAAGCCGCTCGCGCAAGGCAAAGCTCCCCCTCCCCGATCCGAAGTCGCCCGGCCCCTTCAAGCCTTTCATGGGCGACCCCGGCTGGAACGAGGCCTGGTGGTGGCTTGGCATCCCGCTTGTCGCAGCGCTCTTCGTGGTGGGGAGTTACGCGATCGATGCGGAATGGAGTCGGCGGTGGGTGACCGGAGAATCCGGCATCCTTGAAACCGCGCAGTTCATCTTCATGGTCATCGGCTTCGCCATTGCGGCGCAGCTCTTGTTCGCTCCCTTCGTGAGGCGCCGTCCCTTGGTGCTCGCCGTGACCGCTGTGGCGGCGCTGGCCTGCCTTTTCATCGGGGGCGAGGAAGTGAGCTGGGGCCAACACATTTTCTTCTGGCAGGACCCGAGCCTGGTCACCGCGGTCAACGACGAAGGAGAGCTCAGTCTGCACAACATGAACAAGGGGTTCGAACGGGGGCCGCGCACTTTGCTCGAGATTGGCGTCGTCACCGGAGGACTTCTTGTTCCGCTGCTCTGCGCTTACGCCCCTTGGCTCAGGCAAAGCCGGATGGCACTCTTCCTGCCGGCCGCGGCGCTGGTGCCGGCGGCGCTCTTGGCCGTTACGTTCAAGGGCGCGGAGATGCTTGCGAAGTACCACGGAGCCGGCCTGGGCGTGGCCGCGCGGCCGAGCGAGGCCGTCGAGCTCTATTTCTACTTCTTCATGATGGCTTATCTGATCGTGTTCGAACGGCGTATCGGCGAGCTCGAGACCGAAGGCGCAAGAACGAAAGCCAGAGCGAAAGCCAAGAAGACCTGAACGCGATGGCGCAGGCTAAGCTACATCTCCCCGACCCCAAGTGGGCGCAGGGTCCTTATCGGCCGTTCACGTCGGACCCGGGCTTTAACGAGGCGTGGTGGTGGCTCGGCGTGCCGGTTTTGGTCGCGGCGTTCACGATCGGGACCTATCAGATCGCGCCGGAGTGGTACCGCCGCTACGTGCTTCCCGAGGGATACGGGCTGCTTGAGGTCACTCACTTCGTCCTTCCGCTGCTCGGTCTCCTGATTGCGTGCGGCTTGCTCTTTCTGCCCTTCGTCAGAGCGAGGCCGCTTGTCTTCACGGTGGCGCTCATCGGTGCCTTCAGCTGCCTCTATATTGCAGGCGAGGAGATCAGCTGGGGGCAGCACTTCTTCCATTGGAGCACGCCGGAGTACTGGGCCGAGGTCAACCGCCAGCAAGAGACCAATCTGCACAACACCTACGTCATCTTCGAAAAAACGCCCCGCTCGATCCTCGAAGTCGGCATCTTCTTCGGCGGCTTGCTGGTCCCGCTCGCGGCGCTGTTCGTGCCCTGGCTGCGCGCCTGCCGCATGTCCCTGTTCTTGCCGCCGGCGGCGCTCGTGCCGGCGGCGCTTGGCGCCGTGATCTTCAAGCTGATCGACCGGCTCCAGCAGGGCGCCAGCATCCCGACCGTGTTGGAGCGGCCGAGCGAGACGATCGAGACCTATCTCTATTTCTTCATCTTCGCCTATCTCTTGATCTTCGCTCGCCGCATCAAGGAGCTCGAACTGGCGGAAGGCGCGGTGCCGAAATAGTCCCGCCCGTTGCGCGAATTAGAGCGCGGCTTCGAGGCGCTTCAGCGCCTGCTCGAGCTTGGCGGCCATGGCCTCGGCTTCGGTCTTCCGCTCGCGCTGCTCCTCGACCACGTGCTCGGGCGCACGAGCGACGAATTTCTCGTTCGCCAGCTTGGCGTCGAGCTGTCTGATCTCGGAGCCGACCTTGTCGATCTCGCGCTTCAGCCGCTTCGACTCGGCGTCGATGTCGATGATGTCCGCGAGCGGCAAGGCGAGCACGGCTTCGTCGAGCACGATCTGGACCGCGCCCGTCGGCGGCTTGCCGAACTCGACCCTCTCGAGCCGGGCGAGGCGAAGCAGCGTCTCCTCGTAATGCGCGGCACGGGCCTTGGTCTCCTCGCTCGCGCCGCCAATGATGAGCGGCACCTTGGCGCCGGCAGGAACGTTCATCTCCGCGCGCACCGAGCGCACTTCGGAAATCAGCCTGATCAGCCAGCCGATCTCCGCATCCGCCTCGGCATCGGCGAGGCCCTGATGCGCGGGCCAGGGCGCCAGAATCAGAAGCGAGCCCCGTCCCTCTTCCGGCGCGCGCTTCGCCCACAGCTCCTCGGTAAGGAAGGGCATGAACGGATGAAGCAGGGTAAGCGCCCGGTCGAGCACGAACGCCGCCATGGCGCGCGTCTCGGCCGCGGCGTCATCGCCGCCGGCGATGATCGGCTTGCAGAGCTCCAGATACCAGTCGCAATAGACATGCCAGATGAAATGATAGATCGCGCCCGCCGCCTCGTTGAAGCGGAAGGCCTCAAGCGCTTCGGTGACGGCCGCGAGCGTGCGCTCGCTCTCGCCCGCGATCCAACGATTGAGCGTCACCTTGGCCGCGGCCGGATCGAAATCGGCGCGGGGCACGCAATCGTTGATCTCGGCGAAGCGCGCGGCGTTCCACAGCTTGGTGGCGAAGTTGCGGTAGCCTTCGACGCGGGCGGCGCTGAGCTTGATGTCGCGCCCTTGCGCCGCCATGGCGGCAAGGGTGAAGCGGAGCGCATCGGCCCCATAGGTCTCGATCAGGTCGAGGGGATCGATCACGTTCCCCTTCGACTTCGACATCTTCTGGCCCTTCTCGTCGCGGACGAGCGCGTGGATGTAGACGTCGCGGAACGGCACCTCCTCCATCGCATGCAGGCCCATCATCATCATGCGCGCGACCCAGAAGAAGATGATGTCGAAACCTGTGATCAGCACGTCGGTCGGGTAGTAGCGCGCAAGTTCAGGCGTCTTTTCGGGCCAGCCGAGAGTCGAGAACGGCCACAGCGCCGATGAGAACCAGGTGTCGAGCACGTCCTCGTCGCGCGTGAGCGCGACGGCCTTGCCGTAATTCTCTTTGGCTTGGGCTTGCGCCGCGGCCTCGTCCTCGGCGACGAACACCTTGTCGTCAGGTCCGTACCAGGCCGGGATCTGGTGGCCCCACCAGAGCTGGCGCGATATGCACCAGGGCTGGATGTTCTCCATCCAATGAAAATACGTGGCCTCCCAATTCTTCGGCACGAACACCGTGCGGCCGCGCTTGACCGCGTCGATGGCGGGCTTCGCCAGCGTGGCGGCATCGACATACCACTGGTCGGTGAGGCGCGGCTCGATCACGGCGTTGGAGCGGTCGCCGTGAGGCACGGTGTGAACGTGCGGCTCGATTTTCTCGATCAGGCCTTGGGTTGCGAGGCGCTCGACAATCAATTTGCGCGCGGCGAAACGGAAGACGCCGTTCAATTCGAGAATGGTCGCCCTGAGTTCGGGGTTCGCTTCGACGCCTTGCGTGAAGTCGGGATTGGGATCGAGCAGGAGCTTGGCCTCGGGGCTCAGCACATTGACCATGGGGAGGCCATGGCGCCGGCCCACCTCGAAATCGTTGAAGTCGTGCGCGGGCGTGATCTTGACGGCGCCCGAGCCCTTCTCCGGATCGGAATATTCGTCGGCAAGGATCGGGATGCGGCGACCGACGAGCGGCAGGATCGCGTTCTTGCCGACCAAATGCTTGTAGCGTTTGTCGCTGGGATGAACGGCGACGGCGGTGTCGCCAAGCATCGTTTCCGGCCGCGTGGTGGCGACGACGATGAAGGTGGCGGGGTCGCCGGCGTTGAAGGGTTTCCCCTCGATCGGGTAGCGCAGATGCCAGAGATGGCCCTTGGTCTCAATCTGCTCGACCTCGAGGTCTGAAATCGCGGTGAGCAGCTCGGGATCCCAGTTGACCAGGCGCTTGTCCTTGTAGATGAGGCCGGCACGATAGAGATCGACGAAGACTTTCCGCACCGCGCGCGAAAGCCCCTCGTCCATGGTGAAACGGAGCCGCGTCCAGTCGCAGGAGCAGCCGAGCCGCTTGAGTTGCCCGACAATGGTGTTGCCCGACTCCTCTTTCCATTGCCACACGCGGCGGATGAACGCATCGCGACCCATGGCGCGGCGGCCCTGCTCCTGCCGCTCCATCAACTGGCGCTCGACCACCATCTGGGTGGCGATGCCGGCGTGATCGGTGCCCGGCTGCCACAACACGTCGCGCCCGCGCATGCGTTCGAACCGCACGATCACGTCCTGCAAGGTGTTGTTGAGGGCATGCCCCATATGGAGCGAGCCGGTCACGTTCGGCGGTGGTATGACGATGGCGAAGGGCTTGGCTTCGGCACGATCGGGCCGGCCCGCGGCGAATGCGCGACCCTCTTCCCAGGCGCGATAGATCGCGCCTTCGATCCTTTGCGGCTGATAGGTCTTGTCGAGCATGGAAGGGGGGTGGCGTAACGGTCGCTTGGCCCCGCGTCCTACGCGCTTGCCTTCCGCACTGTCAACTCAGATGCGCCTATTCGCTTTGGCCGCGCGATTGGCGGTCCCCAAGCTCGTCCTTGAGCGCTGCCGTCAGAACGCGCGCCATGTTCTCGTCGAGCCATTGCTTGAGCATCGGGCGGAGCATGTCCTTGATGCTGTCCTCGAGCGACTTGTGAGAGGTCTCGAGATGTGATGCTCCGTGCGTCGTCCCGCCATTCCTTCGGGTGGCGGGGCGCTCGGGCTCGACATACGGCGCGGAGGCCGCCGTGGCCCAAGGAACCGATTCCGACGGCGGGGTCACGCTCTCTTCGGGCGTGCTCTCGAACGGCGTCTCCACCGGGACCGTCTCCTCAGCGACGGTCTCTGCCGTGAAGTCGTGCAGGACCAGCTGCGGCTCCGGCTCAGCCTCGAGCTCCGGCAAAGGCTCGGGCACAGGCTCAGGCTCGGCGACAGGTTCGGACACGGGCGTGAACGCTCGAGGCTCGGGCGCGGGCTCTGGCACGGGCTCACGGTAAGGCATGAATTCAGAGACGGAGGTCGGCACTTGGCCCGCCCTCAGCGCGGCGATCGCACGTTCGAGCGCCGATGCCGCTTCCTCGCTCGCCGACAGCGGCGGCGCGGGCGGGGCTGAGACCTCAGGCTCCGGTGGCGGAGCTTCGGCCGCCAGGAACCCGGCGCCTGCCGGCTCCGGCGGAAAAATTTCGTCAGGCGGCATCTCGAGCGGTGCCGCCACCTCCTCGACCAGCATCTCCTCGACCAGAACCTCCTCGACGGCCTCCGGCCCGCTCAGCTCGGCGGTCAGGTCAAGAATGTCTTCCTCGTCTTCGACTTTCGGCGCGCTCGCGCTCAAGACGCGCGCGATGTCGTCGATGATCTTATCGTCGGCGTCCCCTTCCGCAACCTCGGGGCCCTCGTCCGCCTGCTGCGTCGCAGAGTCAGGACGCGGCCGCGCCGCATTCGATTCGTCGTCGGAGATTATCCGACGGATGGAGGCGAGAATCTCCTCCATTGTCGGCTCAGGAGCCCGCTCCGTACTGCTCATCACTTGATCCCTTGCGCCCATATCAAACTCCCGCATCGCCCGGCGGTCAAAACACCCGGGTCGCCCCTTGGCTATCTAGCTTAACACAGCGTTAATCCCCAAGTCCCGATTTCGTGGGTCGAATATCGACCTAAGTTAACTCCAGCCAGGCTTTTTGGTTCATTCGTCGGGGGCGGGCGGGGGCGGCGGGCGCAAACCGAAGAGCTTTTTCTTCACGATATCATAGTGCTCGATCGGATCGTAATAAGGCACTGGCAAACCGAGCGTTTGGGCGTCCATCCGGCCGATCGCGGTGTACAGGGAATATTCGGCGACGACGCGGTCCCTGAGCGCGGTCACAAGGCCAATTTGCGAATTCAAGAGCTCTCTCTGCGCATCGAGCACATCGAGCGTCGTGCGCTGCCCCACCTTCTCCTCCTCGCGCACGCCGGTGAGTGCGATCTTGTTGGCGGCGACGGCCGCCTCGGCTGAGCTGATGGCGGGTCCGGAGGACTGCAAGATGCCGTAGTTCGCGATGACGTCGGCATGGACCCTCAATCGCGCGTCTTCGACTTCTTTCTTGAGTTGATTGTTGGTCTCCTTGGCTTGGCGCACGCGAGCCGAGACGCCGCCGCCCTGATAGAAGGGCACGTTGAGGCGCCCTATCACCTGGGTCTGCTCCTGAGACTCAACGGTCGAGCCGAGATCGAAACGCTTCTCGTATCGGGCCTCGAGCTGCACATCGGGAAGCATCTCGCCCATGATCCGTTGGACGGCGTAAAGGGACGCTTCCTCGTTATAGACGGCGGCCAGGATGAGAGGGTTCTCGCCGTCGCCAAGCGTCATCGCATCGTTGAGCGTCGAAGGCAGCAAGTGCCGGATCGAGGCGGGGGTGACGAGATTGCCGGGGGGATGACCGATGACCTGCTCATAGGCTGCGCGGCTCGTCTTGAGATTGGCCTGAGCGGCGGCGAGCGTGGCGAGCGCCTCGGAGCGCCGCGCTTCGGCTTGAGCCACGTCGGTGCGCGTCACCTCGCCGACATCGAAGCGATCCCGGGTCGCCTTGAGCTGCTCGGAGAGCACGGAGACGTCGTTCTCGCGCAGGCGCACGATGGCCCCATCGCGCACAACGTTGACGTAAGCGGTCACGGCATCGAGCAGGACCGTCTGCTCGACGGTCCGCAACGCTTCGCGGCCCGCCTGCACGGTAGCCTTCGCTTCTCTAATGGCGTTGAGATTCCTGAAGCCCTCGAAGATCGGCTGATTGAGCTGAACCGCATAACCACGCGGATTGGTCACCCCGTCATCCGTGTCGGCCTCTCCTTGACCGAATGCCTGGTTAAGGGGAATCGCTCCCGTGGCGGTGAGGTTCTCGCCTGCGTTGCCGGTATTGACTGGGAATGCCTGCTTGACCGGGCCCGTCAACAAACCAATGTTGGAAGGAGCAGTGTTGTTGGCTCCGCCGCTGGTCGTGGTGTTGGTATTCAGGAAGGCCGTATCGGCGGTACCAAAGATGAAGGGGCGCAGGCCAGATTTAGCGAGCGCAACCTCCTCGTCGGTCGCGCGCAGCCGCGCCCGTTCGGCGTTGAGCACAGGATTGATGAGGTAGGCGTCAGCCAAAGCTTCCTCGAGCGTCTCGGCGGCAGCCGGACGGCCGAAGGCACTGATGACGAGGAACGCGCAGACAACAAAAGCCCCGCCATACGGCCGAAGTGACAATGTCAGGCAGGACGACATGTCGTGCCCGCTCACGACGCCTCGCACACCGTATCTCCCGCAGTTCGTGAAGTCCCCCGACTCCCTACTGCGGTCAAACCTTAGAGCACCACAGTCAGGGTGCGATACCCACGAAAAGTTGGTTTGCTTGGGATTCTCGAAAAAAGGGCAAGAGACTGTGGGATCGGGGCAACAGTGCCCCCGAGGGGGCCGAAGCTCAAAAACTGAAGCTTGGCTCGGGGGAAAAGCCAGGGAGCGGTCTGGCGCCAGCGTCAAAATGTGGCACGCCGCTTGCCTCGCCGCCGGCTTTGACGAAGGAATAGGCCCTTCCTTGGGTTCCAGGACCCCCACGGGAGAGAATCGCGGCAAGCCTGCCGCCCTCCTTCAATTGCGCAAGCAACGCCTCGGGCGGACCGGGGACGCCGCCGTTGAGGACGATCACATCGTAGGGACCTTTCTCGGGGCATCCCTTGGCCAGGGATCCCTCGACGATGTCCGCACCGGCAAGCCCGAGATCGCGCAAATTGGCGCGCGCCGCTTGCGCAAGTTCCGGCTCGGGCTCGAGCCCGATAACCTGCCGGCCAAGCCGCGCGAGCACGGCCGTGGAATAGCCGGTGGCACAGCCGACATCGAGGACCGTGTCGCCGGGTTCGACAGCGGCAAGCTGGATGAGCCGGGCCAAGACCATGGGAGCGAGCAGGTAGCGCGCCGGCGCGGCGTCGATCGCGGGAAAGACTTCGATTCCTTCGTCGATATAGGCCAGAGCGCGAAACCGGTTCGGAACGAAGCGCTCGCGCGGGAGCGCGCCCATGGCGGCGAGGAGGCGCGTGTCGGTCACCGCGTTCGGCCTGAGCTGCGTCTCGACCATGGTGAGCCGAAGACGCGCATCGTCGCTCATGCCTTCTTGCCCCGCTTCTTGCGATTTCATCGAGCCCCCGGGGATCTCTTAGCATCGGTGCCCAATTGCCGATAGTCTTCGCCACTTGAAGCGGGAGAGGGGAATTTTCAAACCTCCTCTCGTGGGAGGTTTGAGAACGCGGGGCTTTCCTCCCTCTGCGTTGATCGCGTATTGACATGAGAGGGGGAGGATCACTTAGTTAGGGGGCTTCTCTCCACAAATCGGCCACGTGGCGGAGTGGTTACGCAGCGGACTGCAAATCCGTGCACACCGGTTCGATTCCGGTCGTGGCCTCCAATACTTAGCAACACGGAAGTGTTCCGGTTTGCAGTCGGTTTGCAAATTCTGTTCACCCTCTAGCCCTCTCTAGTTTAGCTAGCGCCATTGACGCGAGCTTGTCGGTGCGCGCGAGATAACGATCGAGGATCGCCGCAACGTCTCTGAGACTGTGGCCGGTGAAGCGTGCGATTTGTTGCGGGGTGCAGTCGGCTTCCGATAGGCGGGTGACTCCGGTACCTCTCAAGTCATGGAAGGTTAGCTCGGAGATGCTCGCCTTAGCGGCGACCGCACCCCAAGCCTTCCTGAATGAGTTGCCCTGCCACGGTCGCCCATAGCTATTAGTCAGCATCACCGGCGACACGCGCGGCATGGTGCTGATCACCGCGTGTAGCCGCTTACTTACCGGCACGGAAATCGTTCGTCCCTTAGGCTTCTCTCGCGTGATACTCTTCGATGGCGTGAGTCTGATCCAGCCGAATGGGGATTCAGGAGTGGGCGTAGGATCGTAAGCACTCCATGGCAATTTCAAAAGATCGCCCTGCCGCTGTCCTGTGTCGGATGCTAATAAAGGCGCTCGTTGCAAACATGGCGGCGCTACCGACAAGAAAGCGGTGATGTGGTGCTCCTCCCAAATTTTGTCTGAGCGGTCGCCGTGATACAGACGCTTGATGCGTCCAGGCGGACGGTATGCAGTGAGCCCCCTGCTTCGCGCCCATGCGAGCAACAGCATAAGCACCGTCCAAGCATAGTCAGCTTGACGCGGGCTCGATGCAAAACCATCGCGCCATTCAAGAAATTCCTTCGTCACGCAAGGGTCGTCTAATGCCACGATGGGAAGATCGCCGAACGCGCGTTCGATCTTAACAAGCTGCTTCTGATAATCGGACTTGGTCCGGTCGCGAACGTCGGCGAATTCGGGTGAGGCAAGATAACCCGCGATGATCGATCTGAAGAGTGCCGGGTTGCTTTGTTTACGCTCGCGGTGCGCTTGCTCGTAAGCCTGAACAAATTCGGGTGATCCCGGCTTGCCCAGAAGTTGTGGGCCTCCGCGCCATGCGTAATAGTATTTAACCTTCTCCCCACTAGCGAGCCGCTTAGTTGCGCTGGCTACACCTTTCAGCCTAACCCGCATCGCGCTTCTTCCTCCATGCCTCAAGAGGCGTCTCCAGCGCCGAATTTTCCTCCGACGATGTGAAGCTAATTTTCGTTGCGCCGTTCGGCTCTATCAAAATCGTTGACGGAATTAAGCCTGCGCTGGCGAGTTGCTTGAAGA
>DASUQP010000156.1:0-9145 GCA_036280475.1 Methyloceanibacter sp. | reverse complement strand
CTTTCTTGTCGAGCCTCAGACTATCGCGGCCCGAGACCGCGCAACGAGCAGGCGATCGAGCGTGTCGCTCGTCGAGGCATCGGCACGGCCGTCGATGCGCGCGGGCCGGAAGTGGCGCTGGAAGGCTTCGACCGCCTTCTCGAGCCCCGTGCCGTAGGTGGACGTCACTTCGACGCCATACCCGAAGTCAAGCAATGCGCGCTGCAACGCGGCAACGCTCTCGCCCTCATCGCCGGGCCCAAGACCGGTATCGTCCCCGAGCGGCGTGGGCGGCACCCAGAGGCCGATGCCGGCGCGCGCGAGCCGCTCCCAATCGAATTTCTCGCCGGGATCGCGCTTCCGCCCCGGCGCCACGTCGGAATGAGCGAGCACTCGATGCGCCGGAATCGCGTGACGGCTCAAGATATCGCGGCATAAGGCCTCGACCGCCCGCATCTCGGCCTCGGTGAAATGGGGATAGTCGAAATCGTGACCGGCATTGTGGATCTCGATGCCGATCGAGCAGGAATTGAGATCGGTCTCGCCGGCCCAAAGGCTTTGCCCGGAGTGCCAGGCGCGCTCGGACTCAAGAACGAGCTGCGCGATCCGTCCCTCTTCGTCGATAAAGTAATGGCACGACACGCCCGACTCTTGGCGCGTCAGCCAGTCGAGCGCGCTCTCCGCCTGCTCCATGCCCGTGTAATGCAACAGCAGCATGTCGGGCTTAATCCCGTTCCGCCGCGCTTCGCGGTTCGGCGACGGACACCACAGCGTGGCGAGCGGACTGTCGGGGGCGACGGTCATGTCATCAGCATTGTCATTGCCCGGCTTGACCGGGCGATCCGGTAACCCCGGCGAGCGCCACAAATCCAGGTCGGCGGTTACTGGATTCCCGCCTGCGCGGGAATGACACCGGCGAAGGCAAAACTACATCCCGCGCTCTTTGGCGATCTGGTCGTAAGCCTCGTTGATGGTCGCGACCTTCTCGGTTGCGAGCACGACGAACTCCTTCGGGACCCCGCGCGCAATCAGCTTGTCGGGATGGCTCTCGGCAACCAGCCGCCGATAGTGACTTTTGAGCTCTTCGTTGCTGATCGACGGCTTGATGCCCAGCACGTCGTAGGGATTGCGCTTGGCGGCGGCGACGTGGCGCGCCTTGATATAGGCGAACTCGGTGTCGGTCATGCCGAAGCGCTTGGCGACACCGCCCAGGAATTGCTCCTCGCGCGGATGTAGCGCCTCGTCGGCTTTGGCGATATGGAACAAGCCTTCGAGCACGTCCTCCAGAACCTTGCGGTTGCCCTTGAACATGGTGGAGAGCTGCTCGGCATAAGCCTCGTAGCCGGCCATGTCCTGCTTGGCCAGATTGAAGACGCGCGCCACGTTCTTCATCTCGCCATCGGGAACCTTGAAGACCTCCTTGAAGGCGTTGACCTCGTCCATGGTGACGACGCCGTCGGCCTTGGCCATCTTTGCGCCGAGCGCGATGACGCCCACGGTGAAGGCCACCTGGTTCTCGGCCGGCCCTTCTTCTTCCTTGTCGCGATCGATGACATAGTGACCGGCCACACCGCCGAGCAGCGCCCCGATCGGGCCTCCGACCGCGAGTCCTGCCGCTGCGCCTGCGAGCTTGCCCCAAATCGACATTAGCGGATTTCCCCCCGACTTTGCTTCTTTGGCGAGAGCATAAGGACTTTTGACCTGGGCCGCATGTGAAGAATCACGTCCCGGGCCTCATGGTTCCGCCCGGTCAAGAACCGCGGAAATTGGCCAGGATCGAGAGCTTCGGCTCGTCCACTTCAAGGCCGGCCTTCAACCGCCGTTCAACGTGCCACGATCGGGCGAAGGTCCAGAGCGCGAGCCAAAGCGTCAGCGCGGCGTTGATCGCGCTTCCGATCCAAAGCACCGTCTCGCCGAGCCCAAGCCGGGCCACCGCGGCGAGGATGGCGGCTTGCACCACGATGCCAAACCCGCCCGCGACAACGATGGCCGCGCAGAGCGAGGTGATGAAGATGGTGAGAATGTTGCCGCCGTGCCGCGGCGTTCCCTTGGGAGCTTCGGTATCCATGCGGATCGATTAGGGGATTTGAGCCAAGCCGGTGACCCTCATAGCCGAGGGGGTTAGGCGTTACAAGGGCTTGCAGGGCCCCTGACGGCGGGCCTCTCTCACCTCACCTTTCCCCTTGCCAGATTCCGCAATTGCGGAATGGTTACGCGGGCCTGGCAATGGGTATCGTTGCGATTCTCCACATCCGCCGGGGCTTGAGGATGTCGCCAATGACCGCTGGTCGATCTCTGCTCATTGCGCTCACTCTGTCGGGCCTCGTGATGATCTTCCCCGACCTTCTGAGAGTTGCGGAGCCCCTCGCCTCCATAGGGCTTTTTGCCGACGGCGACGGACTGATCACCGACGTGACCGAACCTTTCCCCGATGAAGCCGCTTCGCCCGCGTGGCGCGCCGGGATCAGGGTCGGCGACCGGCTCGATCTTGAAGCCATGCGCTGCAGGCTCGGCGCGCTCGAAAAGTGCAGCAGCGCGATCGCCACGCTTGGCGGCGTGCAATATCTGTTGCCGGGGCGGACCGTCACGCTCGATCTTGTCGCGGCCGATGGACAGCCCGCGCGGCACGTGTCCCTGGTGGCAGAGCCGCCGCCGTCAAATGCCCTCGTCCGCGGCGTGAATTTTCTTTGTCAGATTGCCGGCATCCTCGTCGTGCTTGCCGCCGCGTGGCTGGTTTGGACGCGACCATCGGCGATGAGCTGGGGTTTCTTCCTTTACGTGAACTGGTTCAATCCGGGGCAGGTCCATGGCTTCTACGCCCTCCTCGAGCCGAGGCCGCTGCTCTTCTTTGTGACGGACATCGCGATGGTTCTCGCGCAGGCCATAGGCTATGCCGGCCTCCTGCTCTTCGTGCTGCGCGTGCCGAACAACGAGACGGAAGCCCGATGGCGCGGCCTTGAACGCGCCTTGCCGATCGTTGCCGTTGTCTTTGCGCTACTGCTGTTCGCCTCCTACGGCAGCCTTTTCGGCTATCCGGTCGAGACGATGACCCGCATTTCGATTCTCATGGGCTTCCTCGTCGCTGCCGGCGCGCTCGCCATTCTTATGGTCAGGCGGCGAACGCAGACGCCCGAGGACTATCAGCGCGTTCGCTGGGTGATCTGGGGCTGTCTCATCGGACTGCCCGCATTTCTCCTCGGCGAGCTTGCCTGCGCCACCACCATCTTCCACACACGGTGGGGGAACTTCACGCCGAGCGACGACGTCATCGGGCTCCTCTACCTCGTCAACGGCGTCCTGTGCCTGTTCGTGTTCGAGGCGTTGCGCCGGCCGCGCGTTGTGAACGTGACGATTCCCTTGCGCCGCGTGACGATCCTGGGCCTCACCCTCAGCGTTCCCTTCCTCTTGCTGCACCACGAGGTGGAACGCATGCAAAAATATCTCAATCTGCCGGGTTGGGCGTGGATCGCTCTCGGGGCGGCCGCAATATTCTTGCTCACCCGCTTGCATGAAGGGGCCGTTCACTTTGCCGATCGCTATTTCAACAGGGCGGTCGACGACGCGGAGCGAAGGCTCGGGCATGCCATCCGCCAAGCCAAGAAGGCCGGCGAGATCGACAGGCTGCTCGCCGACGATACTTTCAAGGCGCTGAAGCTCGCTTCTGCCGCCGCGTTCCGCCGCGAAGGGCTGGCGTTCAGGCGCGACGGCAATGGCAAGGGCTGGAGCCGCGGCACGGCGACGAGCATCAAACCCGATGTGCCATTGCTCGCGCCCGTGAGCGAAGGCAAGCCTTTCAGTGTTGCGGATCAAGATGAGGATGGTATCGACCTCCCCACCGGTCTTGCCCGCCCGGTTCTTGCCGTGCCCGCCGTCAATCCCGTGCGCTGTTTCGCCGTCTCGCTTTACGGACCGCATGAATCGGGCACCGACCTCGATCCAAGCGAGCGGGCGATGCTCGCGAGACTAGGCGCCCAAGCCGCGGCGATGTATGCGGAGCTTGAGAACGGCGTTCTCCGCGACGAGATTGCACGCCTCGAACGGGCGCTCCGCGCTGCAAAGCCGGAGGCAAAGAGCCCGGCTCGGTAGAGGGAATCGGCATGGCGGTTTACGAGCTCGAGGGGACACGGCCCGAGTTTCCAGCGGACGGGCTCTACTGGATCGCGGAAACCGCCGCGGTGATCGGCCGGGTGCGGCTCCATTCGGATGTGAGCATCTGGTACGGTTCGGTGCTCCGCGGCGACAATGAGTGGATCGAGATCGGCGCGCGCTCGCAAGTGCAGGACAACGCGACCCTTCACACCGACCCGGGGTTTCCGCTGACGATCGGGGAAGACTGCGTCATCGGCCACAATGTCATCCTGCATGGCTGCACTATCGGCGATGCGAGCCTGATCGGAATGGGAGCCATCGTCCTGAACGGCGCGAAGATCGGGTCGAATTGCCTGGTCGGCGCCGGCGCGCTTATCACCAAGGGCAAGGCGTTTCCCGACGATACGGTGATCCTCGGCGCACCGGCCAAGTCCGTGCGCGCGAGCGATGACGCAGCGCGGGCGATGATCGCGCGCGCCACGGAAGTCTATGTCAAGCGCTGGAAACGCTATGCCGCGGAGCTCAAGCGCATCGGATGAGCGGCGGCGGCACGTGGCAATTCTTCATCGATCGCGGCGGCACGTTCACCGACATTGTGGCGCGGGCGCCTGACGGAAGGCTGCTGACACGGAAGCTGCTGTCGGAAAATCCCGAGGCCTATGCGGATGCCGCGCTCGCCGGCATTGCCGACCTGATCGGCGTCCCGCGCAACCGGCCGCTCCCTTCGCAAGCGATCGCAAGCATCAGGATGGGGACGACGGTCGCCACCAACGCGCTGTTGGAGCGCAAGGGCGATCCTCTGCTTCTGATCGTGAGTCAGGGATTCCGCGACGCGCTCGAGATCGGGTACCAGGCGCGACCCAAGATCTTCGCGCGGCGGATCGAAAAGCCTTCGATGCTCTATGCCCGCGTCGTCGAGGTGCCCGAGCGCCTGCGCGCCGATGGCGGCGTCGAGGTCCCGCTCGATCGCGACGCGACGCGGGCGGCTTTGCGGGCGGCGCGCGCCGACGGCATCTCGGCCGTCGCTATCGCCTTCATGCATTCTTACGCCTTCCCCGCGCATGAGCGCGAGGCGGCGAGGCTCGCGCGCGAGGAACGTTTCACGCAAGTCTCGGCGAGCCATGAGGTCAGCCCGCTCGTGAAGTTCGTCGGGCGGGGCGACACCGCCGTGGTCGATGCGTACCTGTCGCCGCTGCTGCGGCGTTACGTCGATCGCGTGGCTCGCGCGCTGAAACCATCTTCATCCCTCCCATTGATGGGGAGGGTGGCGAGGCTGAAAGCCGAGCCGGGTGGGGTGAGGCGACAGACAGCCCCCCACCCGGCCGGCTTCGTCGGCCGGCCTCCCCACGAGGGGGAGGCTAAAGCCCCACGACTCTTGTTCATGCAGTCGTCGGGCGGACTGACATCGGCGGGACTGTTCAGAGGCAAGGACGCGATCCTGTCGGGGCCGGCGGGCGGCGTGGTGGGAGCGGTCGAAACCGCGCAGGCGGCAGGCTTCGCCAAGGTGATCGGCTTCGACATGGGCGGCACCTCGACCGATGTCTGCCACTATGACGGCGCCTACGAGCGGAGCTTCGAGAGCCAAGTGGCGGGCGTCCGCGTGCGCGCGCCGATGATGTTGATCCATACCGTCGCCGCGGGCGGCGGCTCGATCCTCCACTATGATGAGACGCGTTTTCGCGTCGGACCCGACTCCGCGGGCGCGGATCCCGGCCCCCTCTGCTACCGGCGCAACGGTCCTCTTACCGTCACCGACGCCAATGTGATGACGGGGAAGCTCACGCCCGATTTCTTCCCCCGCATTTTCGGCCCAAGGCAGGATCAGCCCCTCGACGCGGAGTCCGTGCTCAAGGCGTTCAAGTCGCTTGCCCGCAAGCTCGGGCTGGCGCGCGCGCCCGAAGAGATCGCCGACGGTTTCATCAAGATCGCAGTCGAGAACATGGCGAACGCGATCAAGACCATTTCTGTCCAGCGCGGCTACGACGTGACCGAGTACGTGCTGAACTCCTTCGGCGGCGCGGGCGGCCAACATGCCTGCCTCGTGGCCGACGCGCTCGGCATTCAGTCCGTTCTGATCCATCCGCTGTCGGGCGTCCTGTCGGCCTTCGGCATGGGGCTTGCCGCGCTGAGCGCCACGCGCACGAAGACCGTGCTCGCGCGGCTCGACGAGGAGGGACTTGCCGCGCTCGCCAAGATTCGCGCGGGGCTCGAAGAGGAAGTGCGGCAGGAGCTCCTGCGCCAGGGCGTGGATGGCGGCGCGATCGCAATCACGGCCCAGGCGCATCTCCGTTATGCCGGAACCGACAGCGCGCTTCCCATTCCCGTGGCCAGCTTGCGCGGCATGCGCGCGCTGTTCGAGATCGCGCACGAAAAGCGTTTCGGATTCATCAGTCCGGAAAAGGACATCGAGATCGAAGCGGTCGAGGTCGAGGCGAAAGGCGGCGGCGCGGCGATCGCCGAGCCTGCGCTTACGCCTGAGACCCCCGCGCCCGCCGCCCCTGATGCGGAAGCGCGCATCTTCACCGCCGCGGATTGGCACGATGCCCCGGTTTTCCTGCGCGCCAGTCTCGGCCGGGGGCAGTCAATCCCGGGGCCGGCGCTCATCATCGAAGACCATCAGACCGTCGTGGTCGAGCCCGGATGGCAAGCGCACGTCACGGCGCGTAACGACCTCTTGCTCACCCGCGTCGCCAAGAAGGTGGAAGCACGGGTCGGCAGACGCGCCGATCCGGTCATGGTCGAGGTGTTCAACAATCTCTTCGTCTCGATCGCCGAGCAGATGGGCTATGCGCTGCAAAACACCGCGCGCTCGGTCAATATCAAGGAGCGGCTCGACTTCTCCTGCGCCATCTTCGACGCGAAGGGCAACCTCATCGCCAACGCGCCGCACATCCCGGTCCATCTCGGCTCCATGGACCGAAGCGTCGCCACCGTGCTGCGCGAAGTGGGCGAGAAGCTCAAGCCCGGCGATGTCTATATGCTGAACGCGCCTTACAACGGCGGCACCCATCTCCCCGACATCACCGTGATCACGCCGGTCTTCGGCGAGAACAGCCCCGACCTTCTCTTCTTCGTCGCCGCGCGCGGGCATCATGCCGATATCGGCGGGATCGCGCCCGGCTCGATGAGCCCGCGGGCGACGCGCATCGAGGAGGAAGGCGTCTATATCGATCCGTTCAAGCTGGTCGCGCGGGGACGCTTCCGCGAAGAGGAGGCGCTTGCGCTGCTCACCAAGGCGCCCTACCCCGCGCGCAATCCGGCGCAGAACATCGCGGACCTCAAGGCGCAGGTTGCCGCCAACGAAAAGGGCGCGGCGGAGCTCCGCGCCATGGTCCGTCATTACGGGTTGCCGGTGGTGCGAGCCTACATGCGCCATGTGCAGGACAACGCCGCGGAAGCCGTGGCGCGCGTCATCGCCAAGCTTAAGAGTTCACGCTTCGAGGTTGAGACCGATCAGGGAAGCCGCATCAAGGTCGCGATCAAGATCGATCGCAAGGCACGCAAAGCGACCGTCGATTTCACCGGCACGAGCGCGCAGACGTCGGACGCGTTCAACGCGCCCGAGCCGATCACCAGGGCTTGCGTGCTCTATGTCTTCCGCACGCTCGTCGATGACGACATTCCGCTGAACGCGGGCTGCCTCCGCCCGATCAAGATCGTCGTGCCGAAAGGCTCGATGTTGAAGCCGCGCTATCCGGCGCCTGTCGCTGCGGGCAATGTCGAGACGAGCCAGACAATCGTGAACTGTCTCTATGGCGCGCTGACGTGTCTCGGCTCGGCGCAGGGCACGATGAACAATCTCACCTTCGGCAACGAGAGCTATCAGTATTACGAGACGATCTGCTCGGGCGCGCCGGCCGGACCCGGTTTCGATGGGGCGCCGGCCGTGCAGACGCACATGACCAATTCGCGCCTCACCGACCCGGAGGTGCTCGAGCTTCGCTACCCCGTTCTCGTCGAACGCTTCGAGATCGTGCGCGGCTCCGGCGGCAAGGGGAAATGGCGCGCGGGCGACGGCACGCTCCGCGCCATTCGCTTCCTCGCGCGGATGGATTGCGCGGTCCTCTCGGGCTTCCGAAGGTTGCGGCCCTTTGGCCTCCTCGGCGGCGAAGAAGGACAGGCCGGCGAGAATTGGGTCAGGCGAAAGGCGGGAAGGCTCGAGCGGTTGAAAGGCGCAGACCAGACCGTGCTCGAGCCCGGCGAGGCCATCATCATCAAGACGCCGACCGGCGGCGGCTTCGGCGATCGGCGCACATGACCGAGACCGCGGGCGGCCGGTCAACAACAAGGGCGTGGAACCAAGGCCCCACGCCCTTGTCTTTCGTTGCCTCTCTACTACGCTTGTCCGAAATCCCTGACTCGTCATACCGGCGAAAGCCGGTATCCAGGACTGCGTGCGCCAGTGTCTGTCTCCCTGGATTCCGGCTTACGCCGGAATGACGAGTTTCACGCTACGACGCCGAAGGAGCAGCGCCGCCACGCTCGGCCATGAACTGGTCGAACTCGGCCTTGTCCTTGGCGTGACGCAGCCGCTGCAAGAAGGCCTGAAACTCGTTCGCCTCCTCCTCGAGCCGCCGCAACGTCTCCGCACGATACTCGTCGAAGGCGCGGTTTCCGGTCGAGCCGAAGGCCGTCATGCCTCCGCCAAAGCGCCGCGCCTCATCCGTGAAATACTGCCGCCATGCGACTCGATTTCCACAGCATCCCATGCGTCCACTCCAGATCAGATAAGCTAAAATGCCAAGGCCGATGGGCCACCAGAGAAGGAAGCCGCCAACCATGGCTGTGATCCATGCGGGCTTCCCGTATTCGTCCAAGGTCGCAACCAACTGCATTGTGGGTCCCTTCCTACGGTGTGAATGTTATTCACATTTACATAGATGCCCCTCGCCCGTCCAGAGTCAAGGGCCGACACAAAATGTGATTGGAGGCCGTTTGCGGGCTGTGGACGGGACGGAGCCGCGGCCCCGCGGCCCCAAAAATGGCAAGAATATTCTAATCCTCTGCGGTCTAGGCTTGGGGCAGCGTGGCAGGGGGTGAGGGTTTGGCGATTCACCGAACGGCGTTCTACCGTCGC
>DASUQP010000155.1:0-12877 GCA_036280475.1 Methyloceanibacter sp. | reverse complement strand
AGCCCGCGCCTCTTGCAGCCGATCCCGGCCGTTCATAAAATCGAGAACTACGCCCTTAGCGGTCTAACAGCTTCGCCGCCTCTGGCGCGAAATAGGTGAAGATCGCGTCGGCGCCGGCCCGCTTGAACGCCATCAAGCTCTCCAAGATCACGCGCTCCCGGTCGAGCCAGCCACGCTCCGCTGCGGCCGCAAGCGCCGCATACTCGCCCGAGACCTGGTAGACGAAGGTCGGAACGCCAAAGGCCTGCTTCACCCGCCAAACGATGTCGAGATAAGGGAGCCCCGGCTTCACCATCACCATGTCCGCGCCCTCGGCGATGTCGAGCGCGACTTCGCGGAGCGCCTCGTCGCCGTTGGCGGGGTCCATCTGATAGCTCAGCTTGTCGCCTTTGAGTCTCGCGCCTGAACCGGCCGCATCGCGGAACGGCCCATAGAAGGCCGACGCATATTTCGCCGCATAAGCAAGGAGCTGCGTGTTGGCAAAGCCGTTCGCCTCAAGACCCGCGCGGATTGCACCGATCCTGCCATCCATCATGTCGGAAGGGGCGAGGATGTCGCAGCCCGCCTCGGCCTGGACGAGGGCCTGCTGGATCAAGAGCTCGACGGTGCGGTCATTGTCGATCTCGCCGGCGATCAAGAGCCCGTCGTGACCGTGGCTGGTGTAAGGGTCGAGCGCCACGTCGCAGATGATGCCGATCTCGGGCACCGCCGCCTTGATCGCGCGCACGGCCCTGCAGACGAGATTGCCGGGATTGACCGCCTCGCTCGCAGCCTCGTCTCGCAAGGAGGGATCGGTATTGGGGAAGACCGCGATGGCCGGGATGCCGAGCGCCGCAGCCTCTTTGGCGGCCTTGACGGCAAGATCGATCGATAGCCGCTCAACGCCCGGCATGGATGCGACGGGAGCGCGGTCCCCGGTCCCTTCAATCAGGAAAATCGGCCAGATGAGGTCGGAGCTTGCGAGCGAGCTCTCGCGGACCAGCCGGCGCGACCAGTCGGCGCGGCGGTTGCGCCGCATCCGCGTCGCCGGAAAGCCCGGTCCTTTGACCTGCTCCGACGCCACACCCGCGCGTTTCGCCCGTTCGCTCCGCAATGAGACCGGTTTGTCTTTATGAGCCGTCATCCGCGCTCTTCCGCCGCTCGCTGTCAAGATGCGGGCAAACTACCATCAGCGCTTCGCGGGTGCCAATGTCTCTCGTTAAACATGGTTTGCCCTGCGCGAGCCCTATTCGCAGAAGCTCGCCCGCCGCCGTTTCTTCATGTCGAGATGAAAGTGGTCCTTGTGCGCGTCATTGGCGTTCGGACCGAGCACCGTGCCGAAACGGCGGCAGGCGTCCTCGTGCAAATAGGTGACGAATTTTGACTTGGATTCTTGCCCTGGTTCCGTCGTAACCGGCGGCCGCTCGCCCGGATCGGGCTTCGCCGCGTCAACGCCGCCCTCGCGATCGCCGCCCTCAGGCTCGGCAGGAGGGGCGAGAGCCGCGTGGTCGTCGAATGGGTTGGGATCGAGGGCCGGTTCCGCATCCGCCGTTGGCTCGTCCGGCTCGGCCTTCGCCGCGGCAACGACGTCGTCACGATCGCGACCCTTGGATTCGGCAGGAGGGGCGGAAGCCGCGCCGCCGTCCAGGCGGAATGGGTTGGACTTGGAGGCCCGCGCCGGTTGCGGAACCGGCGGCGGCTCGTCCTTCGCCGCGGTGACGACGCGGTCGCGATCACTGCTCTCGGGTCTGGCAGGCGGGTACGTTACGACGCGCGGCCAATGATCCAGCACGCTGATACGGACGCCATTGGCGAGCACGAATTCTGACACGTCGAACGCATTGGCGAGCGCGTGCTCGCTCAACGGCTTGCCCGCGCCACCGTAGCGGTTGCGGCACACATAGGAGCTGGAATTCTGAATCTTCACCACGGCGCTTCCGAACACCGCCTTGGCTTCCGGCTGGACGGTATCGCGCAGCCATTCCCCCAAAGCATCGGCCATGGGACAGCTGAGCGTCGCCGGCGGATTGATTGTTACTTTCGGATCGTGGCCCACGGCACGCAGCCGGACCGGCGCCGGTGTCCCGCACAAACCTTCCTTGATCGGCGGCAGGAACTCATAGTCGAGCGGATCTCCGGTCAGAAGCGCCTTGCACTTCGCGACGGCGTCGGCGATCTCGGCCTCGGTCCACGGCACGGTGGGCTGATCGCCCGGCAGAACGGGCTTTGTGACCACCGGTCCCCGCAAGGGGTTCCGCTTCGGCAACGGCGGAAGGTCGACCGTTTCCGCGTCGGCGCCAATCGGAAGCGCCAAGAAGATTACGAGACTGAGCCGAGCAAGGTTAGGCGTCATGTCCGGCAATCGATTGCCTTTCCTGCAAGCCTTGTGATTTCGGGGATTGAGTGCTAGCTGCCGCGAGCCTTTGTATAACGCCCGATCGAGGCGCTTGGTTCGGGGTCATTACAACGATTTAGCGGGAGGAGACACCGCAATTTGTCCGATGCGCTGGGGATCACCTTCGAGGAAAACGACCGCGCCGGGGTGGTGATGCTTGATCGTCCCGCGCGGCTCAATGCCTTGACGCGGGAGATGTTCGAGGCCCTGAGCACGCAGTATCGCGCTTGGGCGCCCGCGCCCCACATCTACGGTGTCGTGATGCAGTCGTCGCACCCGACCGTGTTCTCGAGCGGGGGCGATCTCAAGACATTGCATGAGTGGATCGAGCAAGACGCGCAAGGATCGATCCGGGAGTTCTACCGGGCGGCATACAGCCATGTCTGGGTCCTCGAAAAGTTCATCAGGCCGAACGTGCCGCTGATCAACGGGCTCGTGCTCGGAGGCGGCATCGGCATCAGTCTTTACGGCACGCATTGCGTGGCGGGCGAGGGATATCGCTTCGGCATGCCGCAAGTCGGCATCGGGTTCCTGCCCGATATTGGCGGCACGTATTTTCTTCCGCGGCTTCTCGATTGGACCGGCCTCTACCTCGCCTTGACCGGACGCATCATCGGACCGGCCGAAGCCTATCGCCAACGCCTCGTGAGCCACACCATTCCGGCCGCGCATTTCGGCGTGATCAAAGACGCGCTGAGCGACAACCATCCCATCGACCGGCTGCTCGACGGACTCCATCGCGATCCCGGCGAAGGCGAGCTCGTGCGTCACACGCCGCTGATTGATCGCGCCTTCTCCGCGCCGTCCGTGGAGGGAATACTCGAACGGCTCGATGCGGCGCAGGACGAAGACCAAGCCTTCGCTCAAGAGACTGCCGCCGCGATCCGCGCGAAGTCGCCGACCGCGCTCAAAATCGCCTTCAGTCAATATCGGCGCGGAAAGTCCCTCGACCTCGCCGCAGCGCTGAAGCTCGAGTTCCGCCTGGCCTCCCACCTCATCGGCAGTCACGACTATCGGGAAGGGATCGCGGCGCGGATCGCGGGCAAAGGCCGCCAACCCGATTGGCAACCGTCAACGCTCGCTAAGGTTGAGGATGCGGCGGTCGATCGCCTGTTTACCACGCCGGCGGAGGACGAACTCGTCCTGGCAAATCTGACGCCGGGTCTTTGACGGCCTCGCCAAAAGGCGAGCCAACATCGTCATAACTTCATACTAGAATTTCACGCAATCTTAAGCGTCTCGCTTAAGCAGATTTTAGGTTGCCGCGTCTATTGTCATCGTCAAGTTGGGGATTTAACAACAACTAACGAAGGGTAGGCGATGACTGTGGCCCTGAATATAGGGATGCAAGAGAGCGTCGGCGAGGCAGAAGACCTCAAGAATCGCTATCTCGTTTCGTTGAAGCTGATCGAGCGGCTGCATCGACTGCTGCTTGACGTGATCAAAGACGAGTTCGAACGCTTGGGCCGTTCGGACGTCAACAGCGTGCAGGCACTGTTGCTTTACAATATCGGCGATGCCGAGCTGACAGCCGGCGAGCTCACGAGCCGCGGCTATTATCTCGGTTCGAACGTCTCGTACAATCTCAAGAAGCTCGTCGACGCCGGCTACATCAATCATCAGCGCTCAACGGTCGACCGCCGTTCGGTGCGGGTCAAGCTCACGCAAAAGGGTCAAGACGTCTGCAGCGTGGTGAACGCGCTGTATCAGCGCCAGCTCAAATCGCTCGAGCAGGTGGGCGGCATCGCGACCGACGATCTCGAGGTGCTCAACAAAGCCCTAATTCGTCTGGAGCGTTTCTGGACCGACCAGATCCGCTACCAGCTCTAATCTTCCTCGAAGCGCCAAAACTCTAGCGCCGCGGGGGAACTACCTGCCGCCGTGCCCGCAAGCCTTTGGAAGGCAGCGGTCTTTTCAGCGCAAATTCGCCCCATTCGGGCGCTAGACATCATTTCGACCTGCGAAGGGAAAGCAGGCGTCACACGCGCGCATCCGTCGTGGCGGCGCAGCGGATCATGACGCCTCGTTAGGTCATTGGAACTAGAGTGTTAAGGAAAAACCGCTTATATTCGCGCGAGATGAAGCCGCAAGTGACGGGGAGCGGCGAATGCTGAAATCGCAGAGTAGCAAACGCGGGGCGTTCCTCGCTGCGATAAGTCTCGCTGTATCGCTTGTCGCGATAGAGGCCGTGCCTGCTACGGCCGGTCCGTTCTCCTGGCTGACCGGCAAGAATCAACAGCAGCAGCAGGAACAGCAACTCCAGCAACAACCATTCCCGCAGCAGCAGCAACCGGGCCGCAATCCCGGGTTCTTTCCCTTCTTCGGCGGGGGCAGGGCCAATCGGCAGGGCGGAGGGCCCGATCCGACCACGGCCCCGCGCGCCGATGAGCTCCCGCGCGACGATCCCGAGGCCTATCTGATCACCAATCCTGCGCTCGGCTCGCCCACGCTTGCCGCCCGCAACATCGAGGCCACCAAGGCCGCCATCGAGCGCTACAGGGGGATCGTGGCCCAGGGAGGGTGGCCGACCGTCCCCGCCAAAGTCATGAGACCGGGCCAGCGCGGTCAAGAGATCGAAATCTTGCAGAGGCGGCTCGAGGTCACCGGCGACCTCTTCGGCCAAAGTGTCCCAGGCGAGTTTGACGCCGCGGTCGTCGTCGCCGTGAAGAAGTTTCAAGCGCGCCATGGCCTACCCGCGACCGGCATCATCGACAGCAAGGCGACGATCCAGGCCTTGAACATGTCCGCCTATATCCGGCTCGCGCAGCTTCAAACCAGTCTGAAGCGGCTGCAAACCATCGCCCCCTCGACCGGTGGACGCTATGTCGTGGTCAACATCCCGGCGGCGCAGGTCGAGGCGGTCGCGGGCGGCGAGGTCGTCTCGCGTCACGCGGCTGTTGTCGGCAAACCCGAAAGGGCGACGCCCGAAATCTCGAGCAAGATTCAAGAGATCAATTTCAATCCTTATTGGTACGTGCCGCGCACGATCATCCATAAGGACTTGATCCCGAAGGGCCGCGAATTCGCCCGCAGAGGCCAAGACATGCTGGCCTCCTACCGCATGCAGGCCTTCGACGCCGCCGGCAATCCGCTCGATCCCCGCCAGATCGATTGGAACAGTCCCGCGGTCTACAACTACAATTTCCGGCAGCTTCCCTGGGAGGAGAACTCTCTCGGCTTCGTGAAGATCAACTTCCCGAACAAGGACAGCGTCTACATGCACGACACGCCGCTCAAGAGCCTGTTCGGCCGCGCCGTGCGGTTCGAAAGCTCTGGCTGCGTGCGCGTGCACAATGTCGAGACGCTGGTTGCTTGGATTTTGCGCGACACGCCGGGCTGGAGCTACGATCGCATCGTTTCGATGAAGCAGACCGGAGAGCAGATTGACGTCAAGGTCGCAAAGCCGGTTCCGGTCTATCTCGCTTACATCAGCGCCTGGGGGACGCCCGACGGCCAGGTGAATTTCCGGCCTGACATCTACGGCCTCGACGGGGCATCCACGACCGCTTCAGCCTATTGATCGACATGGCACTTCGCGCACCGTGCGCGGGCAGCGCTTGACCGCCCACGCCTTGCGTGTTGCTGGCGCCTCCGCGCGACATGTGGTAGAGCCAACGAAACGCTCGAGGAAGAGAGCGCGCGGCAAAAGTCGCTGCGCGTGGTTTCCCGGGCGGGGTATGTGAGCTCGAGGAGCAGTCAGCCATGACGGCAAGTGATGCAAGACGCGCCGAGGCGCGCGGGAACGCCTTCTTCACCAAGCATCTGGAAGAAACCGACCCCGAAATATGGGACGCGATCGAGGACGAATTCGACCGTCAGCAGCACGAGATCGAGCTGATCGCTTCGGAGAACATCGTTTCGCAGTCCGTGCTCGACGCCGCCGGCACGCTGCTCACCAACAAATACGCGGAAGGGTATCCGGGCCGGCGCTATTACGGCGGCTGCCAATATGTCGACGTGGTCGAGCAGCTTGCCATCGACCGCGCCAAGCGACTGTTCAGCTGCGCCTTCGCCAACGTTCAGCCGCATTCCGGCTCGCAGGCCAATCAGTCGGTGATGCTCGCGCTCATCAAGCCGGGCGACACGGTCCTCGGCATGTCGCTCGCGCATGGCGGCCACTTGACGCATGGGGCCCCGCCCAATCTGTCCGGCAAGTGGTTCAACGCCGTGCAGTATGGCGTGACCAAGACCGACAATCGCATCGACTACGACGAGGTCGAGCGGCTCGCCAAGGAGCACAAGCCGGCTCTCATCATTGCCGGCGGCTCGGCCTACCCGCGCATCATCGATTTCGCTCGCTTCCGGAAGATCGCTGATTCCGTCGGCGCCTTTTTGATGGTCGACATGGCGCATTTCGCCGGGCTTGTCGCCGCAGGGCTCCATCCAAGCCCGCTGCCGCACGCCCATGTCGTCACCACCACCACGCACAAGACACTGCGCGGACCGCGCGCGGGGCTCGTGCTCTCCAATGACGAGGAGATCGGCAAGAAGATCAACTCCGCGGTGTTCCCCGGTCTTCAGGGCGGCCCGCTGATGCATATCATCGCCGCCAAGGCGGTGGCCTTCGGGGAAGCGCTTCGCCCCGAGTACAAGATCTACATCAAGGGCGTGGTCGACAACGCCAAGGCGCTCGGCGAGACCCTGGTCAAGGGTGGGTTGGCACTCGTCTCCGGCGGCACCGACACGCATCTGATGCTGGTCGATCTCAGGCCGAAGAAGCTCACCGGCAAGGCGGCCGAGATCGCGCTCGGCCGGGCCAACATCACCTGCAACAAGAACGGCGTGCCATTCGATCCGGAGAAGCCGGCGGTCACGTCAGGCATCAGGCTCGGGTCCCCGGCCGGGACCACGCGCGGATTCGGCGTCGCGGAGTTCCAGCAGATCGGCGGGATGATCATCGAGGTTTTGGACGGGCTCGCAGCCAAGGGCGACGACGGCAACGCCACCGTGGAGGCAAGCGTGAAGAAGCGGGCCATCGCACTCTGCGAGCGCTATCCGATTTACCGTTAAGTCTCGCGTGAGGTGACTGAAAAGGGGAGGGCCGTCGCCGATGCGATGCCCTTATTGCACTAGCACCAACACGCAAGTGAAGGACTCGCGCCCGAGCGAAGATCATAGCACGATCAGGCGGCGCCGCGTCTGCGCCGATTGCGGCGGCCGCTTTACCACCTTCGAGCGGGTGCAGCTGCGCGAGCTGACGGTCGTCAAGCGGAGCGGGCGGCGGATGCCGTTCGACCGCGACAAGCTGATGCGGTCGGTGCAGATCGCGCTCAGGAAGCGCCCCGTGGACCCCGAGCGGGTCGAGCGCATGGTGAGCGGCATCGTGCGGCGCCTGGAGAATATGGGCGAGAACGACATCAGGTCCGAAACCATCGGGCGCCTGGTGATGGAGGCGCTCAAGGCGCTCGACGACGTTGCTTATGTACGCTTTGCCTCAGTGTACAAGAATTTCCGCGAGGCCAAGGATTTCGAGGCGCTGCTGGGCGAGCTCGCTGCGACCGAGGACGACGACGCGGGCGACGGCAAGGCGGCCGCCCCTATCGAAGACTAGGCTTCGACCCCACATCAAGACGATGAGCCTGAGCGACGAGGATCATATGGCGCAGGCCCTCCAGCTTGCCCGGCGGGGGTTCGGCCAGACCTGGCCGAACCCTTCCGTGGGCGCGGTCGTCGTTGACCCGACCGGCGAAGTTCTCGCCCGCGGCTGGACGGCGCCGGGAGGCCGGCCTCACGCCGAGGCCATCGCGCTGGAGCGGGCCGGCGGGAAAGCGCGGGGCGCCACGCTCTACATCACGCTGGAGCCCTGCGCCCACCAAGGAGGGAGGGGTCCGGCTTGCACCGAGATCATCGCGGCGGCAAGGCCGGCGCGGGCCGTGATCGCGCTTCGCGATCCCGATCCGCGCACACAAGGCCGCGGCATCGAACGCCTTGCCGCCTCCGGCATCGAGGTGAAGGAGGGCGTGCTGAGCGAGGAAGCGAAGGCCGTCACCCTCGGTCACATCCTTCGCGTCACAGAGGAGCGTCCCGCCGTGACGCTAAAGCTCGCCGTCGGCGCCGACGGGCTCATACCGCAAGGGAATGGCGCCCCGGTGTGGGCGACCGGTCCTGACGCGCGGGCCCACGGACATCTCTTAAGGGCGCGGCACGATGCGATCCTCGTCGGCCGCGGCACCATTCTCGCCGACGACCCGACATTGACGTGCCGCCTTCCCGGCATGTCCTGCCGCTCTCCGGTGCGCGT
Source organism: Methyloceanibacter sp. (assembly GCA_036280475.1). GTDB lineage: Bacteria > Pseudomonadota > Alphaproteobacteria > Rhizobiales > Methyloligellaceae > Methyloceanibacter. The sequence continues at coordinate 4,262 of DASUQP010000155.1, read as the reverse complement.
GGTGCTGGACCGGCGCCTGCGGACGCCGCCCGGAGCGCGACTGTTCGACGATCTCATGGTGCCGGTATGGCTCGTCTGCTCCGCCGACGAAGAGCATCCGAACACGGATGCCCTCCAGGATCGCGGGGCCGAGATCGTCGGCGTTCCCGTCGACGATCAAGGCCTCCTTGCCCTGCGCGACGCGCTCGAGACGCTTGCGGCCCGCGGGCTCACGCGCGTGCTGGTCGAGGGCGGGCCTTCCGTGGCGCGTGCCTTTCTCGATGCCGATCTTATCGACGAGGTCGTCGTCTATCGGGGTCCGAAGCCCGTGGGACCGGGCGGTCTTCTGCCTTTCGTTGGCGACGGACTTGATCGCGTGACCGCAAGCGGGCATTTCACCGAGATCGAGGCCCGCTCGTTCGGGCCCGACCGGATGAGTTGGTGGCGGCGAGTAGGGCGATGTTCACCGGCCTTGTCAGCGGCGTAGGAATCCTCCGCGAGCGTCACGGCGGGCGTTTCGTGGTCGCCTGCCCGTACAAGCGCCGGAGCCTTGAAGAGGGGGCTTCGATCGCCTGCGACGGTTGCTGTCTGACCATCGTCGATATTGCCAAGGCGAAGGGCGAGGGCGCGCGCTTTGCCGTCGAGGCCTCCAACGAGACGCTCGCGCGCACCACGCTCGGCTCCTGGCGGGAGGGACGCCGCATCAATCTCGAACGCGCGCTTGCGCTCGGCGATGAGCTCGGCGGCCATCTCCTGACCGGCCATATCGACGGGACGGCCACGATCCTCGCACGCGAGCCCGATGGCGGCAGCGTCCGCTTCGTGCTGCAAAGCCTCACCGAGCACGCTCCCTTCATTGCCGCCAAGGGATCGGTCGCGCTCGACGGCGTCTCGCTGACCGTTAACGACGTCGCCGGCGCGCGGTTCGGGGTGAACATCATTCCCTACACGCTCGCCCACACGACATGGGGAGACCGGCGCCCGGGCGATTTGGTAAACCTTGAAGTCGATCTCATGGCGCGCTACCTCGCACGTCTCAGAGAGCAGGAAAGGCTTGCCCCGTGACGATTGCGCCCAAGACCCGGCACCATCAATTCCTCTCCCCAATCGAGGAGGTGGTCGAGGACGCGCGCAACGGCCGCATGTTCATTCTGGTCGATGCCGAGGAGCGTGAGAACGAGGGCGATCTGGTCATTCCGGCGCAAATGGCCACGCCCGACGCCATCAACTTCATGGCCAAGCATGGCCGCGGCTTGATCTGTCTTGCACTTCCGCCCGAACGCGCCAAGCAGCTTCACCTGGAGTTGATGTCGCGCTCCAATCGCGCCCGCCACTCGACCGCCTTCACCGTGTCGATCGAGGCGCGGGAAGGGGTCTCGACCGGCATCTCCGCTCATGACCGCTCCCACACCGTCTCCGTCGCCATCGACCCCACCAAGGACTATCGCGACCTCATGACCCCGGGACATGTGTTCCCGCTGGTGGCCAAAGATGGTGGCGTGCTCGTGCGCGCGGGCCATACCGAAGCGGCGGTGGATCTCGCCCGGCTTGCCGGCCTTTATCCGGCAGGGGTGATCTGCGAGATCATGAATGATGACGGCACCATGGCGCGGCTTCCGGACCTGATCGCCTTCGCCGATCGCCATGGACTGAAGATCGCGGCCATCGCGGACCTGATCGCCTATCGGCTCCGCTACGATCATCTGGTCAAGGTCGTGGCCGAGACCACGGTCGAGAGCGCCTTCGGCGGGCAGTTCGACCTCAAGGTCTATGCCACCACCGTGGACCCGGCCGAGCATGTCGCGCTCATCAAGGGCGACGTCGCCTCAGGCGGGCCCGTGCTCGTGCGGGTGCATGCGCTCAACACAATGGACGACGTGATTTCGATCGGGACCCACCGCGAGACCCTCGTGCACAAGGCCATGGACATCATCGGGCGCGAAGGACGCGGCGTGCTCGTGCTGATCCGCGAGTCGCGGCCTGATGCGATTTCTGCACGCCTGGGGCAGGAAACGGGGGGCCAGGGCCAGCAGCGGCTCATCGAATACGGCATTGGCGCCCAGATCCTGCTCGATCTCGGCGTGCGCGAGATGGTGCTCCTGAGCAATTCTCCTTCGCGCAAGATCGTGGGTCTGCAAGGTTATGGGCTTGCGGTGGTCGGCCACCGGAGCCTGGAGTAACGCGATGACGCGCAAAGGCCCGCACTCCGTCCTCATCATCGAGGCACGCTTCTACGAGGACATTGCCGACGAGCTTGCCCGCGGCGCAATCGAGGAGCTCGAAGCCCATCGCATGGCTTACGAGCGGATTAGCGTCCCGGGTTCGCTCGAGATTGCGCTTGCGCTCAGTCTCGCACTCGCCAACGGTTTCGTGGGCCGGGCCGGGCGGCATCGCGGCTGCGTGGCGCTCGGCTGCGTCATCCGCGGCGAGACGACCCATTACGATATTGTGGCACGGGAATCGGCGGCGGGGCTGCATCAGCTCGCCGTTCAGCATGCCGTGCCGATCGGGTTCGGCATTTTGACCTGTGACAGCCGCGAGCAAGCCTGGGAGCGGGCAAGCGTCGATGGGCGCAACAAGGGCCGCGACGCGGCGCGCGCCTGCCTCACTCTCATGCAACTCGAACAGCACTTCTCTTCGGCGAAACGGCGCTAGCCGCCATGGCGAAGGAGAGCCGAAGCACCCCCCGCGCCTCCTCCCGCAGCGCCGCCCGCCTTGCCGCGGTCCAGGCCCTGTACCAGATGGACATGACCGGGATCGACCTCAACCAGGTGATCGCCGAATTCGAGTCCCATCGCTTGGGTCAGGAGATCGAAGGCTGGCAATACGCTGAAGCGGAGTCCGGCTTCTTCCGCGACCTCGTCGCCGGCGTTGTGCGCGAGCAGCTTCGTATCGATCCCTTGATCGACAAGCAGCTCGCCGAGGGCTGGCGATTGACCCGCGTGGATTCGATCCTCCGCGCCATCCTTCGCGCAGGCGCCTATGAAATCCTGGTGCGCGGCGACGTGCCAGTGCGCGTGGTCATTTCCGAATATGTGGACATCGCCCACGCCTTCTTCGCCGAGGAGGAGCCGAAGGCGGTCAACGGCATTCTCGATCGCCTCGGGCACAGAGCGCGGCCGCAAGAATTTGCCGCCGGAGGAAGCAGGGATGGTTGACCGGGGCGAGCGCGCAGAGGGGCAGCGGCTTGGCGAGTTCGACATCATCGCCCGCTATTTCGCGCCCCTTGCCACCGATGCCTCAGCGCTCGGCTTGCGCGACGACGCCGCCGTCCTCAGGCCGCCCGAGAGCCAGGAGATCGTGATCTCTTGCGACACGATCGTCGAGGGCGTGCATTTTCTAAAAGGCGATCCGCCCGACAGCATCGCGCATAAGGCCTTGGCGGTGAACCTGTCGGATCTCGCCGCCAAAGGCGCGCGCCCTTACGCCTATCTCCTGGCGCTAGCGCTCCCGGAAGAGCCGTCGCCTGCTTGGCTCGAGGCCTTCGCCTCGGGCCTGCGCGCGCTTCAGACCCGCACCGGGATCGCGCTCGTCGGCGGCGACACCACGCGCATCCCCGGCCCCTTGAGCATCACCATCACCGCGCTCGGCCTCGTTCCCCAAGGCCATGCCGTGCTCCGGCTCGGGGCCAAACGGGGCGACCGCCTCTACGTGACGGGAACGATCGGCGACGCTTATCTCGGCCTTCGCGCCCTCCGAGAGCCGGCGCTTGCCAACGATTGGGGTTTCACCGAAGAGGACCTCGCCTTCGTCATCGAGCGCTATCGCCGCCCTCTGCCGCACAGCGAACTCGCAATTGTCATGCGCAATTTCGCCCAAGGTGCGATCGATGTGTCGGATGGGCTCGTGGGCGATATCGGCAAGCTCGCGAGCGTCTCTCATGTCGGCGCCGTGATCGAGGCCGGGCTCGTGCCGTTCTCTTCGGCAGGGGAGAAAGCTCTCAAGCGCGAGCCGCAATTGTTGGCGGCTCTTCTCGCGGCGGGAGACGACTATGAGATCGTAGCTGCGGTCCCTCAAGGGAGCGCTGCCGCTTTCGAGGCCGAGGCGACAGCCAGGGGAACGCCCGTGACCCCGATCGGTCGCCTGGAGAGCCCGGAAGCCGGGCTCCTCGTGCTTGGCGCCGACGGGAAGAGCCTTGCGCTTGACGTTCGCGGCTATGCCCATTTCTAGGCTCAAGCCGAGCGCGCCTTAGGCCGAAACGTGGTGGACAAGCCTCTGTTGCGCCGCGCCTGCAACTTTGGCATTTTGCCGCGGGCGTGACGCCATGCGCGGGGGTTTCGGGC
>DASUQP010000154.1:0-3604 GCA_036280475.1 Methyloceanibacter sp. | reverse complement strand
CGCGCGGCTCGGCGCGAAACGGATGCTTCTCACCCATATGGGGGAGGCCATGCTTGCGGCGACGGACAAGGTCGACGCCTCGCGTTACACAATCGCCCGCGACGGGCTTGTCCTCGATCTATGACGGCGACTGCGGCCGAGCTTCAGCGCCTGCTGGCAGAAATCCGGGCTTGCCGCCACTGCGTCGAGGCGCCGGAAGGGAAACCTCTGCCGCATGCGCCGCGCCCGGTGCTGAGGGCAAGCTCCACGGCGCGGCTCGCCGTGTGCAGCCAGGCGCCGGGAACCAAGGTGCACCAATCGGGCACGCCCTTCAGCGACCGGTCGGGCGAACGCTTGCGGGCGTGGATGGGAGTCGAGAACGAAGAGTTCTACGACGAGTCTCGGGTCGCCATCGTGCCCATGGGGTTCTGCTTTCCCGGCCAGGATGCGAACGGCGCGGACCTCCCGCCGCGGCGCGAATGTGCGCCGCTGTGGCATCGTGAGCTGTTCGCCGCGCTGCCGCAGCTCGAACTCGTGCTCGCGATCGGGTCTTACGCGCATCGATGGCATCTCGGCGACGCGGCAGGGCTCACGCTCGAGGAGACGATGCGCGATTGGCGGAAGCATCTTCGGCGAAGGATGCGCCCGCGCGTCCTCCCGCTGCCGCATCCCTCCTGGCGCAACAATGCCTGGCTCAAGCAGAATGCCTGGTTCGAGACGGAGCTGCTCCCCGTGCTGCGCCGCGAGGTGAGGCGCCTGCTTTAAAATGCTTCTTGCCGGAGGTAGAAAAATAATCTACCAGACTGATCGATTTTCGTCGATATTAGAACGTCGTTCCGTAATATGCAGTAACGGCGCAAGAGGATTGCCGACAACGCCATGCTCGACCGAATGGACCGCAAGATCCTCGACATTTTGCAGAAGGATTGCACCTTGCCGGTGGCCGAAGTCGGCAAGCGGGTCGGGCTTTCGACCACGCCGTGCTGGCGGCGCATCCAGAAGCTCGAAGAGTTGGGAGTGATCCAAGCGCGCGTCGCCCTGCTCGACGCCAAGAAAGTCAATGTCGGGGTGACCGTGTTCGTGTCCATCACCACGAGCCACCACACCCAGGATTGGCTCGACCGCTTCCATGCGGCGCTCAGCGAGTTCCCCGAAGTGGTCGAGTTCTACCGCATGAGCGGGCAGGTCGACTATCTCTTGCGCGTGGTCGTGCCCGACATCGAGCGCTACGACACCTTCTACAAGAAACTCATCGGCAAGATCGAGCTGTCCGATGTGAGCTCGGCCTTCGCCATGGAGCAGATCAAGTTCTCGACCGCGCTGCCCCTCGACTATGCCTCGGAGGGCGGTTGAGACCTCACGTCCCGGAAACGGGCGGCGGTTCCAGCCCGGCTTGCGCGCAGGCGGCCTTCAACGTGTTCAGCATGAGACAGGCGATGGTCATCGGACCGACGCCGCCCGGCACGGGCGTGATGGCGCCGGCGACCTGAGAGACTTCGTCGAAGGCCACATCGCCGACAAGCTTGGATGTCCCGTCCGCGCCCGCAACGCGGTTGATGCCGACGTCGATGACGGTGGCGCCGGGCTTGATCCAGTCGCCGCGCACCATCTCCGGCTGACCGACGGCGGCGAAGACGATATCGCCGCGCCGGCATACGGCCGGCAAGTCGCGCGTCTTGGAGTGCGCAATCGTCACCGTCGCGTTCTCCATCAGCAACAGCTGCGCGAGCGGCTTGCCGACGATGTTCGAGCGGCCGATCACGACCGCTTCTTTTCCCGCGAGCGACCCATGAACCTGCTTGGCGAGGATGATGCAGGCAAGCGGCGTGCAGGGCACGATGCCGGGGAGACCGGTGGACAGGAGACCCGCGGTCAGCGGATGGAACCCGTCGACGTCCTTGGCCGGAGCGATCGCCTCGATCACCTTGTGCGAGTCGATCTGCGGCGGCAGCGGCAACTGAACGAGGATCCCGTGCACGGCCGGATCGTCGTTCAGCTGCTCGATCAGCGCGAAGAGCTCGTCGGGGCGGGCCGTTGCCGGCAATTTGTACAGCAGCGAGCGCATATTGGTCGCCGCCGTCTTGGCGGTCTTGCTGCGCACGTAGATTTCGCTGGCGGGATTCTCGCCGACGAGCACCACGGCAAGTCCGGGCTCGATGCCGTGTTCGGCCGTGACCCCCTTGACCGCGTCGGCGATGGATTGGCTGAGTTTTGCCGCGATGGCTTTGCCGTCGATCATTTTGGCGGTCATGCTGCTACCTGTCGGTTGGAGGACTGTCAAAAAAGGGGCGAGCGGCTTTCAGCGCTCGCGTTCGAGCCGCGCGATCAGGCTCGACGTGTCCCATCGCGCGCCTCCCATGGCCTGGATCTCGGCGTAGAACTGGTCGACCAGCGCGGTGACCGGCAGGCGCGCGCCATTCGACCGCGCCTCCTCGAAGATGAGCGCGAAGTCCTTGCGCACCCAATCCACGGCGAAGCCGAAATCGAACTTGCCGTCGATCATCGTGCGCCAGCGGTTCTCCATCTGCCAAGACTGCGCGGCGCCCTTTGAGATCGTGTCGATGACCTTCTCGATGTCGAGATCGGCGTGACGCGCAAAGTGGAGCGCCTCGGCGAGCCCCTCGATCAGGCCGCCGATGCAGATCTGGTTGACCATCTTGGTGAGCTGGCCGGCGCCCGGAGGTCCGATCAGATTGCACGCCCGCGCGTAGGCGGCGATCACGGGCGCGGCGTTGCGAAACGCCTCATCGTCGCCTCCCGCCATCACCGTGAGCGTCCCGTTCTCGGCGCCCGACTGGCCACCCGACACGGGCGCATCGATCGCGTTTCCGCCGCGCGTCTTGGCGGCGGCGTAGAGCTCGCGCGCGATCCTGGCCGAGGCCGTGGTGTGGTCAATGGCGATCGCACCGGGCGCGAGCGCGGCGAAGGTTCCGTCGGGTCCAAGCGTCACCTGGCGGAGGTCGTCGTCATTGCCGACGCAGGTGAAGACGAAGTCCGCGCCGTCCGCCGCGGCGGCGGGTGTCGCCGCGGACCGTCCGCCAAACCGCGAAACCCAGGCGTCGGCCTTGGCGCGGGTGCGGTTGAACACGACAACGTCGTGCCCCCCGCGCGTCTTGAGATGCCCGGCCATGGGAAAACCCATCACGCCGAGCCCGATAAAAGCGACCTTGGTCATCGCTTGTCCAAGGACTTCGAAGTCGACGGGAAGGGCTCTGCCAAAGTGATTTGTTTTATGAAAGTTTCCCTAAGAGTTAAAACTGGAATTCGGTTGATGACATGTCATCAGGCTCGTTAGCGGTTTGGTTAACTATTTGTTGCCTCAAAGGGGACTGGGCGTCCGCTGGCTTGGCCAGCACACCTCCCAGGCAAGCGCGCAAAAAAGCCATATAGGGAGCTTAAATCGCTCACGGAGGCGAAATGCAATGGCGCGCTTCGTACACAGCCGTTAAATTTGCAATGATAGAGACTTTAACTTGCTGGTCCTTGACCGAGGGCGTAGCAGGTGCAGAGACTCAATGCATCGGATTAGCAGAAGCGATGGAATTGTCTTTTGAAATAAAGACAATTCCGCGCCCCTTATTTCCCTTGGACTACTTGCCTGTCACTATGTGGCCGATCACGCAGG
>DASUQP010000153.1:0-13786 GCA_036280475.1 Methyloceanibacter sp. | reverse complement strand
GTGGCTGGGCCGGGCAAGAAGGTCGTGGAGGATATTGCGGTCCCAGAGGATCCACACACAATCGCGGTCTACCCGCTCGCGGTGCCGTATCTGCTGAATCCGGTCGGCATCACGATATTGATCATCGCCTCAAGCGAGGTCGTCTCTGTGGCGAGCGCGGCACTGGTATTGGCCCTCGTGTTGTTGGTTGGAGCGTTCGACTATCTGGTCTTCGCCAACATCGACAAATTGGCGAAACGCCTCAATCCCACCAGCCTGGTCATTTCTGAAGTCGTGTTCGGGATCCTGTTGACCGCGGTCGCGGTCCAACTCGCGGTTAGCGGACTGGGGTCGCTCGGGATCATCGACGCAACGCACGGGTCCACCCACTAGGCACGACGACGGGGGTGCAGGCGATGGCCGCGAAGAGTGACGCCAAAAAGAACGATGACCCCGTCAGGCGATGGACGCTGATCGTTCTCGGCCTGATCGTGGTCCTGTTCCTCTATTCGCTGATCGCGGATCGCCTCACGCCCTATACCTCTCAAGCGACCGTTCAGGCCTTCGTGGTGCGGATGGCGCCGGAAGTCGCCGGGCGGGTGATCGAGGTCAATGTCGTCGACAATCAGAGAGTGGCGGCTGGGGACGTGCTCTTCAGCATCGATCCGCAGCCCTTCACCATCGCCCTTCAGGAGGCGGATGCCAGGCTGGCCGGCGTCGGCCAATCGATCGGGGCCAGCACGGCGGCGGTCAGCTCCGCACAGGAACGTTTGGTCACGGCTCAAGCCAAGCGCGACAATACGCGCGAGCAAGTTTCGCGCATCTTCCAGCTCGTCGAGAAGGGCGTCTACGCCAAAGCTCGCGCGGACCAGGCGACGGCGCAGATCCAATCGGCCGAGGCCGGCGTCCGGGAGGCCGAGGCCGAGCTCGAGCGCGCCAAGCAAGAGCTCGGCCCTCAAGGCGCCGACAATCCCCAATTCCGCGAGGCGCTCGCAGCCGTCGAGAAGGCCAAGCTCGACCTCGTCCGCACCACGGTCGCTGCGCCTTCCGACGGCGTCATCACCAACTTGCAGCTGACGGACGGCGAATTCGTCGCCGTGGGCCAAGCGGCCCTGACGTTCATCGATACCAGCGACGTCTGGATCAACGCCAATTTCCGCGAAAACAGTTTGGAGAACATCAAACCCGACGCGCCGGCGGAGCTCGTGCTCGACACGCTCCCCGGGCGTATCTTTACCGCCAAAGTCGAAAGCGTCGGCTGGGGCGTGTCGCAAGGTTCGATCGATCCTGAGACGGGGCTGCCGAAGATCAGTGAATCGATGGGGCTCGTTCGCAACCCGCAGCGTTTCGCCGTCAAGATCGAGCCCAATCGCAAGGATTATGAACCCGGCAGCGTGCGCTACGGCTCGCAGGCAAACGTGATCGTCTATGCGACCGACAATCCGATCGTGAACGCCATTGGGGCATTGTGGATACGTCTCGTAGCGATTCTGACCTATGTCAGTTAGTGCCGCGACAGAGCTGACAGAGTCTTCGCGTGCGCACGAGGCCCATGCGCTGGCCTTCAGAGGCCTTGCTGCGACCGCCGCTTATCTTCTCGTCACGCAACTTCCTTCCCCCGCGTTTCTTCTGCTGGTCGTCTTGCTTGTCGGGCTTCTCTTCGGCGATCGAATTTCGCGCGGCGGCGACATGGCGCCGATCTACACGGTCGGCCTCACGACCTTCCTGATCTTGCTCGGCCTCGGGCTCTCGCCCTTGCCGCAGGACAGCGGTTCCCTCTTCGTTGTCCGCGTGTTCGACGTCATGGTGGCGGTCGTCTATGCCATCGGCATGGCCAACCTGTTGCGCTCGGCGTTCGGCGCCCGCTGACGCCACCATCTTTCAGCCATCCTCGGCGCAAGCGCACGGCGCGCCAAAGCGCGGCGCGACAAGGCACCGGCCATCAGATCGGCAGTGAACTTAACGGAGCGGAAGCGGCTGCCCTAGCGCGTGCAGATCACCTTCCGGGGCAGATCATCTTCCAGCGTCCGAAGATGCCCCGCCTCCAGTAGCAGCTTGGGTAGATCGGCGGTCCCCAGGCCAGCGCATAGGCCGGCTCGTCGACGTCATAGGTGACCCAGACGCATCGTTCGACACCGCACAGCCATTCGGCCTTCGCCGGCTGATGCGCAAAGATGAGCGCGAGCGCGAGGAGCAAACTTGCAAAAATGACTCTGATCACTTGAACCCCCTAACAATGATGGTCATTGCCGCGCAATCGCTCTAACCCGGGCGCGGGCTTGAGTCCATCCCGCCGACCCCGATTCTCGTCCGCACGACGGCAAAAAACACGATCGAGCGTTAACGATAAACTTTGGGACAAACTTGCATCGGCCGCGTATCGGCGCGATGGCGGCGACAGCGCCCAAGAACGCATCACGGCCCTACTCGCTCCCCATCACCGCGACGACGATGCCGGCCGCGCGCGCGGCGCTGACCTCTGCCGGCAGATCCTGATCGTAGGTGCCCGGCGCAATCAAGATGGTGTCCCCGGGCTTGGCGGCTTCGATCGCCTGCGCGAGAGTCTTGAAGGCCGTGCCGGCGGTCCGGCCGTCCGGCGCGTCGTGGCTTCTCCGATTGACGTACCAGATCATCGTTCGCGGCCCAGCAAAGGCTCGGCCTTGCAAATTTAAGTCAAGCCGCGCGCAAGCGGTAGGAGCCAAGCACGAGCGGGTGATCGGAGGCTCGGCCGCGCTTGAATTGGCGCCGCCGTTCCCCATATCCGAAGGCGGAAAACCAAAGGCTCGGCGCCCGCGGCGGGGCCGGGTCTTGTCTACGAGGCGCCGTCAGGGCCTCGCCTAAGCCCCGGCATGGCGCGCCCCGTTACGGGAAAGGGTTCGCTCGATGCCGCGCATGACGCTCCTCGACGACAGTCTTTGGCTCGGCCTGTCCGCACCCCGCGGGCCGAGCGGCGCCGGCAAGCCCGACGCCGGCTATCCGCCTTACAATGTGGAACTCCTGCCGGAAGAGCCCGAGGCGTTGCGCATCACGCTCGCCGTCGCAGGCTTCGGCGCCAATCAACTCGAGGTGACCACCGAGAACGGCGAACTTTCCATTCGCGGCAAACAGCACGAAGAGCAGAACCGCGACTTTCTGCATCGCGGCATCGCCGCGCGGCAATTCAAGCGAAATTTTCGGCTCGCAAGCGGGGTCGAGGTCCGCAAGGCAGAGCTCGACAACGGCCTGCTCGTCATCGATCTCGTCCGTCCGCGCAAGGAAAGGCGCGTGATGAAGATCGGAATCGGTGCCGCCGATTGAAACCTTCGCCATACGCGCTCCGTAGCTTCGCCATCCCCCTCGTTACGAGGAACATAGGTCCGATGAACAAGTTCGAAGAAGAAGAAGAAAGTCGTCAGATGCAGATCAGCCGCAGAGAACTCGCTCAGCTCGGCGACGGCGAGGTCGCCTATATCAAGCAGCTCGATTCGGACGCCGCCGAGCGCCTATTTCCCGCGCTGTCCGACGCGCCGAAGGGCATCGACCTCTTCGCCGTGCTCGGCGCCGACGGAACCCCGCTCGCGCTCACCGACAGCCGGAGCGCCGCGATCGCCAACGCCATCGAGAACAATCTCGTGCCGGTGAGCGTGCACTAGCATTTCCACGTTTCGTTGTTGCGATGAGTGAAGCGGCTCAGGCGGCGTGAGACGAAGGCTCGCCCTCGGTCAACACCGCGTAAAGCGCGGCGGCATCCTTCGAGGCACGGAGCTTCTCCGCCGCCGTCGCGTCGCGCAACAGGCGCGAGATGCGGGCGAGCGCCTTGAGATGATCGGCGCCGGCACCCTCGGGCGCGAGCAGAAGGAAGACGATATCGACCTTCTGGCCGTCGAGCGCGTCGAAGTCGATCGGCTCGGCAAGGCGCGCGAAGATGCCGACGATCCGCTTCAGTCCTTGGAGCTTGCCGTGCGGCGTGGCGACGCCATGGCCGAGCCCGGTCGAGCCGAGCCGCTCGCGCTGCAACAGGATGTCGAAGATATCGCGTTCGGGAACGCCGGTGACGCGGGCGGCACGCGCGGACAGATCCTGAAGCAGCTGCTTCTTGTTCTTTGCCCTGAGCAGCGGCACGACAGAGTTAGGAGCGATGACATTCGTTAGCAGCATCTTGATTCCCCTCCGATGGGCGGTCGCGGGCCAAAGCGGATCGTCCGCCTAGCTCCGCTTGCGCGCCTTCTTGGTTCGTTGCTGCGCGACCGCTGCGCCCACTGAGCTCAGCGGCCCGGCTGGATCGATCCACCCGATATTGCCGTCGTCGCGGCGGTAGACCACGTTGATTTCCCCGTGACTTGCGTTGCGAAACACGACAATCGACCGGTCGGATAAATCCATCTGCATCACGGCGTCGCTTACCGCCATTTCATGCACCGGCGTTTCGGCTTCGGCAATGATGACGGGATTGTGCTCGTCGTGCTCCTCACGACCGTCTTGAGCGGCTTGAATGACGTAGTCCGCCGCCGGCGTGTGTTTGCGGGAACTCTCTCCTCCATGCCGTTTCAGCCTCCGTTTGTAGCGCCGGACCCGCTTCTCGAGCCGCTCACAGGCGCGATCGGCGCTCTGATAGGCGTCGGGCGCGGTGCCATGCGCCTCGAGACTCATGCCTTGCCACAAATGAATCGTGCAGTCGGTTCGAAACTCGCCACGCTCCTTTTCGATGCGCACATGCCCCATGGTCTCGCGCCCGATGAACTTCTCGACGGTATGGGTTACGCGCTCCTGGACGTAACTGCGTAACGCCTCACCGACGTCCAGGTTCTTTCCGGTTACTTGTATCGTCATTGTCGGCGGAAGACTGTCGACTGGCCTTTCCCACGCGTTACCGGGGCGCTTGCCGCGACCTCCGCGGAACCGAACTTTGTCAAAGCGAAACCGGCGCGCTTTGGAACCGATTGCCTTCCGGTCTCCACCCGCGGGGCGGGAAGCTAGAACGCACGTCCCGGGGTGTCAAACCAACTATTTGCGCCGTCCCTCTTTACAGGATTCTCGTTCTTATCCACAGATTTAGGGCGATCTAGACGCGCGCGCAAGGGGCGAGGCGCTTCTGCCGCCGGCGCTGCACCGAAGACGGGATGCGCAGCGCCTCGCGGTACTTCGCCACGGTGCGGCGCGCGATGTCGATGCCGTCGTCCTTCAGCCGCTCGACGATCTTGTCGTCGGACAGGACGCCGCCGGCGGGCTCGGCCTCGATCATGGCGCGGATGCGGTCGCGCACCGATTCGGAGGAGTGGGCATCGCCTTCGCTCGTCGCCGCGATCGCCGAGGTGAAGAAATATTTCAGCTCGAATAATCCGCGATTGGTCGCCATGTATTTGTTGGCGGTGACCCGGCTTACGGTCGACTCGTGCATTGCGATCGCGTCGGCCACGGTCTTGAGGTTCAAGGGTCTGAGATGCCGGACGCCATAGGTGAGGAAGGCGTCCTGCTGACGGACGATCTCCCGCGCCACTTTGAGGATGGTGCGGGCGCGCTGGTCGAGGCTCTTGACGAGCCAATTCGCCGTCTGGAAGCAATCGGCAAGATAGGTTCGGTCCTCCTTGCGTGTCGCCGATTTGGAGACGGTCGCATAATAGGACCGGTTGACGAGCACCCGCGGCAGGGTCTCGCTGTTCAACTCGACATGAAAGCTGCCGTCGGGAAGCGCACGCACGAGCACGTCGGGAACGATGACTTGAGCGGGCGCCGAGCCGTAGCTGAGACCTGGCTTCGGGTTCAGCCGCTTCACCTCCGCGATCATGTCCAACAAATCCTCGTCGGAGACTTTGGCGGCGCGCTTCAGCGCTGAGAGATCGTGGACGGCGAGAAGATTGAGGTTCGCGACCATGGCCGCCATAGCCGGATCGCAGCGATCCCTTTCTTGCAGCTGGAGCATGAGGCACTCGCGCAAATCGCGGGCGAAGACGCCGCTCGGGTCGAAGCCCTGCATCACGCGAAGCGTCTCCTCGACGAGCTCAAGCGGCGCGCCGAGCAATTCGGCAAGACCGGCGAGGTCGCCGCAGAGATAGCCCGCCTCGTCGGTCATATCGATGAGGTGATAGCCGATCAGGCGGTGCGCAGGATCGGCGAAGGCGAGCATGAGCTGCTCGGTAAGGTGATCCCGAAGCGTTCTCTCTCCGGCGACATAAGATTCGAGGTTCGGAACTTCCCCGCCGGTCGCGACCCCACTCGGCCCGAATTGGGTCGTGCCCGCGCTATTAAGCGCGGCAAGGGGGGCGCCATCGCCGTCGGGGAAGACGTCCTGCGGCTCGACATCGAGGTCCTCGGTCCCGCTCGCGCCCGTCTCAAGATCGATCCAATCGCCGTCGTCGCCTTCGCCCGCTTCGTTTTCGCTCGCGGCACCTTGAGCCTCCGCCTCGTCCTTGGCGGGCGGACCGGGCTCGCTCGCGGGTTCGGCAACCCCGCTCGTGTCGTCGGGATCGGCGCGCTCGAGCAGCGGATTGCGCTCGAGCTCGGCCTCGACGAAGCTCGCAAGCTCGACACTGGAAAGCTGGAGCAGCTTGATCGCCTGCTGCAACTGCGGCGTCATGACCAGGCTGTGGGCCTGACGGAGTTCGAGCTTTGTGGTGATCGCCATTGTCGAACTGAAATCCGCGGGGCGACTCAGATCTTGAACTGATCGCCGAGATAGACGCGCCGTACGTCCTCGTTAGCAATGATCTCCTGCGCGGTGCCGTGGGTCAGCACCATGCCATCGTGAATTATATAGGCACGGCTGACGAGATCGAGTGTTTCGCGCACGTTGTGATCGGTGATCAAGACGCCGATACCGCGCTGGGTCAGGTGACGCACGAGCGCGCGAATGTCGTTAACGGCGATGGGGTCGATGCCGGCGAAGGGCTCGTCGAGCAACATGAAGGACGGGCGCGACGCAAGCGAACGGGCGATCTCGACCCGGCGCCGCTCGCCGCCCGAGAGCCGCATGGCGGGCGAGGTCCTGAGCCGGGTAATGCGGAATTCCTCGAGCAACGCGTCAAGCTGGCGCTGGCGTTCGCGCTGGTCCGGCTCTACGGTTTCCAGCACGGCGAGAATGTTCTGCTCCACCGTGAGCCCTCTGAAGATCGATGCTTCTTGCGGCAGATAGCCGATGCCGAGCCGCGCCCGCCGATACATCGGCAGTTTCGTGACGTCGGTGCCGTCGATCTTGATCAAGCCCTCGTCGGCGGGAATGAGGCCCGTGATCATGTAGAACACGGTGGTCTTGCCTGCCCCGTTCGGCCCAAGCAGCCCGACAGCCTCGCCGCGGCAGAGATCGAGGCTGACGCCGCGGACAACGGTGCGCTTCTTGAAGCTCTTGACGACGGAACGAACGATGAGGCGGCCAAATTCCGGATTGGCCTCAGCCTTAGGGTCTTTGACCGGCCCGGTCGCTTGAGTCGTGCCCTTCTGTGGCGTGGTTGCCTGGCGGCCGGGAAATGACAGCAATTTGCCCAAGACCCCTTTCGCCCTCTAGATGAAGCGCCGGCGGGTTAAACTCTCCTCAACGGAAGCCGTCAGGCCGCGTGTCCGGAGTGAGCGGCCATGGCGCCTCGTTGAAAGGGTCACCGTCGGTCTCGTCGCTCGGATCCTTATCGGGCTTGTTGCGGCTCGAAGCCGCCTTTTCCTGAGCGGCGGGGTTGGCCTCACCCGGCTTGGCGTCTTTCGGCGCACCGCCCTTGGCAGCATCCTTCGGCATGAACAGCGCACGGATACGACCTCCGGCGGCTTCATTTCCCGTATTGTCGAACCGGCTTTCACCCGTTTTCAGATCGATGACGAGTCGGTCCCCCTTTAACACATTCTGGCCTTGCGTTAACACCACATTGCCACCGACGGTGACGAGCTGCGACGGCACGTCGTAGAGGGCCCAATCGCTGGTCGTGGTCTGATCCTTGTCGCTGGTGATGACGACTTCGCCTTTCGCCTCGATCTTGGTGATTTGGGCCTGATCGCTTTTTGCAGATTTGGCATCGCCTTTGGCATCGGCAACCTTGGCCTCGGGAGCTTCCCCGCCACCCTCCTTCTTACCGACGGCGGCAAGCTTGTCGCCACCGACATAGTGCACATTGAGCTCTTTTGCGCGGAGCGTGGTGCTGCCCTGGACCGCTTTGACATTGCCCCTGAAGGTCGCGCGTTTCTCCTTGTCGTGCACAACGAGCACATCCGACTCGATATCGATCGGATCCTCCGAGCTCTCCGAAAGGCCGCCGAACGAATTCGTGAGCGTCTGCGCCATCGTTGGCGGAGCGATCAGCAAGGCGGCGGAGAGCGGCGCCACACCGGCAAATATGCGGAGCATGGACATGAGCAAGACGTGCCGGGCGCCGGTCATGGGACGCTCGCAGCAGCGCCGGTCGCATCGGTGCGGGCGCCGCTTTCGGGTGGCATCGGAGGCAGCGGCGGCTCCTCGGAGACCCCCGTCTCCGGCGGCGGAGCCACGTTCTGCGGGGCGGCGGCGGGGGCGGTGTCGGCCGGCTTCGCCTGCTTCGGCGGCCTCACGATGTGGACGGCGACCTTGCCGCGAAAGGTGAGCGTATGCTTGGCCGAGTAGAAGGTGAGCGCGTTGGCCCTGACTGTTCCATTGGGCAGGACGAAAGAGACCGGCCGATGCGAGCGGATGATCTGGTTCTTGGTGTCGAGCGTCGCATGTGTCAGGGCGCCGGAGACGCCCGAGCTCGTGGCGATGTCGATCTTGTCCTGCATCACGAGGCGGCCGGTCTTGTTGTCGAATCTGCCCCGCGTGGCCGTCATGCGCGACCAGCCGCCATCGAGCGCGGCGAGATCGGCCTTTATGGCGTGCAGCTTGATCAGGTTCGGGTTCTTGATGTCCTGGTCGGCGTAGTCGGCGCCGATGACATATTTTCCGTTCCTCTTGTCGGCTCCCTCGAGCTTCGGGTTGACCATGCGCAGATTGCCGTCGGCGACTTCGATGCCTTCGACGCTCGCGGTCATGTCGCCAATGCTGACGCCCACGGCAAGACGCGAAGAAATGAAATAGGTGGCCAGCACCAGCACCGCGAAGAGCGGGAGCGCCTTGCGCAAAACGTTGACGAGCTTGGTGTGGCGCTGGGCGCGCTCGAAGGCGCGCATGCGCTCCTCGGTCGTGCGGATCCGATACCGCCGGCCGCCGGCAACAACGTTCGCATCAGCCGCCATTTTTTCCCGCCCAACCTCAAGGCACGTTAACTGTCCGGACCAGCTAGCCGCAGGACTTTGATCACATTGCGACAGCGGGTCTGCCTCGCCCGGCGCGCCGTATTCGGCAGCTCAATGGGCGAAGGGATCAATATCGGACCAACCCAGCAGATCGAGCTCGGCCCGGATCGGCAAGAACTCAAAACACGCGTGCGCGAGGCCTTCGCGCCCTTCGCGCCGAAGCATGGCATCCAGTTTCTCCCGAAGCGCGTGCAGATGCAACACGTCGCTCGCGGCATAGTTGAGCTGCTCCTGGGTGAGCTCGGCTGCCCCCCAGTCCGAAGATTGCTGCTGTTTGGACAGCTCGATCCCGAGCAGTTCCTTGCAGAGATCCTTAAGGCCGTGCCGGTCGGTGAAGGTCCGGGCGAGCCGCGAGGCCACCTTGGTGCAATAGACCGGCCGCGGCATCACCCCGAAATAGTGCTTGAGCACCGCCATATCGAAGCGGCCGAAATGGAAGATCTTGAGCACGCTCTCATCCGCGAGCAGGCGTTTGAGCTCAGGCGCCTCATAGGTCCCGGCAAACTGCACCAGGGCGGCGCGGCCGTCTCCTTCCGAAAGCTGCACGAGGCACAGCCGATCGCGATGGGGATTGAGCCCCAGCGTCTCGGTGTCGATGGCGATGGCGCGGCCGCGGAAGCGGCCTCGCGGCAGATCGCCCTTATAGAATTCTACGGCCGGTGGCTGGCTCAAGCGTGAAGCGCTCCCTGGCGGCGCACTCATACCGCGTGGCGCTTAACAAAGCGGGAATGGTGCCCAGGAGAATTGGCCCACTAACGGGACAAATCAAGAGTTTGCGCCAGGGTGCGGGCGCAAAAGTGCCTTTGAGGCACAAGAGGAATTTTCAACCACACCCGCACCACAACACAAAACCGAGCCGACCCACCGCCCATTGCCTAGGTGCACTGGTTTCATAGCCGGCGCACTACGCGCCACGGGCCGTGAGGTTAGCCAGACCATTGCGAGGACCCGTGTCACAAAGGCCGAAGGGCATCGGCATCAAGACCACTAGCGCCCACCCGCGCTGATGGTCAGGAGAGGGCTCCGGTTGGCACCGTCCCTCAGGCGCTGTCACGGTCGGTGGATCGGCTGTGGCGGCTGAGCCCGCGCCGTATGAAGCGGGGCGTAAGAGCCGACAGCACGACCCCGGCTCACCTCAATTGAGGCTGCCCTGATCCGCCTATGTCTCTAAGCGACTCGTCTCAAGGGTCAGGACACGGCTTCGCCTGAGAAGGCGAAGCTATGCCCGTCACGATCTGAACTCAGGGTCAGATGCTGAACAGCATAGTTCGATCAGCCGTACAGAATCGTCGTAAGGGGTCTGTAGCTCTGTTCTGGTAGGGGGGACATGAAAAATGACAATCAACCTGGAAATGGATGCTGAACCGAGAAATGAGACGGCTCGCTCCCGCACGGCGCACGGCGGCGCGCCACCTGGTTCCAGGAATGGCCGTTATGTCGATGGAAATTTCACCAAAGAAGCTATCGCGGAGCGCCGGTTGCTGCGCAGGCTTATCACCGGATCGGGGCCAGGAAAGATGACTAGCGAATCCGTAGTCAATCACGAGCATCCGAACCGCGTCTCGATCGAGGTGGAGAAAGGTGAAGGCCGATACGCGGTAAAGGCACCGGCAAATCAGGACAAAAGGGATTGGACACGCCGCTTGCAGAAGGCACTTGGCTCCCGGTCTAAGGCTTTCATTGTCGCCTCTCTTGATCGACTCCTGGCGGCCTGCCATTTGCCTCGCCAGCTTATCCCCACATCGACAAGCGTCTCGTCGGCGTTGGCGCTAATCGAGTCGTTGGAGCCCAAGAACGAGATTGAGGCAGCCTTGGCAGTGGAAATTGCATGTCTGCACGCGGCCTGTGGCACTTTGCTTGGCCGCCTAGCTGATGCCTGCCTCGACAGGCCAACGATTGCTGCGGCAAATGCTGTCGCCAAACTCGAACGCGCGTTGCACTCGGCGATCAACACCTTCTACCGCGTCAAGCACGGCAACACGCAGGTGATCCGAATAGAGAGAATTGAAATCCAAAGCGGTGCGCAAGCTGTCCTCGGGCCGGTCATGCGCCCTTAGGACATGCTCTCACTCAACATCCCTTTCAGGCCGATTGCGTTTTTCACTCATTCTTGGTGGCCTGAATTGTGGCCGATGCTACGTAATCCTCAGCACCAGAGTTGCGTAGCCAATCGCGGATGAACTCACGGCTCTGCTCGTCAATGGTGATGCGGATGTCCGAAAAGCCAGACGCCGTCAGCATTGCTTTCAAATTGCCTAATTCTAGTGCACCTGAAATGCAGCGGGCATGCGCTGCCACGGACTTTGCGAGCGTGTCTGGGAGAGGCTTGGTTGCAACGACATCGGAGATAGCTAGACGACCGCCTGGTTTCAGCACCCTGAACGCCTCGGCGAAAACGGCAGGCTTGTCAGGAGAAAGATTGATGACGCAATTTGAGATGATCACGTCTACGCTCGCATTGGCAATTGGGAGATGCTCGATCTCACCGAGCCGAAACTCGACATTTCCGCATCCTGCCTTATCGGCGTTCCAACGGGCCTTCTCAAGCATTGCGGGCGTCATATCGACGCCGATTACTCGGCCACTCGGCCCGACTTGGCGCGCGGCAAGAAAAGCGTCAAAGCCTGCACCCGCTCCGAGATCGAGGACAATCTCGCCTGGTTTCAGCGCGGCGATAGCTTGGGGGTTGCCGCAGCCAAGCCCCAAATCGGCGCCTTCGGGGACGTTTGAGAGTTCCTCGGCTGAGTACCCGATTTGCAATGAAGGGGAGTTTTCGTCGCAGCACGACGGTGAACAACATTTCGCATCGTTTGGAGATGGAGGGGTTTCGCCACAGCAGGTCGGAGCACAGCAATCATCTTCAACCTTGGGATCGAGTGGGCGCGGTTCCTTTGAGGCTCTGTTCGCCACAGAGGTATAATGGTCGCGGACCGCAGCGCGGATAGCTTGATCGTTCGTCGCCTTCATTGCTTTGGATGATCCTTCTTGACAAATAGCATAATTCGATATTTCTTATACTATGGAAATAAACTCCGCCGTTCAAGCACTAAGTGCGCTAGGTCAGGAAAGCCGCCTCCGCGTTTTCCGTCTTTTAATCAGGCGAGGTCCTAAAGGAACACCTGCGGGCGACATCGCAGAGCAGCTTAAAATCCCCGCGAACACGATGTCAGCGCATCTAGCCGTGCTGTCGCGGGCGGGGCTGGTTGCCTCACGCAAGCAAGGCCGGTCCGTGATTTACTCGGTCGATGTCGCAGGAACGCGCAAGCTGCTCGCATTTTTGGTCGAGGATTGTTGCCGAGGAAAACCGAAGGTCTGCCAGCCACTCATCGCTTCGGCGTTGGCGGATTGTTGCTAAGGAGGTGTTTATGAAGATCGTCAGCAGCAGAGAGCCGCTGAACGTGCTTTTCCTTTGCACAGGCAACTCGGCGCGCTCGATCATGGCCGAAGCCATTCTAAACCGACTCGGACGTGGCAAGTTCAGAGCCTTTAGCGCGGGCAGTCAGCCTGCGGGTTATGTACATCCCCTCGCTTTACAAATGCTGAGAAATGCGCACTACGACGTGACGGGCCTGCGATCAAAACCTTGGGATGAGTTAGCCACTGCGGATGCTCCCAAGCTCGATTTCGTCTTTACGGTTTGCGACAACGCAGCGAACGAGGTTTGTCCTATCTGGCCGGGCCAGCCCATGACGGCTCATTGGGGACTCCCCGATCCGGCCAAAGCGAAAGGCACAGAGGCAGAAAAGGCGACCATCTTTGCCGACACCATGCGGATGTTAAATCAACGCATCGGAATTTTTGTCAGTTTGCCGTTAGACAAGCTCAGTAGGCTCTCTTTGCAAGAACAGCTTGACGAGATCGGCAAAACAAAAGCCGAAACTGAGACAACTTAGGTCGTGTCGGCTGTATCCCGGCGTTTGGTGGCGGAAGGCGTTGGCACGGCGTTGCTCCTCGCCGCAATCGTTGGCTCGGTCATAATGGCCGAGCGACTTGCAGGAGGAAACGTAGCTATTGCGCTGCTTTGTAATTCGCTTGCCTCAGGCGCAATGCTCTACGTGCTAATTACGATTCTGGCACCAATATCTGGCGCCCATTTTAACCCGGCTGTCACGCTGGCTTTCCTCATTACGGGTTCCATCGGCGGCATCGCCGCCCTCGCGTATATGGCTTTTCAGGTTATTGGCGCCGTCCTTGGCTCGCGCACGTCATGTTTGCGCTGCCGATACTTGAGCTTTCCACGACCGGACGAGCCGAGACTAATCTTTGGTTGGCGGAAGCCGTGGCGACCTTTGGTTTGATCTTGACGATTCTCGGCGCACTACGGTGGAAGCCGGATGCTATCCCCACCGCCGTGGGCCTCTATATCGTTTCTGCGTATTGGTTCACGGCATCAACCAGTTTTGCCAATCCCGCCGTTACGATAGCGAGGTCACTTACGGATACGTTTTCTGGTATCGATCCCGCCGGGACCCCAGCATTCATTCTGGCACAGCCAATGGCTATTCGGTGTAGCTTTAACGCAGGCTAACGAGAATTGAGGTAATCCCACTTGTCGGTGACCGAAGGCTTTAGCGTCCAGGGTGCAGAG
>DASUQP010000152.1:0-5640 GCA_036280475.1 Methyloceanibacter sp. | reverse complement strand
ATAGATATGCTCGTACGTGATCTTGCTGTCTTGGTCGAATCCCACGATCACCACGGTGGGGCATGTCACTTTGCGTCCAGTCGGCCTGATGCCGGGCAGAATCGCCGGCATCTCGCAATCGTGGGTGAAGGATAGGATCAGCTCGTCCACCAGCTGGGCCTCGCCGACCGTACGCGAGACGAGCGTGATCTTCACGTCTTGCGGCCAGCGGCCGATGAACCAGGTCTCATAGAAGCTGCGCACCCCGTCCGGCCCGAACCCGCCGGTCATCACCGGGACATGGTTGACGTGCGGATTTGAGCCCATCGTGGCCATGGTGGCGTCGATGTCGCGCGTCTTGAACTCGGCATCGGTATGAGCGTCGAACACCGCGCCGAGGCCTTTGGGATCGGAGCTCATCGCGCGCGACCCTTGCGCTTCTCGGCCTTCACCTTTTTCTCGACCACGTCCCAGATCATGGCGGCGATGTCGGGACCGCCGAACTGGGACACTTGCCTGATGCCTGTGGGCGAGGTGACGTTGATCTCGGTGAGGTAGTCGCCGATCACGTCGATTCCGGCGAAGATCAGTCCGCGCCGCTTGAGCTCGGGGCCGAGCCGCGCGCAGATCTCCCTGTCGCGCCTTGTCAGCGTCGCAGGCTCCGCCGTGCCGCCGATATGCAGATTGGAGCGTGTCTCGTCGGGCGCGGGCACGCGATTGATCGCGCCGGCGACCTCGCCATCGACGAGGATGATGCGCTTGTCGCCTTTGCGCACCTCGGGCAGATAGCGCTGCACCATGATCGGCTCGCGGAAGGTGATCCCGAGAAGCTCGATCAGCGGATTGAGATTGGTGTCGCCCGCGGGGATGCGGAAGATGGCGGCGCCGCCATTGCCGTAGAGCGGCTTCACCACGATGTCCTTGTGCTTGTCACGGAAGGCGCGGATCTGTTCGGGCGAGCGCGTGACGAGGGTCGGCGGCATGAGGTCGAGGAAATCGAGCACGAACATCTTTTCCGGGGCATTGCGCACGGAGGCGGGATCGTTGACCACGAGCGTCCTCGGATGGATGCGCTCAAGCAGGTGCGTCGTGGTGATATAGGCCATGTCGAAGGGCGGGTCCTGGCGGAGATAGACCACGTCGTAATCGGCGAGATCGACGCTCCTCGGATGCGCGAGGCGGTAATGGTCGCCGGGCCGGTCCTCGACGGTGAGGCTGTGGCCCTCCGCAACGAGCTTGCCGTCGCGGAGCGTAAGATTGGCGGGCGTGTAGTAGAACACGTCGTGCCCGCGCCATTGCGCTTCGAGCAGCAGCGCGAAGGTCGAATCGCCCCTGATATCGATGCGCTCGATCGGGTCCATCTGGAAGGCGACTTTGAGGGCCATATCTCTCCCCTACACGGCGCTCTCTTATAGTCGGAGTGTAGCCAAAGTCTCCATCGTATGCTGACCCCTCACCCTTTCCGCCGTGCGGCGAGCCGGGTGAGGGGGTTTCCGATCACGGCGCTTCGCGCCTAACCCCTCACCACGCGCCAAGAGGCGCGTGTGCTCTCCCCCAAGGGGAGAGCGGGCGTTGGTTGCTACGCTTCGACGAGACCGCTGCTTAGGGGCTGCGTGGTGGTCGCTAAACCGGAAATGCGTTGGCGATGACGCGGGGCCAGCTCCAGGGCGCCGCCAGGACGACGTCGAAGGCGATGTCATGACCGGCGAAGCCGGGGTGACTTGCGAGCCAATATTGCGCGGCCCGCACGATCCGCCGCCGCAGTTTCGCCGTCACCGTCCAGGCGGCGTCATCGCGCGTCCTCCGCCGCTTCACCTCGATGAAGGCGAGCCGCCTGCCCTTGAGCGCCACGAGGTCGATCTCGCCGACCGGCGTCTCGTAACGCCGCGCAACGATGCGGTGGCCTTTCAGCCGAAACAGAAGCGCAACGAGCGTTTCGGCGAAGACGCCCCGGCGATAGGCTCTGACCCGGTCTTGCCGTTTTGTCATTCGCGCTTGAGCTTGATCCCGAGCTCGTAGACCCGGGCGCGGCTCACCTCCAGCACTTCCGCAACCGAGCGCACCGCGTCGCGGAAGCTCTCGACTTTCAGCGCCCGTTCCAGCTGCTCGGCAATCGCCGCGTCGCTCGCCTCGGCCGCGGCGGCGTCGGGCGGTCCGACGACAATCACGAACTCACCCCTCAATGCCTCACCCGAAAGCGCGCCGGGCAGCCGGTCGAGCGTCCCGCGCGTCACGCTCTCGTGCAGCTTGGTCAGTTCCTTGGCAATTGCCCCCTCGCGCGGCCCCAACACATCCGCGATGTCGGCAAGGCTTTTGGAGAGTCGCGAGCCCGTCTCGAAAAAGATGAGCGTCGCGGGGACGCTTCTGAGCTCATCGAGCCGCGCCCGCCGCGGACCCGATTTCGGCGGCAGGAAGCCGGCAAAGAGGAACGTGTCGGTCGGAAGGCCCGAGCTTGTGAGAGCGCCGAGCGAAGCCGACGGCCCGGGGATGCTGACGACGTTAAGTCCCGCATCGAGCGCTTCGCGCACGAGCTTGTATCCGGGGTCAGAGATGAGCGGCGTGCCGGCATCGGAGATGAGCGCCACCGACTGTCCGGCGCGGAGTCGGGCAAGAAGGAGCGGGCGCTCGCGTTCGGCGTTGTGCTCGTGATAGGCACCGAGCGCGCCGCGCAAGCCGAAATGCGCCAGCAGCTTCTTCGAGTGGCGCGTGTCCTCCGCGGCGATGAGGTCTGCGCGGGCCAGCACCGAAAGCGCGCGGAGCGAGATGTCGGCGAGATTGCCGATCGGCGTTGCCACAAGATAGAGCCCGGGTGCGAGCGACCTTGCGATGAGGTCCGCGAGCGTTTCGCTCGCGCGCGCGAGGATCGCGCCGAGAGCGCCTCTGATTGGTTCCTCGTCTCGCTGGTCTTGCACGCGCGCGGGGCCCGAAAACTGAAGGCTGGCTAGGCGCAAAAACGTTACGTGATATAATCGCCTCGCGTCCATCACGTTTGAGCCTTGGGTGCGGGCAAGCCTTGGGTCGGGCGACGGGAGAGGATGGGCGGGGACGTCAAGAGGGCGAGCCCGCGATCGCCACTGGCGCCACCATGAAGGCGCAGGCGCGAAAAGCCCGCCCGCGTTGAAGCAAGGGGCCATGCGACTTTCGGTCAGCATCGTTCGGCACGTTGGAGCCTTGAGGCTCGCTCTCGCCGCCTTGGCGGTAGCGTTGCTGGTGGCCTGCGGCGGCGGAAACGGAGGCGGGTTCGGCGGGCCAAGCCCCGGCATCTCGGGCTCTGGCGGCACGGTGAAGGTGGCGGTCCTCCTTCCCATCACCGCCTCGGGCTCGACCCCCGCCGTGGCCAAGGCGCTGAAGCAGGCGGCGGAGCTTGCGCTGTTCGACTTCGACAATCCGAATGTGACGCTGATCCCCAAGGACACGAAGGGCTCGCCGGAGGGCGCGCGGCTTGCAGCGGAAAGCGCGCTGCAAGACGGCGCCGAGCTCATCATCGGCCCGCTCTTCGCCCAGGAGGTCACGGCCGCCGCGCCTGTGGCGCGGCAAGGCGGCGTGCCGATGATCGCCTTTTCCACCGACGAGAAGGTGGCGGGCGATGGCGTCTATCTCTTGAGCTTTCTCGCCGGGCGCGATGTGCCGCGTATCGTCTCCTTCGCGCTGTCGCGGGGAAAGCGGAAGTTCGCCGAGCTCATCCCGCAAACGGCCTATGGCCGCATCGCCAAGACCGCGTTCGCAACAGCCGTCTCCGCCGGCGGCGGCCAGGCCCCTGTGCGCGCGACGTTCCCGCCTAACGACTCGAGCGCGATGCAGGGCCCGGTGAAGCAAGTCGCAAACGCCGTCAAGTCGGGGCAGGCGGTCGACGCGCTCTTCCTTCCGGCCGGGCGCGAGGAGCTTCCGGAGCTTGCGCCGCATCTCGCCTCGTCAGGGCTCACGAGCGCAAGCGTGCAGTTCATCGGCACGGGCCAGTGGGACTATGCGAATATCGGCAGCGACCGGGCGCTCGTCGGCGGCTGGTACCCGGCGCCCGATCCCAAGGGATGGAGCGGTTTCGTCGCGCGCTATTCCAAGACCTACGGCTCCACCCCGCCCCGCATCGCGAGCCTCGGCTATGATGCGGTGAGCCTTGCGGTCTCGCTGTCGCCCAATCCCCCCGGCCAGCGTTACACGAGCGCGCAGCTCACGCGGCCGAGCGGCTTTTCCGGGGTCGATGGACTGTTCCGGCTGCTCCCCGACGGAACGTGCGAGCGCGGCCTCGCCATCCTCGAAGTGCGCGAGGGCGGCCCGCAGGTGATCGACCCGGCGCCGCGCGCCTTCGCCACCGCCTCGTCCTATTGAAGGGGTCAGGCCGCGAGCTCGACGATCAGCCGCTCGAGCACGAGCCGCCCTTTTGGCGTGGCGGCGAGCCGGCTGCCATTGCGAACGATGAGGCCTTCGCGCGCAAGCGCCGACACGCGCGTCTCGTCGAGGACGCGGCCGCCGATCGCGGTGAACCGCTCAAGATCGATGCCTTCGCTGAGCCTCAAGCCCATGAGGAGATATTCGTCGGCGGCCTCCTCGGCGCTCAAGGGATCGTCGCTCGCGAGGCCGCGACCCGTGCGTTCCACTTCGGCAAGCCAGTCTTCCGGAGATCTGATCGCGGCGAGGGCACGCTTCGTGCCGTTCGTTCCGATGCGGCTGTGAGCGCCCGGCCCGATCCCGGCATAGTCGCACCCGCGCCAATAGAGCAGGTTGTGCCGCGACTCCGATCCCGGCCGCGCATGGTTCGAGACCTCGTAGGCGGGAAGTCCCGCCGTTTCGCACAGCTCCTGCGTCAGAAGGTATTGCGCGCGCACCTCGGCTCCGTTCGGCGTGCGGAGCGTTCCCGCCGCATGTCGCGCCGCGAACGGCGTACCGGGCTCGATCGTCAGCTGATAGAGCGAGAGATGGTCGGCGGCGTGGCCGAGCGCGAGGCCGAGTTCCTCCCGCCACGCCCGCGCCGTCTGTCCCTCGCGCGCATAGATGAGATCGAACGAGACGCGGCCGAAATGGCGCTTGGCGAGGCCTAGCGCCGCCAAGGCTTCCGCCACATTGTGCTGGCGGCCGAGGGCTTTCAGGCTGACATCGTCGAGCGCCTGCACGCCGAGCGACAGGCGGTTGACGCCCGCCGCGCGGTAGCCGACGAAGCGCTCCGCTTCCACGCTCGTTGGATTGGCTTCGAGCGTGATCTCGGCATCGGTCTCGAGCCGCCAATGCCGGGCGATTGCCGCGAGGATGGCCGCGACGGTCGAGGCCTGCATGAGGGACGGCGTGCCCCCGCCGAAGAACACGCTTCCCACGCGCCGTCGGGGCGCAAGCGAAGCGAAATAGGAAAGCTCGGCGAGGTAGGCGGTAAGGAACCGCGCCTCGTCGATGCCGCCATGGCGCACATGGGAATTGAAGTCGCAATAGGGGCATTTGGCGCGGCAGAAAGGCCAGTGCACGTAAACGCCGAACGGCTCGCTCTCGCTGAAGTTGGGGTCGGGAGATTCCCCCTCACCCGGCGCAGCCTCGCTTCGCGAGCCCGCGCCACCCTCTCCCCTCGTGGGAGAGGGTTGTCTGTGGCTCGCCGCATCGCGGCGAGCGGGGTGAGGGGGCGGGCTATCTCTCAACATAGATATCAGCCATCAGCTTCTCGAAGGCGCGCATGCGGTG
>DASUQP010000151.1:0-3971 GCA_036280475.1 Methyloceanibacter sp. | reverse complement strand
CGCTCGGACGATCCCCTGGCGGAGGTCAAGGCGTCACCCGGAGGCAGCCCGCGCGTCGAGGCCCGTCCCGAGAAACCGGCGAGCTTCGACAGCAAGCCCGAGGGCAAGCCTAAAGACGAGGCAAGCGCTATCCCGCCGCGTGCAGCGGAATAGCGGACCGCTCGCCGCCGCTGTCCAGTGATGGCCCGACAATAGCCGCTCAGGCCTTCTGATCGGCGTGGATGCGTTCGGCCAACGCCGCCTCGATGAAGCGATCGAGGTCGCCGTCGAGCACGGCGGAGGGATTGGTGCTTTCCACGCCGGTCCTCAAGTCCTTCACCAGCTGATAGGGCTGAAGCACATAGGACCGGATCTGGTGGCCGAAGCCGATATCGGACTTGGCGGCGGCGGCGGCTTGCGCTTCCTCCTCGCGGCGCGTCAGTTCGGCCTCGTAGAGCCGCGCGCGCAGCATCGCCCAGGCCGTGGCCCGGTTCTTGTGCTGCGACCGCTCGTTCTGGCACTGGACCACGATGCCGGTGGGGAGGTGCGTGATGCGGACCGCGCTGTCGGTGGTGTTGACATGCTGACCGCCCGCGCCCGAAGAGCGATAGGTGTCGATGCGCACTTCCTTTTCATCGATATCGATCTCGATCGTGTCGTCGATCGCGGGATAGACCGACACGGAGGCGAAACTCGTATGCCGGCGCGCATTGGAATCGAAGGGTGAGATGCGCACCAGGCGGTGGACGCCCGACTCCGTCTTGAGCCAGCCATAGGCGTTGGCACCTTTGATCAGCACGGTCCCCGACTTGATGCCGGCTTCCTCGCCGTAATGCTCGCCGATGATCTCGACCTTGTAGCCGCGCCCTTCCGCCCAGCGCACATACATGCGTTCCAGCATCTGGGCCCAATCCTGACTCTCGGTGCCGCCCGCGCCGGCATGAATCTCGACATAGGCGTCATTGGCATCGGCCTCGCCCGAGAGAAGCGCCTCCACTTCCCGCTTATGGGCCTCCTCGCGCAGGCGGAGAAGCGCCTGCTCCGCTTCGTCGATGACGTGCGCGTCTCCCTCCTCCTCGCCGAGCTCGATGAGCGCGACTTGATCGTCGAGTTCGCGGACAATGCCGTCGAACTCGTTGAGGGCGCTCTCGAGCTGCTGGCGTTCGCGCATCAGGCTCTGCGCGCGGCGGCTGTCGCTCCAAAAGTTCGGCGCTTCGGCCTCACGATCGAGGATCGCTAGCCTCGCTTTGGCCTGGTCGGGGTCAAAGATGCCTCCTGAGCAGGTCCAAGGATTCTCTGATGTCGTTGACGACCGACTCGGTTTCGGCGCGCATCGCTTCCTCAAAACAGCCATGGATGGATGAGACACGCTGCCGCCGGCTGGCTCCTCGCGGCAGGGATCAGGTCGATACGGGTCTATATAAGGACTAGTAGAGGCCGCCGGTACCCGATGTCAAAGAACGGTCCCCCGGGGCGGCGCCCCGTCCGAAGGGTGGAGGCGGCGGGGGTGGAGGCGGAGGCCCGTAACCACTGGGAGGCGGAGGCGCCATGCCATCGGGCGGCGGCGGCGCATAACCGTCTTGGGTCATTTGCCCGTCCTCCATGACCTCTTCGGCGACCGAGCCGGCCGGTTCCTGGCCGGGCTTGAACGCCTCCACGATCGCGGACTTATCTCCGGGGGAAGCCGGCAGGCCGCTCTTATGGTTCACGCGCACGAGCTTGACGCCGGGAGGCGCGCGGAACGGGACCGGGGGCACGTCTTTCAGCGCTTCGCGCAAGAAGTCGCGCACGACGGGCGCGGCAAGGCTTCCGCCGGTCTCGCCATGGCCCATGGAGACCGGCTGGTCGAAGCCGATATAGACGCCGACGGCGAGGTCGGGCGTGTAGCCGACGAACCAGGCATCCTTGTAGTCGTTGGTGGTGCCGGTCTTGCCGGCGATCGGCCGCTTCAAGACCTTGAGCCTCTGCGCCGTACCGCTTTGAACGACGCCCTCCATGATCGAGGTCATCTGGAAGGCCGACATCGGATCGATGACCTGAGTGCGATTGTCGACGAGCTCGGGCTCCGCTTGGCCGCTCCACTCCCGGGCGGCGCAAGTCGAGCAGTCGCGCCCATCGTGCCGCCAAATCGTTCGCCCGTACCGGTCCTGAACGCGATCGATGAAGCTCGCCTTCACCTGCTTGCCGCCATTCGCCAACATCGAGTAGGCGGTGACCATGCGCAGCAATGTCGTCTCGCCGGCGCCGAGCGCCATCGAGAGCGCGGGCATCAGATTGTCGTAGACCCCGAAGCGGCGCGAATACTCGGCGATGATCGGCATGCCCATGTCTCGGGCGAGCCGCACGGTCATGAGGTTGCGCGATTTCTCGATGCCGAAGCGCAACGTCGAGGGACCGGCGGCAGAACCGGCGTCATAGTTCTTCGGGCACCATTGCGGCATGCCCGCGCCTTGATCGAGGCAAATCGCGCCGTCGACGATGATGCTTGACGGCGTGTAGCCGTTGTCGAGCGCGACGGTGTAGATCAGCGGCTTGAACGACGACCCGGGCTGACGCTGCGCCTGGGTCGCGCGGTCGAACTGGCTCTGCGCGAAGCTGAACCCGCCGGCGATGGCAAGCACGCGGCCCGAATGCGGATCCATGGCAACCAGTGCGCCCCCGATCTGGGGAACTTGCTGGAGCGACCACTGACCCTTGAGCTCTTCCGGCGTTTGCTTCGGGGTCCCGTCGTCGGCGAGATCGGGCTCGCGCGGCGAAACGTAGATGACGTTGCCCGGCTTGAGCACTGCGGTCACGCTCCCCGGAGCCCCGCCAAGGCCACGCTCGAGCTTCGGCCGCGCCCACTTCACTTCCTCGAAGGGGACGATGCCGGTCTCGCGCTCCTTCAGGAGCTGGCCGGTCGGGCTGCGCCCGGGACGAATCCCCACGACGGCCTTGTCCTTGTCGACTTCGAGCACGACGGCAAGCCGCCAGGGCGCGATGTCGGGCCACACCTGGATGGCTGCGAGCGTGGTGCCCCAATCGCCACCGAGTTCGATCTGCTTCACCGGACCGCGCCAACCGCCGCGCCTGCGGTCGAAGGCGACGAACCCGTCGATCAGCGCTTTGCGCGCGGCGCGCTGCAACCTTGGATCGAGCGTGGTGCGCACGGAGAGACCGCCGCCGTAAAGCTTGTCCTCGCCGAAGCGATCGAGAATCTCGCGGCGCACTTCCTCGGCGAAATATTCCGAGGCGAAGATCTTCGGGCCGGTCGTGCGCTTGATGACGCCGAGCGGCGCGGCCTTCGCGGCCTCGCCCTCTTCCTTCGTGGCAAAACCGTTCTCGACGATGCGGTCGATGACCCAATTGCGCCGGGCGATGGCCCGGTCGGCAAACTTGAATGGATCGTAGTTGCTCGGCGCCTTGGGCAAAGTCGCAAGATAGGCGCAATCGGCGAGCGTCAGCTCGTTCAGGGCTTTGTCCCAATAGGACTGGGCCGCGGCGGCCACGCCATAGGCGCCGACGCCGAGATAGATCTCATTGAGATAAAGCTCGAGGATCTGCTCCTTGGTGAAGGCGCGCTCGATGCGGATGGCAAGGATCGCCTCCTTCAGCTTGCGCTCAATGGTCTGGTCGCTGCTCAACAGAAAATTCTTGGCGACCTGCTGGGTGATGGTCGAAGCGCCGACCGACCGCCGCCCCGATTGCATCTGGCTCATATTGGTGACGACGGCGCGGATGATGCCCTGCACGTCGAGGCCGCCATGCTGGTAGAAATTCTTGTCCTCGGCCGAGATGAAGGCGTCGATGATGCAGGAAGGGACCGCGGTGATCGGCACGTAGATGCGCCGCTCGCGCGAGAACTCCGCGATCAGCGCCCCGTTATTGGCGTGGATGCGCGTCATGACCGGCGGCTCGTATTTCGCCAGCACTTCGTAGTCGGGAAGCTCGCTCGACACCTTCCACAACACGAAGGCGGCTGCTCCGGCCACGGCGATGAAGTCGATCATAGC
>DASUQP010000150.1:0-3604 GCA_036280475.1 Methyloceanibacter sp. | reverse complement strand
AGCATTTGATTCGCTTGATGAATCAAACGGCGCGCCGCGAGGTCAAATGGCCGTGAAATGGCTTGCGGCGCAAAGGTTTCGCCTAGCGGAACGGCTGGAAACCTTCCTTTGCGGTAAAGAAATCGGCCGCCACTTTGCGTCCCGGTACCACGTCCCTGACGGTGACCCGGGTGGTCAAGCCTTGGGCGTCGGTGATGCTCCACTCTTTGAGCTGAAGCTCGGAACTGCTCTCGAACACCAGCCTGATGCTGCCTGCCGCGTCACCCGACTTGTCCTCGAGCGTGACGGCGAGCGTCCCGTCCTGGCTCTCGACGCCGACGACCCGGGCATCACGCGCGAGATCGACCGCCTCGGACAGCAGCAATTTGAATGGCGTGGACTGGATCGGATACTTCTCCACCGTCTTCAGGTCGGAGTCCTCGATGGCGAGATGACTCCCATCGGCCACAATGCGGAGCGCGCTCGGCGGTGCGTAGTCGAATCTGATCTTGCCCGGCCTTTGCACATAGAAGCGTCCGGAGGACGTCTTGTTGGTGGAATCGACCTGCTCGAAGCTGCCCTGGAGATTGGTGATGCCGTTGAAATAGGCGTTGATACGCTCGACCGCCCTGGTCTGCTCCTCTCCGATGAGCGGGGTGGACGACTGCGCCGCCTCGACCGCCGCTTCCCAGCCGGCCCCCTCATCGACAGCGGCGGGAGCCATCTCTTCCGATGGCGCCGGAGTTCCGGTCGTACCCGTCGCTTCACCGGGCGGAGGTCCCGGCGCGTCTTCCGGTTCGGTCAGGCCTTGCGGCTTGGCGGGAGGCGTTGCGGCGGGAGACGGCGCGGGAGGCGTCTTGGTGATCGTGCTCGTGCCCTCTTGGGCAGGCGCGGTCCCGATCGCGAGAAGAAGGGTGAGCGGCAGCGCAAACAACAGCCCGGCGGTTCTACGGCTAATCATCAACCCCCCTTCCGGCGGCCGGCGTGGCTCGAAACTAAGAGGCAACCGATAGATGATTCAGGCAAATCTGGTCAATCTCTTGACGGCATCACCGGCCGTTTCAGCGAGGCCCCGATGACCGGATTCCAGGCGTTTCCGAGGTCAGGGCGGGAGATTGATGACCCGTGTTCACTCGTGGTTTACGCATGTTCGGTGCCAAATCCGGTGTCAATTGTTCCAGAACCCGCTGTGAGATTGCCTCGGCCTGTTTTTGCGGCTTTGCCGTCCACACCGCGAAGGCGGCTACGGAAGCCTCGATGAAGAACGGCGAGATAAGCGGCGAGAGCGCGTCACGGCGCGTGTCTGCACCTACCGGCGCCGCCGATATTTCAATCGTCGTGCCCACGCTGAACGAAGCCGACAATATCAAGCCGTTCATCGCCGCCATCAAGCGAGTCCTGGAGCCCTTCAACTGGGAGATCGTTTTCGTCGATGACGACTCGCCCGACGGAACATGGAAAACGGTGCAGCATGAGGCCGCGCACGACCGCCGTATTCGAGGTATTCGGCGCGTCGGCAGGCACGGTCTCGCCTCGGCCGCCATTGAAGGCTTCCTCTCCTCTGCCTCTCCCGTGCTCGTCCTGATGGACGGGGACCTCCAGCACGAGGAGGCCATCCTTCCGCAGATGATCTCGCTCATCGCCGACGATCACGCCGATCTGGTGGTTGGCAGCAGGTATCTTCCGGGCGGATCCGCCGCCGGCCTCTCGCAACGGCACCGCTCGTGGCTGTCGTTTCTGGGCCTGAAGCTCGCCCAGATTGGCTTGCGGACAGGTATCTCCGATCCCATGAGCGGCTTCTTTGCCGTCAAGCGCTCGGTCGTGGATGTCGCGGCGCCAAACCTGTCCGGACAGGGCTTCAAGATTCTCGCCGACATTCTTGCCTCCGCCCCAGGGCCGATGAGGATCAAGGAGATCCCCTATGTCTTTCGCCAACGCGCGGCAGGCGAAAGCAAACTCGAACCGTCGTCGTCCTTCAATTCGCAGAGCTTGTCTTGGACAAGACCATTGGCCGCTACATCCCCACGCCCTTCATTCTTTTTTCGATTGTCGGCGCAGTCGGAGTGCTCGTTCACCTCGCCGTACTGTACGCGCTGCTCTCTGTCGGAGATTTGACATTCGCGACGGCCCAGCTTGTGGCGGCGCTCTGCGCCATGACGTTCAACTTTGCGCTGAACAACATCACGACCTATCGCACGGCGCGGCTCGTAGGACGCCACTTCGTCACCGGCCTCCTGATATTCACCGTGATCTGCGGTGCCGGCTTGTTGGCCAATGTTGGCATCGCCAGTTTTCTGTTTCGATCAGGAGAGCAATGGTGGGTTGCCGGGCTGATTGGCGCGCTTGTCGGCTCCGTGTGGAACTACGCAATGTCCCGCCTGTTCGTATGGGGGAGACATTGAGTAGAGCCAGCACCGGATGTCGATTAGGCTTCCAATGCGCTCGTGTAATCCTTGGCTCTGATCGTTGGCACAGGGGGAAACCGGATGCTCTACGCCATCACCAAAGCGATCTTATCCGGCACGATCATCGCAGCCGCCTCCGAAGTTGCGAAACGGAGCCCGGCACTCGCTGCAATGATCCTGTCTCTACCTCTCGTGTCGCTTCTCGCCTTCGTGTGGCTGTGGCGAGACACGGCCGACAAAGAAGCCATCGCTGCGTTATCGCAATCGACGTTCTGGTTCATGTTACCGACGCTGCCGATGTTCCTCGTGCTGCCCGCACTGCTGCGGAATGGCCTCAATTTCTGGCCGGCACTCGCGATCGCATGCGTCCTGACGACGGGACTCTACCTCCTGGCCGTCTGGCTTCTTCCCCGATTGGGACTTGTTTTTTGAGGTGCGAACGGCCAAGCAGGCCAGCTGTCTGCGGCCAAAACGCGCGCGCCCTGGCTCGCGGCTAATAGGGCCGTTCAGCCTCGTCGCCGCCAACGAGAATCTCGCGCTTTCCGGCATGGTTGGCGGGACCGATCAGGCCCTCGTTTTCCATGCGCTCGACGAGAGAGGCGGCGCGGTTATAGCCGATGCCGAGCCGGCGCTGCACGTAGCTGGTTGAGGCCTTGCGGTCGCGGAGCACGACGGCCACGGCCTCATCGTAGAGGTCGTCGCCCGAGGAGCCGAGCTCATCGCCCTCCTCGGCTTCGTCCTCGCTCTCCTCTTCGTCGGTGACGGCATCGAGATAGTCGGGCGTGCCCTGCTTCTTCAGGTGGCGCACCACTTTCTCCACCTCGTCCTCGGCCACGAACGGGCCGTGCACGCGCATGATCCTCCCGCCGCCCGCCATGTACAGCATGTCGCCTTGACCCAAGAGCTGCTCGGCGCCCTGCTCGCCGAGGATGGTGCGGCTGTCGATCTTCGAGGTGACTTGGAAGCTCACCCGCGTCGGAAAGTTCGCCTTGATGGTGCCGGTGATGACGTCCACGCTCGGGCGCTGCGTGGCGGTGATGAGATGGATGCCGGCCGCGCGCGCCATCTGAGCGAGGCGCTGCACCGCGGCTTCGATGTCCTTGCCCGCCACCATCATCAGGTCGGCCATCTCGTCCACGATCACCACGATATGGGGCATAGGATCATAGTCCATCTCCTCCTGCTCGTAGATGGGGCGCCCCGTGGCGCGGTCGAAGCCC
>DASUQP010000149.1:0-2285 GCA_036280475.1 Methyloceanibacter sp. | reverse complement strand
AGGGGACCCGTGAGCAAGCTGATCGAACTGACCATCGCCGAAGCGCGTGAAGGCTTGCGCAAGAAGTCGTTCTCTTCGCGCGAATTGACGGAAGCCCATATCGAGGCGATCGAGAAGGGAAACGACGCGCTCAACGCTTTCGTGCTGCCGACGCCCGAGCGCGCGCTTGAGATGGCGAAGGCAAGCGATGCGCGCCTCGCCAAGGGCGAGTCGGGCGCGCTCGAAGGCATCCCGCTCGGCATCAAGGACCTGTTCTGCACGCGCGGCGTCCGCACCACCGCCTGTTCGCACATCCTCGGCGACTTCATGCCGACTTATGAATCGACGGTGACGGCAAATCTCTGGGCGCAAGGCGCCGTGATGCTCGGCAAGCTCAACAATGACGAGTTCGCCATGGGCTCGTCGAACGAGACGAGCTATTACGGTCCCGTCATCAACCCTTGGCGGCGCAAAGGATCGAACGCGAAGCTCGTGCCGGGCGGCTCCTCGGGCGGGTCGTCGGCGGCGGTGGCCGCGCGGCTCTGCATGGGAGCGACGGGGACCGACACGGGCGGCTCCATCCGTCAGCCGGCGGCCGTGACCGGCACCGTCGGCATCAAGCCGACCTACGGGCGCTGCTCGCGCTTCGGCATCGTGGCGTTCGCGTCCTCGCTCGACCAGGCCGGGCCGATCGCCCGTACCGTTCGGGACGCCGCCATTCTGTTGCGGGCGATGGCGAGCCACGACCCCAAGGATACGACGAGCGTCGATCTCCCTGTGCCAGACTACGAGGCGGCCGTGGAGAGGGGTGTGAAGGGGCTCACCATCGGCATCCCCGCAGAGTATCGCGTCCCCGGCATGGCGCCGGAGATCGAGGCGCTGTGGCAGAAGGGCGTGGAATGGCTGAAAGCGGCGGGCGCCAAGGTCAAGGACCTAAGCCTGCCGCATACGAAATACGCGCTGCCGTCTTATTATATCGTGGCGCCGGCCGAGGCCTCCTCGAACCTCGCCCGCTACGACGGCGTACGCTATGGGTTGCGCGCAAAGGGTGCCGACGTGATCGCGATGTACGAGAATACGCGTGCCGCGGGATTCGGCCCGGAGGTCAAGCGCCGCATTCTGATCGGGACCTATGTGCTGTCGGCGGGCTACTACGACGCCTACTACCTCAAGGCGCAGAAGGTACGAACCTTGATCAAGGCCGACTTCGACAAAGCGTTCGAGACGGTCGACGCGATCCTTGCGCCGACGACGCCCGGCCCCGCGTTCGCGCTTGGCGAGAAGTCGGGCGACCCGGTCGAGATGTATCTCAACGACATCTTTACGGTGACGGTGAATATGGCGGGCTTGCCGGGAATGAGCGTTCCCGCGGGGCTTTCGTCCGAAGGGACGCCGCTCGGCCTCCAGCTTATCGGCAAGGCTTTCGACGAAGAGACGCTGTTCCGCACGGGCCGCATTATGGAAGAGGCGGCGGGTCCTCTCGCCAAGCCGCACGATTGGTGGAGCATAGCCGCATGACCGAGACGACGAGCAAGCGCCTTCTGATATCCTCGGGCAGCCCCTATGAGCCGATCATCGGCTTTTCCCGCGCTGTGCGCGTCGGCAATATCGTCGCAATCGGCGGCACCGCCGCCTGCTCGGGCGGCAAACCGGTTGCAATCGGCGATCCCGCGGCGCAGACCCGCGCAATTCTGGCGATTATCGCCAAGGCTCTTGAGGATGCGGGCGCTGGCCTGAAGGACGTGATCCGCACCAGGACTTACCTCGTCGACATCGCTCATTGGGAGGCGGTGGGGCGCGTGCATGGAGAGGTCTTCGGCGATATCCGCCCGGTTTCGAGCATGCTGCAGGTGACGGGATTCATCAATCCGGATTGGCTGGTCGAGATCGAGGCAGACGCCGTTCTGCCTGCAAACTCGGCCTAAGGGAGTTTCGCCATGGCACCGCGAGCGGCAAAGGACTGCAGGACAATGGATGAGGTGAGGGCGGAGATCGACCGCATCGATATTATCCTGGTGGACTATATCGGCGAGCGCTTTACCTATGTCGATCGGGCCTGGCAGCTCAAGAACGCGCCGGCCGAGGCGTGGGTCCCCTGGCGCATTCAGCAGGTGATCGACCGGGTGCGGGCGCGGGCGGTCGAGAACGGTCTGCCGCCCGAGCTTGCCGAGGCGCTGTGGCGCCAGATGATCGGCTGGTTTGTCCAGTATGAGGAGGAGAAGCTCCGCCAGCAGCTCGAGGGGAAAGAGTAGTTGCGGGCTACTCACTCGTTGTGAGGCCTAGCCGCTAGCTCCCCCTCTCCCCTG
>DASUQP010000148.1:0-6272 GCA_036280475.1 Methyloceanibacter sp. | reverse complement strand
GCGTCATGGCGCCCGTGTGCCAATGCTCGAGCTGCCGCCCGGTCATCAGCACCAGCGGATATTCGGCGTCGGGAACCTCGGCCGGGGGCAGAATATCGGCGGGCACCAACTTGGCGCGGCGCGACTCGGTGGGGAAGCCGTCGCCGAACACCACCACCTCGCCCGGATGGCCGGGCTCGGGACAGGGATAGATGATCGAGTTTTCGCGCTCCAATCGCTCCCAGGTGATGTTGTCGAGAGAGGGCATGGCGAGCTCCATCTCGGCATACACTTGCGACGGGTGGGTGTAGCTCCAATCCAGTCCGAGGCGCTTGGCAAGCTCGATGATGATCCACAGATCGTCGCGGGTGTCCCCGGGGAGCGCGAGCGCCTTGCGGCCCATCTGCACCTGGCGGTTGGTGTTGGTGACGGTGCCCGTCTTTTCGGGCCAG
Source organism: Methyloceanibacter sp. (assembly GCA_036280475.1). GTDB lineage: Bacteria > Pseudomonadota > Alphaproteobacteria > Rhizobiales > Methyloligellaceae > Methyloceanibacter. Next base: position 5,841 of record DASUQP010000148.1, on the reverse strand, counting down.
GCCGAGGACGGCAGGATAACGTCGGCCATCATCGCCGTCTCGGTCAGGAAGATGTCCTGCACCACGAGATGCTCGAGCTTGGCGATGCCGGCGCGGGCATGATCGAGGTCGGGATCGGACATGGCCGGGTTCTCGCCCTGGATATACATGCCCCTGATCTCGCCCTTGTTCGCGGCGTGGATGATCTCGACCACGGTGAGCCCGGGCTTCGGCGACAGCTTCGTCTTCCACAACGCCTCGAACTTGTCGTGGACGGGAGCGGCGCTCACGTCGGCATAGTCAGGGTAGAACATCGGGATCAGGCCGGCGTCGGAAGCGCCCTGCACGTTGTTCTGACCGCGTAAGGGGTGGAGCCCTGTGCCGGGGCGGCCGACTTGGCCGCACATCAGCGCGAGCGCGATGAGGCAACGCGCGTTGTCGGTGCCGTGCACGTGCTGTGAGATGCCCATGCCCCAGAAGATGATGGCCCGCTCGGCGCGGCCGAAAGTGCGCGCGACCTCGCGGATGGTCTCTGCCTTGATGCCGGTGATGTCGGCGACGGATTCGGGGCTGTAGGCGGCGAGGTGCTCCTTCAGGCGCTCGAAATTCTCGGTGTATGCCTGGAGATATTGCACATCGTAGAGGCCCTCCTCGACGATGACGTGCATGATCCCGTTGAGCAGCGCCACGTCGCTCGCCGGCTTGAATTGCAGCATGTAGGTCGCGTAGTCGCGCATTGCCTGGCCGCGCGGATCGATGACGATGAGCTTGGCGCCGCGTTTCGCCGCCTGTTTGAAGTAGGTGGCGGCTACCGGATGATTCTCGGTGGGATTGGCGCCGATGATCATGACCACGTCGGCGTGCTCGACCTCGTTGAAGGTCGCGGTGACGGCGCCGGAGCCGATGCCGTCGATCAGCGCCGCCACCGAGGAAGCGTGACAGAGCCGCGTGCAATGATCGACATTGTTGTTGCGGAAGCGCGTGCGGATCAGCTTCTGGAACAGATAGGCCTCTTCATTGGTGCACTTCGCCGAGCCAAAACCGGCGATCGCTTCGTTGCCGTGGGTCTCCGCCACGCGGGCAAGGCCTGAGGCGGCAAAGTCGAGCGCTTCTTCCCAGCTGGCCTCGCGGAAATGGGTATAGGGGTTGGCGGGATCGATATTCACGCCCTTGGGCAGGCTCGGCTTGCGGATGAGCGGCTTCATCAGCCGCTGCGGATTGGTCACGTAGTCGAAGCCGAAGCGGCCTTTGACGCAGAGCCGGTTCTCGTTCGAGTAGCCGTTGCGCCCTTGTACGAACGCGATCTTCTCGTCCTTGATCTGATAGCTGATCTGACAGCCGACGCCGCAATACGGGCAGACCGAGTGGACCTCGCGATCGACCTCGCGGCTGCCGTGCTGGGTGATCGGATCGACGATCGATTTCGGCATCAGCGCGCCGGTCGGGCAGGCCTGCACGCATTCGCCGCAAGCGACGCAGGTCGAGAGCCCCATGGGATCGTCGAAATCGAACACGGGCCTCGCGCCGATGCCGCGGAAGGCCATGCCGATCACGTCGTTGACCTGCACCTCGCGGCAGGCGCGGACGCAGAGCCCGCAATCGATGCAGGCGTCTAGATTGACGGCCATGGCGGGATGCGACAGGTCGGGTTTGATAATGTCGTGGGCGGGGAAGCGAGATGACTCGATGGCTTGCGCCTCGGCCCAGTACCAAAACGGCGAGACGCGATCGGGCGAATCCTCACGCGAGGGCTGATCGGCGAGCAGGAGCTCCATCACCATGCGCCGCGCCTTGACCGCGCGCTCGGTCGCCGTCTTCACCACCATGTTGGGCGTGGGCTTGCGGATGCAGGAGGCGGCCAGAACGCGCTCGCCTTCGACCTCGACCATGCAGGCGCGGCAATTGCCGTCTGCCCGATAGCCTGGCTGCGGCAGCCAGCAGAGATGGGGGATATCGATGCCCTCGCGCTTGGCGACCTGCCAGATGGTTTCGCCGGGCCTCGCGCCCACCACTTTCCCGTCCAGGGTAAAGAGCAACTGGTCTGTCATTCTGCCTCGTCCTCGACCCCGAAAGGCCGCCTTGCTTCATATAAGTCCGTCAGGCTCGTCCCGCCACATCGGTCGGCCGGGGCTCATCCAGGAAGAACTGCATGGCCGAGATGAAGACGTTGGGCGCCGCCTGTCCCAGCCCGCAAATCGATGCGTCGCGCATTGTCTGGGCGAGCTCGGTCAGAAGCTCCTTGTCCCAGTCGTCCCGTTCCAGAAGCGCCACAGCCTTGTCGCAGCCGACCCGGCACGGCGTGCATTGTCCGCACGATTCATCCTTGAAGAAGCGAAGCAGGTTGATGGCGACGTCGGCGACCTTGTCGCGCTCGGAAAAGACGACGATCGCATGGCTGCCGACGAAGGCGCCATATCTGTCGAGCGTGCCGAAATCGAGCGGGATGTCGGCCATGCTGGCGGGGAGGATGCCGCCCGAGGCGCCGCCCGGCAAATAGGCCTTGAAGCTTTCCCCCTCTTCCATGCCGCCGGCCAGAGCGACCAGCTCGTGCGCCGTGATCCCGGCGGGCGCGAGGATCACGCCCGCCTTCTTCACACGCCCCGACACCGACCACGAGCGCAAGCCCTTGGCGCCGTTCACGCCGTGATCGGCGAACCATTTGGCGCCCTTCTTCAGGATCTCGGGCACCCAATAAAGTGTCTCGACATTATGGTTGAGCGTGGGGCGGCCGAACAGGCCGAGTTCGGCGATATAGGGCGGACGATTGCGCGGGTAGCCGCGCTTGCCCTCGATCGATTCGATCATCGCCGACTCCTCGCCGCAGATATAGGCGCCGGCGCCGCGGCGAAGCTCGATGTCGCCCTTCTTGATAATGCCCGCCTCCTCGAGCGCTGCGATCTCATGCGTGAGAATGTGCAGCACCGCCGGATACTCGTCGCGCATATAAAGGTAGATGCGTTCGGCTTCGACCGCCCAGGCGGCGATCAGCGCGCCCTCGAACATCTGGTGCGGATCTCGCTCGAGATAGAAGCGGTCCTTGAAGGTGCCGGGCTCGCCCTCGTCGCCGTTGATGGTCATGAGTCTGGGGCCCGGATAGGACCGCACGATCTGCCATTTGCGCCCTGCGGGGAAGCCCGCGCCGCCAAGTCCGCGCAAGCCGGCGTCGGTCATTTCCTTGATGATGGAATCGAAGCTCAGTTTTCCGGCGCGGCAATTTTCGAGCACCGCGTAGCCGCCCTTGGCGCGGTATTCGGCGAGCGTCTCGTAGGCCGGAATTGCTGGCTCGCGGTTGCCGCCCGTGACCACGTCCATGACGTCCTTGGGCGTGGCGTTGTCGACATGGAAATGTCCCACCTCGGCGACCGGCGCGGTGTCGCAGCGGCCCATGCAAGGTGCGTAGAGAACGCGCACGTCTTTGCGATCGGTACCTGATTTGAGCGCCTCGAACAGCGCCTCGGCGCCCTTGATGGCGCAGGTGATCGAATCGCACACTCTGATGGTCGTGGGCGGCGGCGGCGTCTCGCCCTCCTTCAGCACGTCGAAATGGGCATAGAAGGTCGCGACCTCGTAGGCCGCGGCCTGCGGCAAGCGAAGCTCCTCGCAGAGCGCTTTCAGGTGCGGCGCCGAGATGGCGTGATAGCGGTCCTGAATCAGGTGCAGATATTCGATGAGGAGGTCGTGGCGGCGCGGCCGGTCGCCGAGAAGGGCGCGGATCTCTTCGAGCGCTTCGATATCGAGCTGGCGTCCCTTCGGGAAGGCGCGCGCCTTCTTGCGCGAGCCCACATGCCGCGCAGGCCGATCGGGACCGCCGTTGCCTCGCGTTTTTTCGTCCACGCCGAACGTTCTCCCGGTGGAAAGCGCCGTCATCTGCCGTCCAGCAGGGCCAGGCAGGGGGCGGCAAAATGGGGCTTGGTGATACCGCGACTAATGGTGATCGGCAAGCCGGGCCGCAAGAGCCAAAGTGGTCGGAAGCCTCCGCCGGCGGATCACGCCCCCTTGGCGCTTTTTTTTGCGAAAGTCCCGGGCTACATAACCTGTAGCCCTGTCGCCACGCCCAAAACAAGAACCGCCATCGCATGACCGAACTTACCGAGGCATTCCACACGGCTTTGCAGCTTATCGTCACGCTCGATTCCAAATTGCTCGGGATCGTGCTGCTCTCGCTCAAAGTGAGCCTCACGGCCGTTGCAATCGCAAGCTTGATCGGATTTGCGCTCGGCGGCGCACTTGCGGTCTATCGGTTTCCGGGGCGCGGGACGCTTGCGGCCATTCTGAGCGCGCTGATGGGCCTCCCCCCCGTTGTGGCCGGCCTCTTTGTTTACCTCCTGCTCTCAAATACCGGCCCGTTTGGCGTGCTCCAGCTGCTCTACACGCCGACCGCCATGATTGTGGCCCAAGTGGTCATCGTCACGCCTATTGTTGCCGCGCTGACGCGCCAGGCTTGCGAGGACCTGCTCGAGGAATATGACGAGCAGCTGCGCTCGCTTGGCGCCTCGTCAGCCGCCATCGTCGGGACGTTGCTGTGGGACGGGAGATATCGCCTTGTCACCGCCGTGCTTGCCGGCTTCGGCCGTGCCATCGCCGAGGTGGGCGCCGTGATGATCGTGGGCGGCAATATCGATCACGTCACGCGGACGATGACGACCACGATCGCGCTCGAGACGTCGAAAGGAAACATCGCGCTTGCTCTCGCGCTCGGCATTGTCCTCCTCGTCATTGCTTTCGCCGTCAACGCGGCGCTGATGAGCGTGCGCCGGTTTGCGGCACGGTTTGCCTATGCTTGACCCAACCGCATCGCCTCGCGCTTTCACGACCGCCCTCGCCGGGAGAGGTGGACTCCTGCCGCTCGAGCTTCGGCGCCTCACCTATGAGGCGAATGGCAAGCGCGTCATCGACAACGTCGATCTCGCGCTTCAGCAGCCGGGCATCACCGTCATCATGGGACCGAACGGCGCGGGCAAGAGCGTGCTGCTCAGGCTCATGCATGGGCTGATCGCGCCCACGCGCGGCGAGATCCTGTGGGCGGGACGTCGCATGGACCGCGAGATCGCGCTCCGACAGGCGATGGTGTTCCAGAAGCCCGTGCTGCTTCGCCGCTCCGCCGCCGCCAATATCCGGCATGCGCTTGGCGTGCGGGGCATCGACAAGGGCGAGCGCGCAATTCGGGTCGACGGGGCCTTGAAGCTTGCCGGTCTCGAAGGCCGCGCCGCGATGCCCGCCCGCGTGCTCTCCGGCGGCGAGCAGCAGCGGCTCTGTCTTGCCCGCGCGCTCAGCCTCGAACCTGAGGTCCTGTTCCTGGATGAACCCACGGCAAGCGTCGATCCAGCCTCGACGCTCGCGATCGAGCGGCTCCTGATCGAAGCGCAGCATCGCGGCATCAAGATCATCGTCGTCACGCACGATGTCGGCCAGGCACGGAGGCTTGCGCAGGATGTCGTGTTCCTGCATCACGGGCAGGTCGTCGAACATGGATTGGCAAAGCGCTTTTTCACCGAGCCGCGAAGCGAGGCCGCCCGCTGCTTCCTCGCCGGCGGTCTTGTGCTCTAACCGAAGGATGGGATCAGATGTCGTTCATGCTTAGCCGAAGAATGATGCTAGGGGCTTTCCTCGGCGCGAGCCTGCTTGCAGCGGCGACGAGCGCACCTCATGCCGACGATAAATTCATTGTCGTGCAGTCGACCACCTCGACGCAGAACTCGGGCCTATTCGATCACATCCTGCCGCTCTTCACCAAGAAAACCGGAATCGAGGTGCGGGTCGTGGCCGTCGGCACGGGGCAAGCGCTCAAGAATGCCGAGAACGGCGACGGCGACGTGGTGCTCGTTCACTCAAAGCCCGACGAAGAGAAATTCGTCGCCGATG
>DASUQP010000147.1:0-16975 GCA_036280475.1 Methyloceanibacter sp. | reverse complement strand
ATTTTCGACACGGTCTCGCGGAACGCCACTTGCGGCGCGCCGACATTGGCCTCGACCTTGAACTCGCGCCGCATGCGTTCGACGATGATGTCGAGGTGCAGCTCGCCCATGCCCTTGATGATGGTCTGGCCGGATTCATGGTCGACCGACACGCGGAACGAGGGATCTTCCTGGGCCAGCCGATTGAGCGCCACGCCGAGCTTTTCCTGGTCGCCCTTGGTCTTCGGCTCGACCGCGACCTCGATCACGGGCTCGGGGAACTCCATGCGCTCGAGCACGATGGGCTTGGCCGGATCGGACAGCGTATCGCCCGTCGTCACGTCCTTCAGCCCGGCAAGCGCCACGATATCGCCGGTGAACGCTTCCTTGATGTCCTCGCGGTGATTGGCGTGCATCAGCAGCATGCGGCCGATGCGCTCTTTCTTGTCCTTCACCGTGTTGAGCAGCGTCGAGCCGGACTCCACCTTGCCCGAATAGATGCGGGCGAAGGTGAGCGAACCTACGAACGGATCGTTCATGATCTTGAAGGCGAGCATGGAGAGCGGCGCGTCGTCGCGCGGCTCGCGTGTCCCCTCCTCGCCGGTCTTGACGTCGATGCCGGTGACCGGGGGCACGTCGAGCGGCGACGGCAGAAAATCCACCACCGCATCAAGGAGCGGCTGCACGCCCTTGTTCTTGAAGGCGGAGCCGCACAGGATCGGCACGAAATGGCTGCTCACCGTGCCTTTGCGGATCAGCGCCTTGAGCTCGGGTTCCGCCGGCTCCTTGCCTTCGAGATAGGCCTCGGTCGCGGCCTCGTCGAGCTCGACCGCCTGCTCCACGAGCATCTCGCGATATTTCTTGGCCTGATCGAGGAGGCTGGCGGGGATGTCCTCGTCGTGGAACTTTGCGCCCAGCGACTCGTCGTCCCACTTCACCGCCTTCATGCGGATGAGGTCGATAATGCCGGCGAAGCTCGCTTCCGCGCCGAGCGGGAGCTGAAGCACGATCGGGTTCGTGCCGAGGCGCTCCTTCACCATCTGCACGGACACGAAGAAATCGGCGCCGATCTTGTCCATCTTGTTGACGAAGATCATGCGCGGCACGCCGTATTTGTCGGCCTGACGCCAGACAGTTTCCGTCTGCGGCTCAACGCCCTGATTGGCGTCGAGCAGCGCGACGGCGCCGTCGAGCACGCGCAACGACCGCTCGACTTCGATGGTGAAGTCGACGTGGCCCGGCGTGTCGATGATGTTGATGCGCTTGTCGTTCCAATAAGCGGTGGTCGCGGCCGAAGTGATGGTGATGCCGCGCTCCTGCTCCTGTTCCATCCAGTCCATGGTGGCGGCGCCGTCGTGCACCTCGCCGAGCTTGTGGCTCTTACCGGTGTAGTAGAGGATCCGCTCCGTCGTCGTGGTCTTGCCGGCGTCGATATGCGCCATGATTCCGATATTGCGGTAGTCCTCGAGGGGGGTGGCTCGCGGCATCGTCGACTCCGTTACCAGCGGTAATGCGAGAAGGCGCGGTTGGCATCCGCCATGCGGTGGGTATCCTCGCGCTTCTTCACCGCGGTCCCACGATTGTTGGCGGCATCGAGCAGCTCGCCGGAGAGGCGCTCGACCATGGTGTTCTCGTTGCGGTCGCGGGCGGCGGCGATGATCCAGCGGATAGCCAGAGCCTGGCGCCGGTCGGTACGCACCTCGACCGGGACCTGATAGGTGGCTCCGCCGACGCGCCGCGACCTTACCTCGAGCGCGGGCATGACGTTGCGAAGCGCCTCGTGGAACAGCTCGACGGGGTTTTGCTTGGCCTTCTTCTCCATCTGGTCGAGCGCGCCATAGACGATCCGCTCGGCGGCGGATTTCTTGCCTTCCTTCATGATGCTGTTCATGAATTTGGTAATGACGATGTCCCCGAACTTGGGGTCGGGGATCACATCGCGCTTATCTGCCCTACGCCGCCTCGACATATCGTCTGGTCCGCTTTGTTAAAACGCAAAACGACCCATTATTTGGGTCGCTTGGCTCCGTATTTCGAGCGCCGCTGCCGGCGGTCGCCTACGCCTTGGGTGTCGAGCACGCCACGAATGATGTGGTAGCGGACGCCGGGAAGGTCCTTGACGCGCCCGCCCCTGATCAGCACCACCGAGTGCTCCTGGAGATTGTGGCCCTCGCCGGGGATGTAGCTCGTCACTTCGAGCTGATTGGTGAGGCGGACGCGCGCGACCTTGCGGAGCGCCGAGTTGGGTTTCTTCGGCGTCGTGGTGTAGACGCGCGTACAGACCCCCCGCTTCTGCGGGCAGGACTGCATCGCCGGCACCTTGTTCCGCTTGACCGGCATTCGCCGCGGCTTGCGGATCAGCTGTTGTATCGTCGGCATCGTAAGCCTTCGTCCAATCGTCCCTGCGGGCGGAGCCCGCGTCATCCAAAGCGTGGGCAAAAGCCCATACAATCCAAAGCCGAAGTGCGGGACGGGTCCCTTCACCTTCGGCCTGTCAGCGCAGAGGACCTCGGAGGACCTACGCCTCCAAGATCATGACCCCGATGTAATCCCGGTTAGTCCGGCAGCGTCTAACCCGCGCCCGAAGGCAACCTGAAAAATTGGGCCACCGCCTGCCGCGAAAGTGCGCGCGTTGTAACAGGCCGATTCTTCCATCGTCAATAGAGAAACACGCAGTTTTTCGCCAATTCTCCTCTCCGCGACCTACCACACGCCGCGTCCGAACCCTGCGGCGAAATACCCCCAAAGCGTCGGATGCGACCAGAGCTTCGATGGCAAGTCGACGGTAAGCGGCGCCAAATCGCCCTCAAGCGCGTCCTTGCCCGCGCGCGCAAGGAGCGGAAGCCCTGCCGCCAACTGCAAATAGGGATAAGTCGAGAAATTGTCGGCCGGCCCAGGCGAGATTCTCTCCTGATAGAGGATCGCCCCCGTGTCGATGCCTGCGTCGATCACATGAACTGTGACACCGCAATTTGCCGCATCGCACGTGGCGCGTGCCCAATAGGCGCCGTGCACGCCGCGATATTTGGGCGTAATTCCAGCATGATAGTTGACGAAGGGCGCCTCCGCCGCAAGCAGGGTCGCTTGCGCGATCAGCCGTGTCCCCATGACCAGCACGACGCCCGGCTTTCGTTCCCTTAAGAGCATGCGGCAGGCCTCGCCGTTCACATCGTCGACGCGTTCCACTCCGAGCTGCGGAGGTCCATCGTCGAGCCGAAATTCCCGCTTGATGGCTTCGATCCGGCCGCTCGAATAGCGCCGCTGGAGCCGCTGGAAGGCCATGAACGCCACTTGACCCGCGGCTGCCGCAGGCCCCAGGCGCTTGGCGCGGCCCTTCAGCAGCGCCAAGCGCGACTGCGGTCCATCCACGATGGTGAGGAGCCCCGGAAAATGTGGCGCAAGATAGTTTTGCGGCGATACGGCCGAACTCGCCCTCGCAGGTCAGGAGGACGGCTTGGCGCATCGCAGAACGCCTTCGGCCACTTCCGACATGTTCAGGGACCGCATGCCGAACCGGTCTTGCAGCGATGCGTACACGTCGAGAATGCGTTTCAAGAACGACAGATTGGCATCGGGATCGGCGCCGAAATTGTGCGGGTGCCACCAAAGGTGGAACAGTTTCCTGGCCTTGGCGGCGGCGGTCATCTCCCCCACGATGCGATCGAACTGAAACCGCTCGTACCACACCCCGCGCACGGGCCGCAGGAAGCGGCTCGCCGGCACGTCGACCATGCCTTCCGCCTCTTCCGGCTCATGCACATGGTGGCCTGCCGCGGGCACGTAAGTGTCGGCAAGCCGCAGGGCGCGCTTCGGAATGGTCTGCTCCGCCTCGGGACAGGCACGGTGAAACCAGACGCGCGGATTGCCGCGAAAGGCGATGAGCCCCCGCGCACGTGCGACGCGCAGATGATCGCGGCAGATTTGGTTGCGCGGGAACACGATGCTCTTCAGCGTCACACCGCTCGTCGCGGCCATCGCCTTGGCTGCGTCAAGGTCTGCTGCGAAGGCGTCCGGCGTGCCTCCCTCCTCCAGACAATAGAAGTGCGAGAGCGTGTGCGTGCCCAACTCCTGCCGGTCGTACTGCTTGATCCGCCGCACAAGCGACTGGCCGAAAGAATAGGGATCGGCGGCTTCGTCCTTGCCGACGGAGGAAAGCGCGTCATACGGCGACAGCCGCGGATCGGAATAGCGCGGCCTTAGCCCCGGCAGCACGGCAACCAACTCGTCCTTGGATCCGCAGAACACGAACCCGACCGTTGCCCAGGCCCACAGCGCGCTCGGCAAACAGATCGAGCATCCTTGGAATCGCTCGGCGGCCGCCGAGGATGTTGCGCCCGTATGCCGCGAGCGAGCGCTTGTCGCGCACCCCCCAATAAAGCTCGAAATCGAGCGATATGACCAGCGCGCCGAATTCCACCCCACTGCAATCCTTGGTCTCCCCGGCGGGTCATCCCGCCGGGGAACTCTCGCGCGTCAGCTTGCGTCCTGTTCGGCCGCCTCCTCGATTTGAGCCTCCGAGACCCGGTTCCGTTCCTCGAGAATCAGCTCGTCACGATGGGCCGCGATCCGGTTGAGCCGGCTCAAGGTGCCGCCCGTTCCGGCCGGAATGAGCCGCCCGACGATCACGTTCTCCTTGAGGCCCTCGAGCGTGTCGGCCTTGCCGTTCACGGCGGCATCGGTGAGCACGCGTGTCGTCTCCTGGAACGACGCCGCCGAGATGAACGAGCGGGTCTGGAGCGAGGCCTTGGTGATTCCGAGCAGCACCGGCTGTCCGGTGGCGGGCTTGCCGCCGGCCGCTTCGACCGCCGCATTGGCGTCCTCGAAGTCGATCCGGTCCACCTGCTCGCCCTTGAGGAACTCGCTTGTCCCCGGATCGTTGACCTCGATCTTTTGCAGCATCTGCCTGACGATCACCTCGATATGCTTGTCGTTGATGGTGACGCCCTGCAGCCGGTAGACCTCCTGGATCTCGTTCACGAGGTAGTTGGCCAGCTCCTCGACGCCCTTGATGGCAAGGATGTCGTGCGGCGCAGGATGGCCGTCGAGCAGGAACTCGCCCTTCTCGATGCGGTCGCCGTCCTGCACGGCGAGATGCCGTCCCTTCGGGATGAGATACTCGACCGGCTCCTGGCTGCCGCCCTCCGGCACGATGGTGATGCGCCGCTTGTTCTTGTAGTCGCGGCCTAGCTGCACCGTGCCCGACACCTCGGCGATGATGGCGTGGTCCTTGGGCCGCCGCGCCTCGAACAGCTCGGCAACGCGCGGGAGACCGCCGGTGATGTCGCGGGTCTTTGCGCTCTCCGTCGGAATGCGCGCGAGCACGTCGCCGGCCATGACCTGATGGCCGGGCTCGACCGAGAGGATCGCATCCACGGGCAGCAGGTAGCGGGCCTCGGCGCCGCGCGACAGCTTGGCGACCTTGCCCTTCTTGTCCTTGATCACCATCGCGGGCCGAAGATCGGCACCGCGCGGCGATGCGCGCCAGTCGATGATCACGCTATTGGTGATGCCGGTCGACTCGTCGCGCCGCTCGCTGACCGACACGCCTTCGACCAGATCCTCGAAGTCGACCGTGCCCTCCATTTCCGTGAGCACGGGACGGGTATAGGGATCCCACTCGGCAAGCCGGTCGCCGCGCTTGACCCTGACGCCGTCATCGACCCGAAGATGCGTGCCGTAAAGCAGGCGATGCACGGCACGCTCGGTGCCGTCCTCGTCGAGGACGACGAGGGCCGTGTTGCGTCCCATGACCATGAGCCGGCCTTGCGAATCCGTGACCACGTTGCGCTGCTTGATCTTCACCGTACCGTCGAAATTGGACTCCAGGGAAGACTGATCGACGACCTTGGCCGACGCCACGCCGCCAAGGTGGAAGGTCCGCATGGTGAGCTGCGTGCCGGGTTCGCCGATCGACTGCGCGGCGATGACGCCGACGGCCTCGCCGAGATTGACCGGCGTTCCGCGGGCGAGATCGCGCCCGTAGCACTTGGCGCAAACGCCGTTGCGGGTTTCGCAGGTCAGCACCGAGCGGATGCGGACCTCCTGCACGCGCGCCTCCTCCAGCGCATCGACCTCTTCTTCCTCGATCAGCTCGCCGGCCTTGATCACCACCTTGCCGGTCGAAGGATTCTTGACGGTCTCGGCCGTGGTGCGGCCGAGCACGCGCTGTCCGAGCGACACGGTAACCTCGCCCGCCTCGAGAATGGCGCGCGCGGTGATGCCTTCCTTGGTGCCGCAGTCCTCTTCGGTGACGATGCAGTCCTGCGCCACGTCGACGAGACGCCGGGTGAGATAGCCGGAGTTCGCGGTTTTTAGCGCCGTATCGGCAAGACCTTTCCGCGCGCCGTGGGTCGAGTTGAAATATTCGAGCACCGACAGCCCCTCCTTGAAGTTGGAGATGATCGGCGTCTCGATGATCTCGCCCGACGGCTTGGTCATCAGGCCGCGCATGCCGGCAAGCTGCTTCATCTGGGCCGGCGAACCGCGCGCGCCCGAATGCGACATCATATAGATGGAGTTGATCGGCTTCTCCCGGCCGGTCTTCGGATCGCGCACGACCGCCGAGATGCGCTTCATCATCTCCTTGGCGACCTGCTCGGTGCACTCCGTCCAGGTGTCGACCACCTTGTTGTATTTCTCGCCGCGCGTGATCAGGCCGTCGTTATATTGCTGCTCGTACTCGCGCACGAGATCGGACGTCTTCTGCACGATGGCGTCCTTGCTCTCCGGGATCACCATGTCGTCCTTGCCGAATGAAATTCCGGCCTGGCAGGCATAGACGAAGCCCAGCCCCATGATCCTGTCGCAGAAGATGACCGTCTCCTTCTGACCGCAGTGGCGATAGACCACGTCGATCATGTTGGAGATGTCCTTCTTGGTGAGCAGCCGGTTGACGAGTTCGAAGGGCACCTCCGTGTGCTTCGGCAGAAGCTCGCCGAGGAGCATGCGCCCCGGGGTCGTGTCGTAGATCCGCGACACCGGCTTGCCCTTGGCGTCGACCGTGACGAAACGGCCCTTGATGTTGGCGTGCAAGGTCAGGGCCTTGGCGTCGAGCGCATGATGGATCTCGGCCACGTTGCCGAACATCATCCCCTCGCCAGGCTCTCCGTCCATGGCCAGCGACAAGTAATAGAGCCCGAGCACGATGTCCTGGCTCGGCACGATGATCGGCGAGCCATTGGCCGGATGCAGGATGTTGTTGGTCGACATCATCAGCACGCGGGCCTCGAGCTGCGCCTCGAGCGACAGCGGCACGTGAACCGCCATCTGGTCGCCGTCGAAATCGGCGTTGAAGGCGGCGCAGACGAGCGGGTGAAGCTGGATCGCCTTGCCCTCGATCAGCACCGGCTCGAACGCCTGGATGCCGAGGCGGTGGAGCGTAGGCGCGCGGTTGAGTAGCACCGGATGCTCGCGGATCACCTCATCGAGGATGTCCCAGACCTCCGGCTTCTCCTTCTCGACCAGCTTCTTTGCCTGTTTCACCGTCGCGGCATGGCCCTTGGCGTCGAGCCGCGCATAGATGAACGGCTTGAACAGCTCGAGCGCCATCTTCTTGGGCAGGCCGCATTGATGCAGCTTGAGCTCTGGCCCGACCACGATCACCGAACGGCCCGAATAGTCGACGCGCTTGCCGAGCAGGTTCTGGCGGAAGCGCCCCTGCTTGCCCTTGAGCATGTCGGCGAGCGACTTCAGCGGCCGCTTGTTCGCGCCGGTGATGACGCGGCCGCGCCGGCCGTTGTCGAACAGCGCATCGACCGCTTCCTGCAGCATGCGCTTCTCGTTGCGGATGATGATGTCCGGCGCACGCAGCTCCATCAGCCGCTTCAAACGGTTGTTGCGGTTGATGACGCGACGGTAGAGATCGTTCAGGTCCGAGGTGGCGAAGCGCCCGCCGTCGAGCGGCACCAGCGGCCGCAGCTCCGGCGGAATGACCGGAACCACGGTCAGGATCATCCACTCGGGCCGGTTGCCCGACTGGATGAAGGCCTCGACCACCTTCAAGCGCTTCGCCAGCTTCTTCGGCTTGAGCTCGGAGGTCGACTCGGCGATCTCGACGCGGAGATCGGCGGCGATCTTCTCGAGATCGAGGCCCTTCAGCAGCTCGCGGATGGCTTCGGCGCCGATCGCGGCGGTGAAAGAATCCTCGCCGTACTCTTCTTGCGCCTTGAGATAGTCCTCCTCGCTCAAGAGCTGAAGCGGCTTCAGCGCGGTCAGACCCGGCTCGAGCACGATGTAGTGCTCGAAATAGAGCACCCGCTCAAGGTCCTTGAGCGTCATGTCTATCAGGAGCCCGATGCGCGACGGCAGCGACTTCAGGAACCAGATATGCGCGACCGGTGCGGCGAGCTCGATATGGCCCATGCGCTCGCGCCGGACCTTGGCGAGCGTCACCTCGACGCCGCATTTCTCGCAGATGACGCCCTTGTACTTCATGCGCTTGTACTTGCCGCACAAGCACTCGTAGTCCTTCACCGGGCCGAAGATGCGCGCGCAGAAGAGCCCGTCACGCTCCGGCTTGAAGGTGCGGTAGTTGATTGTCTCGGGCTTCTTGATCTCCCCATACGACCACGACAGAATCTTTTCCGGGCTCGCGATGCCGATCCGGATCTGATCGAAATTCTGCTGCTGGGTCTGCGTGCTGAAGAGATTGACGATTTCCTGATTCATTCTCTTGGTCTCCTACCGGTCGGCCTTGCCGCCTGTCGGTTGGTCGTCGTCGTTGGTCAATGGCCCCACGCGGGGCCGCAATCACTCGGCCGCCTCCGGGCGCGGCAGTCGCGCCCGGGCCGGCTGTTCGTCAGGCCGCGGCTGAACCAGCTCGACGTTCAAGCCCAGCGCCCTCATCTCCTTAACGAGAACGTTGAACGACTCGGGGATGCCGGCCTCGAATGTGTCGTCGCCGCGTACGATGGCTTCGTAAACTTTGGTGCGGCCCGCCACGTCGTCGGATTTGACGGTGAGCATCTCCTGCAGCGTGTAGGCGGCGCCATACGCTTCGAGCGCCCACACCTCCATCTCGCCGAAACGCTGGCCGCCAAATTGCGCCTTGCCGCCGAGCGGCTGCTGGGTCACGAGGCTATAGGGTCCGATCGAGCGGGCATGAATCTTGTCGTCGACGAGGTGGTGGAGCTTCAACATATAGATGTAGCCCACCGTCACCTTGCGCTCGAACGCCTCGCCGGTGCGCCCGTCATAGAGCGTGACCTGTCCCGAGCTGTCGAGGCCCGCGGCTTCGAGGAGTTGCGTGACGTCGCCTTCATGCGCGCCGTCGAACACG
Source organism: Methyloceanibacter sp. (assembly GCA_036280475.1). Lineage (GTDB taxonomy): Bacteria > Pseudomonadota > Alphaproteobacteria > Rhizobiales > Methyloligellaceae > Methyloceanibacter. The sequence continues at coordinate 7,719 of DASUQP010000147.1, read as the reverse complement.
GGCGTCGCCACCGGAATCCCGGTCTTCAGGCTCTCGCTCGCCTCGATGACTTGATCCTCCTTGAGCGCCGCGACGGCCTTGTCGTCGCCGTAGATCGTCTTCAGCATCTCCTTGAGCGGCTTTGCCTTATGGCTTTGATAGTAGGCTTCGAGCGCCTCGCCGATCTTGCGGCCCAGCCCCCGGCAAGCCCAGCCGAGATGGGTCTCAAGGATCTGGCCCACATTCATGCGGCTCGGCACGCCGAGCGGATTGAGCACGATGTCGATCGAGGTGCCGTCCTCCAGATAGGGCATGTCCTCGATCGGCACGATCTGGCTGATCACGCCCTTGTTGCCATGGCGGCCGGCCATCTTGTCGCCGGGCTGAATCTTGCGCTTCACCGCCACGAAGACCTTGACCATCTTCATCACGCCCGGCGGCAACTCATCGCCGCGCTGGAGCTTGTCGACCTTGTCGACGAAGCGCTGCTCGAGCCTCTTCTTGGCCTCTTCGTATTGGCGGCGGATCGCCTCGACCTCGGCCATGGCCTTCTCGTTCTTGAGGGCGATCTCCCACCAATGGCTGCGCGCAACGTCCTCGAGCAGAGCCTCGGTGATCTTGGCGTCTTTCTTGATGCCCTTCGGTCCTTTTGCCACGACCTTGTGCATCAGCACGTCCTTGAGGCGGCCATAGACGTTGCGGTCGAGGATCGCGAGCTCGTCGTCGCGGTCCTTGGCGAGCCGCTCGATCTCCTCGCGCTCGATGGCCATGGCGCGCTCGTCCTTCTCGACGCCGTGTCGGTTGAACACGCGCACTTCAACCACGGTGCCGGAGACGCCGGGCGGCAATTTGAGCGAGGTGTCGCGCACGTCGGAGGCCTTCTCGCCGAAAATGGCGCGGAGCAGCTTCTCCTCCGGCGTCATCGGGCTTTCGCCCTTGGGCGTGATCTTGCCCACGAGAATGTCGCCCGGATTGACCTCGGCACCGATATAGACGATGCCCGCTTCGTCCAGATTCTTGAGCGCCTCTTCCGAGACGTTGGGAATGTCGCGGGTGATTTCCTCCGGCCCGAGCTTGGTGTCGCGCGCCATCACCTCGAATTCCTCGATATGGATCGAGGTGAACACGTCGTCGCGGACGACGCGCTCGGAGATGAGGATGGAGTCCTCGAAGTTGTAGCCCATCCACGGCATGAAGGCGACGAGCACGTTCCGGCCAAGCGCCAGCTCGCCGAGATCGGTCGACGGACCGTCGGCGATGATCTCGCCCGCCTGGACGTGATCGCCCACGCGCACCCGCGGCCGTTGATTGATGCAGGTGTTCTGGTTCGAGCGCTGGAACTTGCGCAAATTATAGATGTCCACGCCCGACTTCGACGGATCGGTCTCCTCGGTGGCGCGGACGACGATACGGGTCGCGTCCACCTGGTCGACCACCCCGGTGCGGCGGGCGCCGATGGCGGCGCCGGAATCGCGCGCCACGACCTCTTCCATGCCGGTGCCGACGAGCGGCGCTTCGGCGGTGATGAGCGGCACCGCCTGGCGCTGCATGTTCGAGCCCATCAGCGCGCGGTTCGCGTCGTCATTCTCGAGGAACGGAATGAGCGCGGCCGCCACCGACACGAGCTGCTTCGGCGACACGTCGATGAGGTCCACTTTCTCCGGGGGCATGAGCTCGACGTCGCCGGCATGGCGGCAGACGATCAGGTCCTCGATGAAGGTGCCGTTCGGCGCAAGCTTGGCGTTAGCCTGCGCGATGATGTAGCGCGCCTCCTCCATGGCCGAGAGATAGACCACCTCGTCGGTGACCTTAGCTTTGACCACGCGGCGATAAGGGCTCTCGATGAAGCCGTACTTGTTCACCCGTGCATACGTGGCGAGCGAGTTGATGAGGCCGATATTCGGTCCCTCCGGCGTCTCGATCGGGCAGATGCGGCCGTAATGGGTCGGATGCACGTCGCGCACCTCGAAGCCCGCGCGCTCGCGCGTCAGCCCGCCCGGTCCGAGCGCCGACAGGCGCCGCTTGTGGGTGATCTCCGACAGCGGATTGGTCTGGTCCATGAACTGGGAGAGCTGGGACGAGCCGAAGAACTCGCGCACGGCCGCGGCGGCGGGCTTGGCGTTGATCAGATCCTGCGGCATGACCGTGTCGATATCGACCGAACTCATGCGCTCCTTGATCGCGCGCTCCATGCGCAGAAGGCCGACGCGGTACTGATTCTCCATCAACTCGCCGACCGAACGCACCCGGCGATTGCCGAGATGGTCGATATCGTCGATCTCGCCCTTGCCGTCGCGGAGATCGACCAGCGTCTTGATCACGGCGAGGATGTCCTCCTTGCGCAGCGTGCGCATCGTGTCGGGCGCATCGAGGTCGAGACGCATGTTCATCTTGACGCGACCGACGGCGGACAGGTCGTAGCGCTCCGAATCGAAGAAGATGCCGTTGAACAGCGTTGCCGCGGCTTCAGGCGTCGGCGGCTCGCCCGGCCGAATCACGCGGTATATGTCGAGCAGCGCCTCCTCGGGATTCGAGTTCTTGTCGATGGCGAGCGTGTTGCGGATGAACGCGCCGATATTGACATGGTCGATGTCGAGGATCGGGATCTCCTTGAGACCGAGACCCTTGAGCGTCTCGAGCAGCTTGGCGTCGAGCTCTTCGCCGGCCTCGCCGTAGATCTCGCCCGTCTCCATGTTGACGATGTCCTGCGCGAGGTAGCGGCCGTGGAGGTCCTCGTCGCTCACGAGTAGCTCCTTCAGGCCCTCATCGGCGAGTTTCTTGGCGAGACGCGCGGTGACCTTGCGGCCGGCTTCGATCGCGACCCTGCCGGTCTTGGCGTCGATCAGGTCGCTGGTCGGCTTGATCCCGCGCAAACGGTCGGAGCGGAACGGCATGCGCCATCCCTCCTTGGTCGCCTTCAGCGCGATGCGGTCGTAGAACGTGGACAGAATCTCCTCGTCCTCGAGGCCGAGCGCATAGAGCAGGGTCGTCACCGGCAGCTTGCGGCGCCGGTCGATGCGGACAAAGACGATATCCTTGGCGTCGAACTCGAAATCGAGCCACGAGCCGCGATAGGGAATGATGCGCGCCGCGAACAGAAGCTTGCCCGAGGAATGGGTCTTGCCCCGGTCGTGGTCGAAGAAGACGCCGGGCGAGCGGTGCATTTGCGAGACGATCACGCGCTCGGTGCCGTTGATGACAAAGGTGCCGTTCGACGTCATGAGCGGCATGTCGCCCATGTAGACGTCCTGTTCCTTGATGTCCTTGACCGAGCGCGCGCCCGTCTCTTCGTTGACGTCGAACACGATCAGCCTGAGCGTCACTTTGAGCGGCGCGGCATAGGTCATGCCCCGCTGCTGGCACTCATCGACGTCGTATTTCGGCGGCTCGAACGCATAGCGCACGAATTCGAGCTGCGAGCGCTCGCCGAAATCCTTGATGGGGAACACGGAGCGGAACACGCCCTGCAAGCCTTCGTCCCCGCGGCCGCCCTCGGGCTCTTCCACCATGAGAAATTGATCGTAGGACTGCTTCTGAACCTCGATGAGGTTCGGCATCTCGGCCACTTCGTGGATCTTGCCGAACATCTTCCGCAAACGCTTAGGGCCACTCGAAGTCTGCTGCGCCATTGGGTCCTCTTAGGCTCGTCGCGACGGCTCGCCGGACTCCCCGCTTCGATGAAAGCGGAGCGTCTGGCGAAACGTCAGGTCACGCGTTGTTTTGGTGGGTTCTTGCCCGGACGAACACCTATATATTGTGCCCGCCCGGGCAGCTTTCAACCCACCACTATTTCAGCTCGACAGTCGCGCCGGCGCCTTCGAGCTGCTTCTTGATTTTCTCCGCCTCGTCCTTGGAAACGCCTTCCTTCACGGGCTTGGGCGCACCTTCGACCAAGTCTTTGGCCTCTTTCAGGCCGAGACTGGTGATCACCCTTACCTCTTTGATAACATTGATCTTCTGGGCTCCGGCGGCCGCCAGCACGACGGTGAACTCCGTCTGCTCCTCGGCCGGGGCCGCGGCCGCGGCCCCCCCGCCGGCGGCCATCATGGCGACCGGAGCGGCAGCCGAGACGCCCCATTTCTCTTCGAGCAATTTCGCAAGCTCTGCGGCTTCGAGCACGGTCAGGCCCGAAAGCGTATCCACGATTTTCTGCAAATCTGCCATCGACTTATCCTTGTAGGTTTGACTCTCTCGTAAAGGTTTCAGGCCGCCGTCACGCCGCCTGCGACTTGCCGTAAGCGCCGAACACGCGTGCAAGCTGGGCGCCGGGCTCGTTCAGGGTGCGCGCGATCTTGCTCGCGGGCGCCTGAATAAGACCGATCAGCCTGCCTCTGAGCTCGTCGAGCGAAGGCAAGTCGGCAAGCGAAGTCACGCCCTTGGCATCGAGCACCGTGGCGCCCATCGTGCCGCCGAGGATCACGAATTTGTCGTTCGCCTTGGCGAATTTGACGGCGATCTTCGGTGCCGCGATCGGGTCCGCGGAAAATGCGAGGCACGTCGGCCCCTTGAGCAGATCCGCGATGCCCTTAGCGTCGGTGCCTTCGAGCGCGAGTTTGACGAGCCGGTTCTTCGCCACTTTGACCCGGCCGCCAGCGTTTCTCATCTCGCTGCGCAATCTGGTCATCTGGGCGACGGTCAGGCCCGCATAGTGAGCGACGACGACGACGCCGGTCTTGGCGAAGACATCGTGAAGCGCCGTCACGACTTCGCGCTTCTCTGCTCTCTCCAATGCTCACTCCGTCTGTTGCGGGCGAGGCAAAAGGCCCTGCCCTTTCGGCCACACCGTGCCGCGAGAATTAAGAGGGCAAGGCTAAGAGCCTGCCCGCGTCTTCAAGCGGCGCTTCTCTAGCCTGTCCGCCCGCACGCCAAACGGCGCAAGAGCTCCTTACGAGGTTCAAACCGATCTTGAGGTTGCGGGCAGACCCGCCGCCTCCGAACCGTTCGTCTCCCGTCTCATGCAGGCCCGAAAGGCTTAAGCGGTCGCCCGCACCTGCAATCTCGGACAGGTTCGGACCGCTTGCGGCTAGCAAGCGATCCTTCGGAGCCGATCGCTCGGCCCCGAAACTCTACTCTAGCCCGCAGCGCCTCCGGCGAGGCTTGCAGGCTCGATCTTCACGCCCGGGCCCATGGTCGAAGTGACCGCGACCCGCTTCAAGAACGTGCCCTTGGCGCCGGAGGGCTTGGCCTTCATCACCGCATCGGCGAAGGCGCGGATATTCTCGACAAGCGCCTGCTCGCTGAAGCTCGCTTTGCCGACGCCGGCATGGATGAGGCCGGCCTTCTCGACCCGGAATTCGACGGCGCCGCCCTTTGCCGCGCGCACGGCCGGGGCGATATCGGTCGTGACCGTCCCGACCTTGGGATTGGGCATCAGCCCGCGAGGGCCGAGCACCTTCCCGAGACGCCCGACGAGCGGCATCATGTCGGGCGTGGCGATGCAGCGGTCGAAATCGATCACGCCCTTCTGCACCTGCTCGACGAGATCCTCCGCGCCAACGACGTCGGCGCCCGCCTTCTTCGCTTCCTCGGCCTTTGCGCCCTTGGCGAAGACGCCCACTCTGAGCTTGCGCCCCGAACCATGCGGCAACTGGCATACTCCGCGCACCATCTGGTCGGCATGACGCGGATCGACGCCGAGATTCATCGCCACCTCGATCGTCTCGTCGAACTTCGCCTTGGCCCCGCCTTTGACGAGCTTCACCGCGTCCTCGAGCGAATAGAGCTTCTCGCGGTTCACCTTCGCCGCCGCCTCGCGGAACCGTTTGCCGGGCTTGCTCATGACTTACTCCTGCACCTGTAGGCCCATCGAGCGGGCGGAGCCAGCGATGATCTTCATCGCCTGCTCGATCGAGCTCGCGTTCAAATCCTTCATCTTGACCTCGGCGATCTCGCGCAACTGCGCCTGCGTGACCGTGCCTGCGCCGGCGCGGCCCGGTTCCTTCGATCCTTTGCCGATCTTCGCGGCCTTCTTCAGGAGGTAAGACGCCGGCGGGGTCCGCATCTCGAAGGTGAAGGACCGGTCGGCAAAGACGGTGATCACCGTCGGGATCGGCGAGCCGGGCTCGAGCTTCTGGGTCGCCGCGTTGAACTGCTTGCAGAACTCCGGGATGTTGACGCCGCGCTGGCCGAGCGCGGGCCCGATCGGCGGCGAGGGATTGGCCTGCCCTGCCGGCACCTGCAGCTTGATGTATCCTTCGATCTTCTTCATTCCTCGACTCTTCCCGCGTCGTCCGCCTGACCCGCCTAGAGCTTCTCGACCTGCGCATATTCGAGCTCGACCGGAGTCGGCCGGCCGAAAATCGACACCGCCACTTTCAGCCGCGCCCGCTCCTCGTCGACCTCCTCGACCAGTCCGTTGAACGAGGCGAACGGGCCGTCGGCCACGCGCACCTGCTCGCCGATCTCGAAGGTGACGGACGGCTTCGGCCGCTCCACGCCCTCCTGCACCTGCTGGAGGATGCGCCCGGCCTCCTCCTCGGTGATGGGAATGGGCTTGTTCTCGGTGCCGAGAAAGCCTGTCACTTTCGGCGTCGACTTGATGAGGTGATAGGTCTGATCGTTGAGCTCCATCTTGACGAGCACGTAGCCGGGAAAGAACTTCCGTTCGGAGCTGACCTTCCGGCCGCGGCGCATCTCCACGACCTCCTCCATCGGCACCAGCACCTCCTCGAACATGTCGGAAAGCCCGGCCGCTACGGCACGCTCCTTGATCGACTCGGCGACCTTGCGCTCGAAATTCGAATAGGCGTGAACGATGTACCAGCGCATTGCCATGTGACGAACTTTGACCCCTACCGGCCCAAACCCAGGACGAACGTGACGACCGTGCTCAAGACCCAATCGGCGGCGAGAAAGAACAGCGCGGCGGCGACCGACATCAAGAGCACCATCGCCGTGGTGATCACGGTCTCCCGGCGCGTCGGCCAGGTGACCTTGGAGACCTCGGTTCGCACCTGCTGCAGAAACTCGAATGGATTAGTCCTCGCCATCCTTAATCCTTGCCGCGGAAGCTCCGCGCCGCGCCTCATGCCTTCCAGCTCGCGCCCCAATTCATGGCAGGAGTGGAGGGACTCGAACCCCCAACCCCCGGTTTTGGAGACCGGTGCTCTAGCCAGTTGAGCTACACTCCTATTCAGGGATCAGAAATCGAAATCAGAACTCAAGAAGCTCTCATCAATGCTGACGTCTGTGCCCGTTTCGGTTGCGCGTCCTCGCCTTTTTCCTGCTTTGCGATCTGATTTCTGATCTCTGATTACTGTTCCCTGGAGCGGGTGAAGGGAATCGAACCCTCGTCCTCAGCTTGGAAGGCTGCTGCTCTACCATTGAGCTACACCCGCATTCCATCTCGACTCGTCAAAGAGTGGTTGGTGGAGGGGGTAGGATTCGAACCTACGTAGGCATAGCCAACGGGTTTACAGCCCGTCCCCTTTAGCCACTCGGGCACCCCTCCTTGAAGCGAAGATGGATTGACTGGTGATTTTAACCAAGCAAAAACGCCCCGCCGTCGGCCGGCAGGGTCCGCCATTGACGGGTTTATGGGTAGCGCGTCCGGCGCTGTCAACTGTAAATCAGAAATTTAGGGCGAATTTCCCCTTCCCCGGGGGTTCAGACCCCAAACTCTAGGACGTCACGGCTCACGATGCGGCGGCAGAGGTCGAGGCCCAATAAACCGGCAAGACAGGCCGCTTGGACTCCTGGCAAAGCGCCCCGCCGCGACGGCACCGAGCGGGTGAGACTGTT
>DASUQP010000146.1:0-5651 GCA_036280475.1 Methyloceanibacter sp. | reverse complement strand
CGTCTCCGGCTGCTTGCGAGCTGTAGCCGCCGCTCCTCGGCACATAGGCTCCACCTTGCGGCGCCGGCTCGTAAGGAGCCCCAGGACCGCCTGCGTCATAACCGTTCGGGGGAGGCGGGTAGGAACCGGGCTGGCCGGAATAGGGCTGCGGGGGCGGATAGGAACCGGGCTGGCCGGAATAGGGCTGCGGAGGCGGATAGGAACCGGGCTGGTCGGAATATTGCTGCGGGGGCGGATAGGAACCGGGCTGGCCGGAATAAGGCTGCGGCGTAATCACCATGGGGCCTTCGGCCTGTGCCAGGCGAATGCCCGATCCTGACTCGCCGCGATCTTGAGCCGCCGCCGGGGCGAGGACGGACACGAGGGCAATCAGGACTGCAGAAGCGGAAACTCTGAGATGCATGACCATGGCTCCGGGTCCGAACACGCGCGGCGCGACACCGGATCGCGCCCGCCCGCCGCCCCTCGCGATCCCTATAATTTGCTTAAACCGTTACCAAAGCGTGGCTTGGTTCCCCGCGTGGGCCCGACGCGCGCCCGCGACCCGCGATGGGGCTCAGGAACTGCCTCGCCCCCACGCGACGAAGCTCGGATTGCGCAAGCTCTGCTCGGTTTTGCCATAACGGAGCGGTTCGTCGTTTGTGTCGACGACCCGACCGCCGGCCGCCTCCAGCACGGCCTGGCCCGCCGCGGTATCCCATTCCATGGTGGGGCCGAAGCGCGGATAGACGTCGGCCTCTCCTCTGGCGATGGCAACAAACTTGATCGACGAGCCGACGCCAACGCGCTCGGCAATGTTGAGTTTGGCAAGAAAGGCTTCGGTCTCGGGATCGAGGTGGGAGTGGCTCACGAGCGCGGTCAAGCCGCTGTTCTCGGCAACACGGGCATGAATCGGCTTCGGATTTAGACGATCGAGATCGGCGCCTGCCTCATTCGGAGGAAGTTCGACCTCCACCGCCTTGCCGGCTTCTATGGTCACCGCGAGAAGCGCGCGCGCCGGGGCGTAGACGAGACCAAAACGCGGACGCCCGCCCTCGATCAGGGCAATGTTGATGGTGAAATCGCTCCGCTTCTGGATGAACTCCTTAGTGCCGTCCAGAGGATCGACAAGGAAGAAGCGGTGCGGAAGCGGCCCGGACGCCCCGCCGAAGGTTTCCTCGCAGATGACTTTCACCTCGGGGGCAAACTGTGCGAGCGCCGCCAGGATGATCGCCTCCGAGTTCCGGTCGGCGCGCGTGACCGGACTCGCGTCGCCTTTGAGCTGGACCTCCGGATCCCCGTGACAATGCCGCATGATGGCGGCGCCGGCACGCACGGCGGCATCGGTCAGACGCGACGCGACGCGGCCGAAGTCGAAGCCGAGAGACCCTAACGCCTTCGCCCGTGCTGTTGTCTCTCTCGGGGGTAACAAGGCAAAATGGCTCCGTTGCGAGATTGATTCGTTCCGCGCCTCTCGATGCGGCTTTTGGGGGCGTGGAGGCGCGGGTCCCCATGTAACAGAAAAACGGGTGTGAGCCACGTCTCCGCCGCAAGGAGCGGAAAGCGAGGGGGAGGCCATATGACTGAGCCTGCGGCACTCAGCGATCTCGAGCTTGCTGCGCTCGTCTCGAGCCGCATTTGCCACGACGTGATCAATCCCGTGGCGGCCATTGCCAATGGGCTGGAGATGCTGGGGGACGAGCCGGACGAGGCCATGCGGGAAGCCGCCATGGATCTCATCCGCAAGAGCGCGGCACAAGCGTCCGCGAAGCTTCAATTCGCCCGCCTTGCCTATGGCGCTGCGGGATCGGCGGGTGCCGAGATCGACCTCCGCGACGCCGAGAAGGTGGCCCGCGACTTCGTGCGCTGGACCGGAAAGCATCAGGTCAATTGGCGCGGGCCCGCGGCCACTCTGCCCAAGAACAAGGTCAAACTTCTTCTCAACCTCGTCGCGCTCGGCCTCGTGGCCCTGCCGCGCGGGGGCACCATCGATGTCGAGATCGGTGGAACGCCGCCCGCGGCCAGCTTTCTTGTCAAGGCTACGGGCGATGCGGCGCGCCTTGCCGATCAGGTGCGGAGCCTCTTGTCAGGGGCCGATAGCGTGACAATCGATACCCATTCGATTCAGCCCTACTACGCCAAACGGGTCGCTGTCGCTTCGGGCATGGCCGTCACCGCCGAGGCGCGCGAGGGCGAAGTCGCGTTCAGCGCGGCCTGACCCCGATGAGAGCAAGGCTGCCGGCATGAAACACTGCTTGGTGGTCGACGACAGCGCCGTCATCCGCAAGGTGGCACGACGCATCTTGGAGGAGCTTTCCTTCACGGCCTCGGAGGCCGAGAACGGGCGCGATGCGCTCGATCAGTGCCGCGCGTCGATGCCCGACGTGGTGCTGCTCGACTGGAATATGCCGGTGATGGACGGCATCGCCTTTCTCGTCGCTCTCCGCCGGGAGCGTGGCGGGAGCGCGCCGAAGGTGATCTTCTGCACCACCGAGAACGACGCCGCGCATATTGCCCGCGCGATCAATGCCGGCGCCAACGAATACATCATGAAGCCGTTCGACCGCGACATCGTCGAAGCCAAGTTCCATCAAGTCGGGCTGATCTAGCGGAAAAAAATAGTGCGCCTTCGAAACGGGCCTTCGGCCCTCCTCAGGGTGAGGCTCATCACCACACCTCGGCCCTCATGCTGAGGAGCGCCCGAAGCGCGTCTCGAAGCATGCACTCAATTTCCCTCTCCCCATGAGGGAGAGGGCTTTCCGCCCGCCGCGCGAAGCCACGACGTGGCGAAGCGCGGCGAATGGCGGGAAGGGTGAGGGGTGATTTTTTTGACGCCGCTTCGCGGCTGACCCCTTACCGCGAGCGCGAAAATGCGCTCGCGTGCTCTCCCTCAAGGGGAGAGCGGAAAAAAAAGCAAATGGCCGGGGAGGGACCCCGGCCATCGCGTTCTTGTTCTGGGAACGAGAGAGGCGTCAGGCGGCTTCGGACTCGTCCTCGGGGTTGCGCAGCACGTAGCCGCGGCCCCAGACCGTCTCGATATAGTGCTTGCCGCCGGTCGCGGCCGCGAGCTTCTTCCTCAGCTTGCAGATGAAGACGTCGATGATCTTGAGCTCCGGCTCGTCCATGCCGCCATAGAGATGGTTCAGGAACATCTCCTTGGTCAGCGTCGTGCCCTTGCGCAGCGAAAGCAGCTCCAGCATCTGATATTCCTTGCCGGTCAGATGCACGCGCTGGCCGTTCACGTCGACGGTCTTGGTATCCAGATTGACCTTGAGCCCGCCCGTCTGGATCACCGACTGGGCATGGCCCTTTGAGCGGCGCACGATGGCGTGGATGCGGGCGACCAGCTCGTCCTTGTGGAAGGGCTTGGTCATATAGTCGTCGGCGCCGAAGCCGAGGCCGCGCACCTTGTCCTCGATCCCGGCCATGCCCGAAAGGATCAGGATCGGCGTCTGCACCTTGCTGACCCGGAGCGTCTTGAGCACTTCGTATCCGCTCATGTCCGGCAAGTTCAGGTCAAGTAGAATAATGTCGTAGTCGTAGATCTTGCCGAGGTCGACGCCCTCTTCCCCGAGGTCAGTCTTGTAGACGTTGAAGCCTTCCGACTGCAGCATCAGCTCAATGCTTTGCGCGGTCGCGCTGTCGTCCTCGATCAGAAGAACCCGCATAGTGAAATCCCCCGTCTCCTCGCAGTCCCGGCTTGTTCCCCGACCCTGAAACGCCACGCCGATTGGTTAATCCGAATCAACAAATTAGTGGCCAATAGTTAACAAAAGCTATCGCGATGGCGAGTGCCATCCATCCGTTCAGGCACCGCTAACCATCAGGTCGCGGCGCCCGTCTCCGGCATCGGTTAAATGCGAGCCATATGGTTTACCGGCCCTTAAGTCCTATTGGCGATGATCGGCCTTGAGGGCAGGGGCCCCCGGTCCTGCCCAGGGCTGTGACCCTTTCCGAGGCGTACATTCCGTCCCGGAAGAGCCGCCGTCGCCCGGAATCGGGATGCCAGCCCAACGGCCGGAGGCGGCTAACCCGAGATGGGTATTGAGTTTTGCGAGAACGGGTTGTGAAATGTTCGAGGGTACCGAGTTATGAAGTCACGCGACGCATTGATTCGCCTGAAGCGCTTCGAAGTCGAGGAGAAGCGCCGGAAAGTCGTCGAGATCGAAACTATGATCGGCGACTTCAATCACATGGTCTCCGATCTCGACCGGCAGATCGCCATCGAGCAGGAGCGCGCGGGCGTCTCTGACGTCAAGCACTACGCCTATCCTACCTTTGCCAAGGCCGCGATCCAGCGGCGCGACAACCTGGCGGTGTCTGCCGCGAACCTCGCGGCGAAGCTTGCCGCCGCCCGCGGCGATCTCGATGATGCCTGCGAAGAGCTCAAGAAGATCGAGCTCCTCGAGGAGCGCGACGCCGAGCGGGTGCGGCTCGAGCAGGCCCGGACCGCGCCTGACCTCGACGTGGCCGCGATCCAGCGCGCGGCAAGCTGAGAGCCTAGGCTCAGGGGCCTCGGCTCTCCGGCTTGGAGGGCCGCGGAGGCTAACAATGCCCACTTTCGACGTGGTTTCGAAGACCGATCTCGCCGAGGTCGACAATGCGCTCGCCAACATGACGCGCGAGATGAGCCAGCGCTATGACTTCAAGAATTCGATCGCGCGGATCGAGCGAAACGGGGCGGAAATCACCCTCAACGCCGACGACGATCTCAAGCTCAAGCAGATGCACGAGCTCCTGCAAGGTCATCTCGCCCGCCGCAAGGTCGACGCCCGCGTGATCGACTATAAGCCGATTGAGAAGGCCGCCGGGCAGGCGGTGCGGCAGAAGGCTGTGATCCGACAGGGGATCGATCGGGAGCTGGCCAAGCGGCTGGTGAAAGAGGTCAAGGACGGCAAGTTCAAGGTGCAGGTGACCGTGCAGGGCGACGAGCTCAGGGTGTCGGGCAAGAAGCGCGACGATCTGCAGTCCGTCATCCAGCACCTGAAAGGGCTCTCTGTCGAGCAGCCCCTGCAATATGTGAACTTCCGCGACTAGAGGGTAGGACGGGGACCTTGTCACGTATCGAGTTATTGCGCCTTGTCGCGGGTCTCGTGCTCCTCTTCGTCGCCGGATGCGGCTTGCGTCCGAGCGGCTTCGGCGGTGCCTGGCTCGGAAGCGATTCCTCGATCAAAACCGCGAACGAAAGCACGAGCGCGGTCGCGGCCGCGGCGCCGGGGCGGATGCCGATCGCGGTGTTGAAGCCGGTCGATGCCTACGTTCTCCTCGGCGGCCGCATCAAGAGCTGCTGGTTCAATGCCGTCGATCCCCTTCTGCCGAACCATGTCTACCAGGCCGATGTCAGCCCGAGCGGCCGCATGGTGCAGATCGTGATCCACGAGAAGCTCGCGCTCGGCCGCGCCGGAAACGCGACCTACGCCGTCGATTTCAAGGAGGTGGACGGCTACACGGTGGTCCGGACCTTTAACCGGAAGATGCCGCCCGTCCTTGCAGCCAAGATGCAATACGACATCGACCGCTGGAAGGCCGGCGAAACGAATTGCAGCAGGGTGATGCCCAAAGTGGCTGCGGCGGCTCCCGCCGCGCAGTAAACGGAGCAGCCGCGGCCTAGCGGACTAGCTGCCGCGATATTCCTGAATGCGGGTTGCGCGCAAGCCGGGGAGGCCGTGCTT
>DASUQP010000145.1:0-2331 GCA_036280475.1 Methyloceanibacter sp. | reverse complement strand
TGTCTCCGGTCACCGGCCTGCTGGCGGAGTCGCACCATGATGAGCTTACCGTTTATCCTCTTTGCGTGCGGACTTGGCGCGGCCTGGCTTCGGCAGCGCGGGGCGGCTGTCGGTTTTTGGGTCGCGGGCGTCGTCGTCCTTCTCGTCTTGTTCCGCGCCCATTCCGGCGACGCTCTCAACATCGCGCTTTGAGGCCGGGGGAACACAGTGCCGAGTGACCTGTCGCGGCTTCTCAATGCCTTGGGGCTCGTCGCGATCGACACGGTGCTCGCCCTTGCCCTCATCGACCAGCTCTGGTTCCGCGACTTGCCGTGCCCGATCTGCATTCTGCAACGGGTCGCCTTCATCGCGGCGGGCTACGGCATTGCGCTCAACCTGTTGTTTGGCCCGCGGCCGAGCCATTACGGCATGACGATCATAGGCGCGGCGGTCGGCGGCGCTATCGCGTTACGCCAGATCCTGGTCCACATCGTCCCGGGCAGCGGCTCATACGGAAATGCCGTCTTTGGCATGCACCTTTATACCTGGGCGTTCATCTGCTTTACGCTGATCATCGTCGGCACCGCCGTCCTCCTGTTCTACGAGCGGCAATTCACCCGCTCCGAACCGTGGTCGAGCCGACTCGACGTCCTGGCGCTCACGACTCTCGCCACATTCATTCTGCTTGCGGTCGTCAATATCTTCTCGACTCTGTTGCTCTGCGGCTTCGGCCTCTGCCCGGATGCACCGACGGGCTATCTGATCTAGCTTCTGCGCCCGAGCCGCTTCAGCCGATCGAGCGCGCCTTGAAGGATGTAGGCCGCCGCCATGCGGTCGATGACTTCGGCGCGCCGCTTGCGGGAGGCGCCGGCCTCGATCAGATGCCGTTCGACGGCCGCGGTCGACAGCCGCTCGTCCCAGAGGAGAATCGGCACGGCGATGAAGCTGGCGAGGTTGCGCGCGAATGCGCGCGTCGCCTGCGCCCTGGGTCCCTCAGAGCCGTCGAGGTTGATCGGAAGGCCGATCACGAGGGCGCCCACCCCGTTCTCCGCGATCATGGCGGCGATCGCCTTGGCATCGCCCGTGAACTTGGTCCGTCGCAGCGTCCGGTAGGGCGTTGCGACGGAGCGCGTCACGTCCGATAACGCCAGGCCGATGGTCTTGGTGCCGAGGTCGAGACAGAGCAGCCGCGCGTCAGGCGCGAGCCAGCCGGGCAGGTCTTCGATGGCAACGAGAGGTGCTACAGTCACGAGAATGAAATCGGAGGGCTACGACGCATGCAGATTACCTGGTTCGGCCATTCCTGCTTCCGGATCGATACCGGCGCAAGCCGCATCCTGATCGATCCGTTTCTTGGCGGCAACGCCACCTTCGAGAAGGCGGGGATCCCCGTCCACAAGGCGATCGACGGCGTGACCCATGTGGCGCTCACTCACGGGCACGAGGACCATACCGGGGATACGCTGCGCGTCTGCAAGGAGACGGGCGCCGAGCTCCTCGCCGTGCACGAGCTTGCGACCTATCTCGCCGGCCAAGGAGTGGAGAAAATCGATGCCGGTAACACCGGCGGCACGCTCCACCACGGCGATTTCGACCTGACCTTCGTGCCGGCCCTGCATTCTTCCTCGCATATGGTCGATGGGCGTCCGGTCTATCTCGGCGCCTGTTGCGGGCTCGTCATCGCCCCGAGAGGGGAAAGGACCGTCTACCACATGGGCGATACGGCGATCTTCTCCGACATGGGGCTCGTTGGCGAAATCCATGCGCCGCAGATCGGCTTCGTGCCGATCGGCGACCGCTACACCATGGGGGGAAAGGCGGCGGCGCTCGCCTGCAAGCGCTTCTTTCGTTTCGAGATGATCGTTCCCTGCCATTACGGGACCTTCCCGGTGCTGGACCAGACCGCCGACCAATTCATCGCCGCGTTCGGAAGCGACAGGGTGTTGGTGCCTGAGGTGGGCGTCGCGTTCGAGGCATGACCTCGACCCAAGTTGCCGCTTGGGCGGCACGGTGCTAGACGAGCGCTCAACGAAACCAGCCGAAGCCTTGGGTCCCATGTCTGTCGATCGCGCCACCGTCCGCCGCATTGCTCGCCTTGCCCGGCTTGCGATTACCGACGAGGAGGAGAGCCGGCTTGAGCAGGAACTCTCCGGCATCCTCGATTGGGTGGCCCAGCTCGACGAGATCGATACGAGCGCCGTTGCGCCGATGACGCGGGTGGCGGCCATGACCATGAAGATGCGTGAAGACAAAGTCACCGACGGCTTCTGTGCCGCCGATATCTTGAAGAACGCCCCCCAAGTCGACGACGGCTATTTCGTGGTGCCCAAGATCGTCGAGTAGACCGGAGCA
>DASUQP010000144.1:0-12653 GCA_036280475.1 Methyloceanibacter sp. | reverse complement strand
ACAAGAGATAAGTCAACACGGTCACGCTCGTTTTTCCCAACGGGAGCGCTCTGCCCGGCGGCGCAACCGCGCCTATTGCGGCTCGGCGGCAGGCTTGTCCTGGATCGAATCGAGATAGTCGATGATCGCCCCGACGTCTTGTGGGCCGAACACGAAGATCGGCATGTCCGGGTGGCCCGAGACGATGCCCTCGGCGAGTGACTCGGCCAGTTCTTCGACCGGGTACTTGGCTGAAAGGGTCCGGAACGGCGGCGCTTCCTTGTGCGGACTGTCGCCCTCCCTGCCGATGGCATGGCAGCGCGAGCAGTTGTCTTTGACAAGGACCTCGCCCCGGTCGACCATGTCTTTCTCGGCCGCCTCAGCCGGGAGACCAAGCCAAACGAGCGCGAGGCAAGCGCCAAGGAGCGGCTGGTACGATCGATCGCTTCGCATTTCGCGGCCCCTCCCCGGGGAGTTATAGCGCGGCCGGCACCGGATCGGGCATGAAATACCGAAAATGAAAGGCCGCTTCGGCGCAAGCGAAGCTTGCGCCCCCGCGGCCTTCGAAACTCTTGAGCGCGAGCCCTAATGGCTCAACATATGCTTGAGACGCTCCATCTCATCCTTAAGTCGCAATTTTTGACGCTTCCATTCCGCGATCTGCAGGTCGTCCGAGGTTGGCCGCGCCAACTCTTCTTCGATTTTTCGATCCAGTGCACGATGCTTTTCGGACAACTCCTCGAGGCGTGCGTCTAGCGCCATATCGGACCTCCATGACAGTTGGTCTCGGTTTGTCCATTGTGACAAATTCGCAGCGATTTGTCTAATTGTGGTCCTCACTCGCGCGTTACGCGCGAGACGGTCGAACCGCTTAAACCCTTGGCAAATCGCGCCAAGGCCTTGCGCGGTTCCCGGTTCGCCGCGATACTTTCTGCCGTCCCGGAAAGAGGCAAGGAGCAGGGGACGTCCGATGGAGAGCGAGGAGATTCGCGAACTCCGGGCGACGCTGCTCAGGCTGAAGCAAGAGCATCGCGACCTCGACAGCGCCATCAACGCGCTGGAGGAATCGGGCCGCGCCGACGCCCTTCAGCTCAAGCGCCTCAAGAAGAAGAAGCTCTTCCTGAAGGACGAGATCGCTCGCATCGAGGACCAGCTCCTCCCCGACATCATCGCCTGACCAGACCGGAGAACGTGCCTTGCCAAGGAGAGGGCCGTCCCTATAATCCCGCGCTTTCCGCCGCCAAGCCGCGTTTTTTCCGAGAGAATCGCACATGAGCGATGATAAGCCCGTCGTCGGCATCATCATGGGGAGCCGCTCCGACTGGCCGACACTGAAGGCCGCGGCCGCCGTGCTCGATGCGCTCAAGGTCGCCTACGAGACCAAGGTCGTCTCCGCGCACCGCACGCCGCAGCGGCTTTACGCCTACGCCTCGAGCGCGCGCGAGCGCGGGCTGAAAGTGATCATCGCCGGCGCGGGCGGCGCCGCCCACCTGCCCGGCATGGCTGCCTCGATGACCGAGCTGCCGGTCCTCGGCGTCCCGGTCGAGAGCCGCACGTTGAAGGGCCTCGATAGTCTCCTCTCCATCGCCCAGATGCCCGCCGGCGTGCCGGTCGGAACGCTTGCGATCGGCGAGGCCGGCGCGACAAACGCGGGGCTGCTCGCGGCCCAGATCATCGCGCTTGGCGATACGCGTCTTGCCGCCCGCGTCATGGCCTGGCGCGCGGCGCAAACCGAATCAGTTGGCGAGGCGGTCGAGGATAATGCCTGACAGCCCGCTGCCGCCCGGCAGCACGATCGGCATCCTCGGAGGCGGGCAGCTCGGCCGCATGCTCGCCGTGGCTGCCGCCAGACTCGGCCTCAAGACTCATATCTATGCCGATGAAACCGATGCGCCGGCCTTTGATGTGGCGGCGGCGCAGTCGGTCGGCTCCTATGCGGACGCCGATGCGATCGCACGCTTCGCGAAAAGCGTCGACGTGGTCACGTGCGAGTTCGAGAACGTGCCGGCGGCCGCGCTCGAAGCCGCCGCAGCAGCCGTTCCCGTCTTTCCTCAGGCGAAGTCGTTCGCCATCGCCCAGGACCGGCTGGCCGAGAAAGACTTCGTAACCGGGCTCGGCATTGCGGTGGCTCCCTATGCCCCGGTCGGTTCGCGCGAGGATCTCGTGAGCGGGCTCGCGCGCGTGGGGCTCCCTGCCCTGCTCAAGACCAGGCGCCTCGGATATGATGGCAAGGGGCAGGTTCCAATCCGCACCGGGCAGGACGCCTCAGCCGCATTCGCAAGCCTCGGCGCCGTGCCGGCGCTGGTCGAAGGAATCGTGCCCTTCGAGCGCGAGATTTCGGTGATCGTCGTCAGGGGACAGAGGGGCGAGATGCAGTTCTACGATCCGGTCGAGAACACCCATCAGGGGGGCATTCTCGCCACGAGCCGGGCACCGGCGCGCATCGCGCCGGCCTTGAGCGTCGAGGCGAGGACCATCGCGGGCAAGATTGTCGAGGCGCTCTCACATGTCGGGGTGATCTGCGTCGAGATGTTCGCCCGCAGTGGCGGGCGGCCCGAGTTGCGCGTCAACGAGTTCGCCCCGCGGGTGCACAATTCGGGGCATTGGACGCTCGATGCCTGCATCACCAGCCAATTCGAGAACCACGTCCGCGCAATCTCGGGCTGGCCTCTCGGCGAGACCGCGCGCCACAGCAACGCGCTGATGACCAATCTGATCGGCGCCGATATCGAGAAATGGCGCGAGCTTGCCGCCGAGCCCGACACCGCCGTCCATCTCTACGGCAAGGCGCAAGCGCGCGAGGGCCGCAAGATGGGCCACGTCACCCGGCTCTACCCGAAGAGTTAGCGCCTTCCCGATATGGACAATGCGCGGGGCTTCTGTTAGAGCACCTGCGGACGCGGGGACCCTGACCGGTTCCGGCCGGGGCTGATTTGGCCTCCCGCCCCCATCCTGACAATCCTTCGGCCAAGCGGAGAGAGAAAAGCTCGTGCAAGTCGTCGTTCGCGATAACAATGTCGATCAGGCCTTGAGGGCCCTGAAGAAAAAGATGCAGCGCGAAGGCATCTTCCGCGAGATGAAGCTCCGGAACTACTACGAAAAGCCGTCAGAGAAGCGCGCCCGCGAGAAGGCCGAGGCCATCCGCCGCGCGCGGAAGCTCGCGCGCAAGAAGGCGCAGCGCGAGGGCGGCGGCGGTGTTGGCGCTGCGGCTGCCGCGAGACCACGCGCCCCGCGCCGGTCGTTCTAGCAGCCTCCAAACTGCCTTAGATTGCCGACATGGCCGGGCCCGCCTGCCTTGCCAGAGCGAAGCGTGGCTTCGCGTAGGCAGGCCCCGGCCATTAGCGTTTTTGAGGATCAGCGGCGGTCGCCAACACGCCCGACGGATTGTTGGCGTTCCTAGCGGGCTTCGCCGCTTGCCGCCGCCGCGATCTCGACCCGACGTCCGCCCCTCGCCCTGACCTTGACCGGCACGGGCCGCAGAGTGTCGATAAAGCCGCGCACTCGCTCCCAGGCGCCCCGATCGAACAGGTCGTTATGGCCAGCCTGCGGCACGACCGACATGCTCTTCGGTTCGTTGGCGGCATGAAACACGTGCCGCGCCTGATCGAGAGGGATGACCGCGTCGCGGCCGCCATGAACGATCAAGAGCGGCACCTTGACAGCGCCGATCCGATCGATGGTGCGATACTTGTCGGCCATGATCAGGCTGAGCGGGAATCCCTTCCACATGAGTCTCCCGACATCGACGATCGAGGTGAACGGCGCTTCGAGCACGAGCGCTTCGACATGGCGCTGGAGGGATAGCCTGGTTGCGACCGCCGTGCCGAGCGATTCGCCATAGGCGACGATGTCGTGCGGGGCCACACCAAGCCCGCGCAAGCAATCATAGGCGCTGAGCGCGTCGGCCGTGATTCTTGTCTCGCTCGGCCAACCCTCGGAACCCCCATAGCGGCGATAGTTCAGCATGAACACACCGTAATCGTCGGCCGTGATCGCCCTGATCTTGCCGGCGCGACTGGCCGCGTTCCCGCTATTGCCCGTAAAGTAGAGAAGTGTCGGCTTCGACCCGCGTGCCGGCCGATACCAGGCGATCAGCTTGGTGCCGTCGGTCGCCTTGAAGACCACCTCTTCGACACCAGAAAGCCCCGCGTCCTTTGGATCGATGCGCGCGCGGTCCGGCAAATAGATGAAATAACGGTGCAGCAGCCGGCCGATGCCGACGATCAACGCGAAGATGCCGGCAAGTGCGAGAATGAGGTTCACCATGGTTCAAGCAATACCCTTCGAGACGTTTCGTTTAAAGCTGCGCTTGGACTTAATTGTTCACATTCATGAACGCCGTTTGAATGACACTTTCATATAGGCTCAAACTCCTCTCGATTTGCGGCTGATCTCGACGATGGGAAGGTGCGGAGCACCAAGGCCCTTGCGCCAAATCCGGCGCGTCATGAACCGGCGGGACCCACCGGCCCTGCACCTATAGAAGCCGTATGCTTAAGAAAAGTTCACGGTGCGGGACGTATCCCCTGCTCCGGCTCTTAAGGCAAGACTTACGGAGATATCCTCTCCGTGCGGGAGCGGTCCTAACGGCCGAATCGAGCCGCAATTGGGCGATTCTTCGATTGATTTGCGGCGATTGACCGCAGGGGCCCATCACAATGACTTGGCGATTTCCTCGGTCATCTTCTTGGCGTCGCCGAGCACCATCATGGTGTTGTCGCGATAGAACAACGGATTGTCGATGCCGGCATAGCCCGAGGCAAGCGACCGCTTGTTGAACAGCACGGTCCCCGCCTTCCAGACTTCGAGCACCGGCATGCCGTAGATCGGCGAGGTCGGATCGTCTTCGGCGGAGGGATTGGTGACGTCATTGGCGCCGATGACGTAGACGACGTCGGCCTGCGGAAATTCCGAATTGATGTCCTCGAGCTCAAACACCTCGTCATAGGGTACATTCGCTTCGGCGAGCAGCACATTCATGTGGCCGGGCATGCGCCCCGCCACCGGATGAATTGCATATTTCACCTCGACACCCGCCTGCTTCAGCCCGTCGGCCATCTCGCGCAACGCGTGCTGCGCCTGCGCAACCGCCATGCCGTAGCCCGGCACAACGATGACTTTGCCGGCGTTCTTCATGAGGAAGGCCGCATCTTCGGCCGAGCCGAGCTTCACCGGCTTCTGCTCGGCGCCCGCGGCGGGCCCCGCCACCTCGCCGCCGAACCCGCCGAGGATCACGCTGATGAAGGAGCGGTTCATCCCCTTGCACATGATGTAGGAGAGGATCGCGCCAGAGGAGCCGACGAGCGCGCCGGTGATGATGAGCGCCGAATTGCCGAGCGTGAAGCCGATGCCGGCCGCCGCCCAGCCCGAATAGGAGTTCAGCATCGAGATGACGACCGGCATATCGGCGCCGCCGATGGGAACGATGATGAGGACGCCGAGCAGGAAGGACAACGCCGCGATCGCCCAGAAGTAGAACGCGCTCTGCTCGCGGCAGAACATGACGACAGAGACGACGAGCAAGACCGCAAGCGCGATATTGATGAGATGACGCGCAGGGAGAAGGATGGGCTTGCCCGACATGCGCCCCGACAGTTTCAAGAACGCGATGACCGATCCGGTGAAGGTGACGGCCCCGATGGCCGCGCCGAGCGACATCTCGATCAGGCTCGCCGTGCGGAGGGCGCCCCGCGTCCCGATGCCGAACGCCTCGGGCGCGTAAAAGGCCGCGGCCGCGACCAGCACCGCCGCCATGCCGACGAGCGAGTGGAACGCGGCGACAAGCTCGGGCATCGCCGTCATGGGGATGCGCCGCGCGATCGCAGCCCCGATGCCGCCGCCGATGGCAAAGCCACCCAGGATCATGGCCCAGCTCAGAGGGTCTTTCGGCTGGGCCACGGCGAGCGTGGTGAGCACGGCAATGGCCATCCCGGCCATGCCGAGATAATTCCCGCGCCGCGATGTTTCCGGCGAGGACAGTCCGCGCAGGGCGAGGATGAAGAGGACGCCCGCGACGAGATAGAGCAGCGCGACGAGGTTCGGGCTCATTTCTTTTTCTTCTGATACATGCCGAGCATGCGCTGGGTGACGAGGAAGCCGCCGAATATATTGATGCTCGCCATGATCAGCGCCGCAAGACCGAGCAGCTTGGCAAGGACATGACCCGAGGAGCCGGCCGCATCGGCCGCCTCGACCGCCACGGCAAGGAGCGCGCCGACGACGATCACCGACGAGATGGCGTTGGTCACCGACATCAGCGGCGTGTGCAGGGCGGGCGTCACGCTCCACACCACGTAATAGCCGACGAAGATGGCGAGAACGAAAATCGAGACGCGAAAGACGAAATCCTGTTCGCCCCCTGACGCTGCCTCCGCCGCCAGTGCCGTCCCGGCAAAAGGCCATGTGGCGGCCACGGCCAAGACAAGTGCGCCGAGACAAACGCCGCGCGAATTGATCCTCATGACTTGGCCTCCTTCGCTTGGCGCTTGGTGCCACTTGACTTTGCCGGGGCATCCGCCTGTTCCGCGCCGAGACGCTTCGCGCTGAGACGCTCGGCGATCATGGCGTTTACGATGGCACCGTCGCGCGCGATGAGCGTGCCCTTGACCAGCTCGTCGTCCCAATTGATGGCGAGCGTCTTCTTCTCCTTGTCGATCAGAGGCTCGACGAAGGCCTGAAGGTTGCGCGCGTAAAGGCTCGATGCGTTGACCGGCACCTCGCCCGGAAGATTGAGCTTGCCAAAAATGCGCACGCCCTTGTGCGTGACGATCTCGCCAGGCTTTGCGAGCTCGGCGTTTCCTCCGCGCTCGACCGCGAGATCGACGATGATCGAGCCGGGCTTCATGCTCTCGATCATCTCCTTGGAGATGAGCTTGGGCGCAGGCCGGCCCGGAATCAGCGCCGTCGTGATGACGATGTCCTGGCTCTTGACGTGCTCGGCAATGAGCGCCGCCTGCTTCTTCTTGTAGGCGTCCGACATTTCCTTGGCGTAGCCGCCTGCGGTCTCGGCCTGCTTGAACTCCTCGTCCTCCACCGCGATGAACTTGGCGCCGAGCGAGGCCACCTGTTCCTTGACCGCCGGGCGCACGTCGGTGGCGGTGACGATGGCCCCGAGCCGGCGCGCCGTGGCGATGGCCTGGAGGCCGGCGACGCCGACGCCCATGACGAAGATGCGCGCGGCGGGCACCGTGCCCGCGGCCGTCATCATCATCGGCACCGCGCGCTCGAATGCGGCGGCCGCATCCACCACGGCCTTGTAGCCCGCGAGGTTCGATTGCGACGACAGCACGTCCATGTTCTGGGCGCGGGAGATGCGCGGCATCAACTCCATGGCGAAGAGAGCGACGCCCGCCTTCGCGAGCTTATCGAGACCGTCGGCATCGGCGAACGGATCGAGCATGCCGATCACCGCCGCGCCTTTCTTCATGCTGGCGACGATTTCCGCGCGCGGACGCCCGACGGTCAATACGATGTCGGCATCGGCGACAGCCTCGGCGTCGGTCCTGGCGATCTTGGCGCCGGCCGCCTTGTAGTCCTCGTCGGAAAAGTGGGAACGCAACCCGGCGCCTGTGCGGATGGCGACGCTCGCGCCGGCCTTGACGAGCTTCTTGACCGTTTCCGGCGTGAGCCCGATGCGCGGCTCGTCTTCACTTTCGGCGGGCACGCCAATTGCGATCATCGTGGTCCTAGACGCTCAAGAATGCGCCGGGCGTAAGCGCCGGTGCGGTCGATGTCGAGGGGCTGAAAGAAGCGGCGGGGCAACATCGCCGCCAGGCGAAAGATCTGGCCGCTCAGGCCACAAACAAGGCAAGAAGCACCATGACCACAACCGCGCCCAGGATGGCGAAGGCCGTGAGCTTGCAAAACAATTTGTAGGTCTTCATGTGCTCGGCATAATCCATTGCCGGGCTGCCCTCTTTCGGATCGATCCGCATTGCACTCCCCTGACGCATTATGGCTCTCCCTGCGCCAATAGCATAAAGGGCCGCGGGCGGGCAATAATCGGCACTCGCCGCGTAACGGCATTGGCCTGAAGCTCCGGGCCGGATGATCCGAGAAAAACACCCCCCACCCGGCGCGCTATGCGCTCAAGCAGCGGAGTGGTAGCGCAAAAATGGAATAGCGCGCCGACCTCCCCACGAGGGGGAGGTTTGACAGAAGCCACGCTACGAACCTTCAGGACCGAGGCACGCCCGCCGCGGCAGTTACCCGGATTTGAGCGACGCCATATCGATGGAGAAGCGGTACTTCACGTCTGACTTGAGCAGCCTCTCGTAGGCTTCGTTGACCTTCTGGATAGGAATGACTTCGACATCGGCCGTGATGTTGTGTTCTCCACAAAAGTCGAGCATCTCCTGCGTTTCGGCGATGCCGCCGATGATGGAGCCGGACAGACTGCGGCGCCCAACAAGCAGGCTGAACGCCAACACGCCGAGAAATTCCTCGGGAGCGCCGACAAGCACCATATTGCCGTCGCGCCGCAGCAGGTTGAGGTAGGCGTTGATGTCGTGGTCGGCGGAAACGGTGTCGAGGATGAAGTCGAAGCTGCCGGCGTGCTTCTTCATCTCGTCGGCGTTGCGCGAGACGACCACTTCGTCGGCGCCGAGGCCGAGCGCGGCGTCCTTCTTCCCAGGGGACGTGGTGAAGACGACGACGTGGGCTCCGAAGGCGTGAGCGAACTTCACGCCCATATGACCCAATCCGCCGAGACCGACCACGCCAACCTTTTTGCCCGCGCTAACGCCCCAGTGGCGCATGGGAGAGTATGTCGTGATCCCTGCGCAGAGCAGGGGCGCGGCCCCGGCGAGATCGAGATTGGAAGGGACGCGCAAGACGAAATGCTCGTCGACGACAATGCTCTCGGAGTAGCCGCCGTAGGTCACGCCTCCGAGATGCTTGTCGGGCGAATTGTAGGTGAGGATCATGCTCGGGCAGAACTGCTCAAGGCCCTCCCGGCAATGCGGGCAGGTGCGGTCGGAATCGACCATGCAGCCGACCGCCACGAGGTCGCCAGGCTTGTATTTGCTAACCGCCGCGCCGACCCCGGTGACGCGGCCGACGATCTCATGCCCAGGGACGCAAGGGTAGACCGTCGGCATCACGCCGCTCCACTCGTTGCGGACTTGATGCAGATCGGAATGGCATATGCCGCAGAAAAGAATCTCGATCTGCACGTCGCGTTCGGTCGGATCGCGTCGTGGAATCGTGTCCGAGGCCAGTGACGATGTCGCACTGGCAGCAGAGTATGCCTTCGCTTTACGCATGGATTTGTGCTCCTAAAGCTACTCGGATTTTAGGATTCTTCGGGCAGAGGCACGCCGGCCGCCCCGAAGGCCGCGCGCTGTCGCCCGGCCACATCGGCGAGATCGCTCCCCGCGATCGTGTCGTTGAACAGGCGGTGGTAGTTGAGTTCCGCATTGAGATGCAGGAACACCCCGCCGAGCCCGATCGCAGCCCGGTCCATGAACACGAACTCCCGCGGCACCTTCACCGGCCCCCTCTCCCGCAAGCCACGAGCGACCTTGAAGGCTTCTTGCCTTCCGTAGCTGCCAGGGCTCACTTTTTCGGCGATGGTCCGGACGCGATCCTCGAGCATCGGACCGTAGATGAAGTTCGCCCAGATATTGAGGATGTCGATCAGCTCATTGGAGAGGCCGGTGAAGCCCCAGGTCTCGTAGGCATGCACGATCAGCGCACGGTCTTTTCGGAGCAGCCCCTGGTAAAGGTCGACCACGCCTTGGATGAATTTGGGGGCGAAGGTGCGCATGCAGCCATAGTCGAGCAGGTTGATCCCGGCCGTGCGTCCCTCGCCGTCCTCGAAGATGGTGTAATTGCCGAGATGAGGATCGCCATGGATCACTCCGTAATGGCTGAACGGGTACCACCAGGCGCGGAACATTGCGCGGGCGATCTGGTTGCGCTCTTCGAGCGGGCGTGACGTATAGTCGAGGAGCCGCCTTCCTTCGAGCCAGGTCATGGTGAGGAGCCGCTTGGTCGAGAGTTCGGCGAGCACTTCGGGTACGCGAATGAGCGGGTCGCGTTCGAAGATGACGCCGTAGAGCCGCGTGTGCCGCGCTTCGAGATCGTAGTCGAGCTCCTCGCGTAAGCGCGCCGAGATTTCCTTCAGCATCTCCGAGGTGTCGATGGCGGGGCTCATGCGCGCATGAATGGAAAAGAGGACGGCGAGCTGGACGAGATCGGCCTCCTCCGCCGACTGCATGTCCGGATATTGAAGCTTGCAAGCAAGCGCACGGCCGTCAGCGACCGCGCGATGCACTGGGCCGAGCGAGGCCGACGCCGCGGCCTCCTGCTCAAAGGAGGCGAATTTCGTTTCCCAGTCGGGCCCAAGCTCCGCCGCCATGCGCCGGCGCACGAAGGACCGGCCCATCGGCGGGGCTTGGCTCTGAAGCTGGCCAAGCTCGGCGGCGTATTCGGCCGGAAGGGCCTCGGGAATGGTGGCCAGCAGCTGAGCCACCTTCATGATCGGACCCTTCAGGCCGCCAAGAGCGGCGGCAAGCGCTGCGGCGTCGCGGTCGCGCTCAGGGTCGAGCCCGAGAAGGCGCCGCGCGGCAATGCGGGCCGCGACGGTGCCGACATTGGCGCCGACCCTGCCATAACGGATCGCGCGGGCGCTGAACCGGTTCTTTTCCTTATCGGACTGGCGGTCGTTCATGACGGATCGCGGCTGAGGTGGTCTCTCCTCATATAGGGGCCTGCGATGCCAACACCATAACTGACCCCGGTGCGGCGAATTGCGCCTGCTTGCCAATAGAGTCATTCTCGGCGCCGGAAGGATAAGCCTATGACCCCAAGATCAGTGCTCGCGTTCTTTCTGGCGATAACGTGGATTTGGCCGGACCTTGCCGCGGCCGAAGGGCGGGCCGAAGTGTGGAAGTCGCCCAGTTGCGAATGCTGCGGCGCGTGGGTCGAGCATCTCCAGACGAACGGATTCGACGTTAAGGTCAACGCCGCCATCCCGTCGATGCTCGACCGCATCAAGCGCGAGGCCGGGATCGGCGAGCAGCTTGCGGCCTGTCACACCGCCAAGATCGGCGCCTACGTCATCGAGGGCCATGTGCCCGCAGCGGACATCGAGCGGCTTCTTGCCGAGCAGCCCGACGCGCTCGGTCTCACCGTGCCGGGAATGCCGGTCGGCTCCCCGGGAATGGAGCAGGATGGAAAGACCGAGCCCTACGACGTGCTGCTCATCAAGAAAGACGGCACGACTGAGATCTTTGCCAGGCACTGAGCCGCAAGCCCAAATGCAGCCCTAGTGTTTGCCGAGCTCGCTTAAGGCGTTGCGATACGCCCACATCGCCTTGTGCACCATTTCCAGCTCGGCTTCGAGCGCGAGCGTCGCTGGCGACAACCGCGACTTGCGTCAAGGCGATGAAGAGCCCTTCGGCCAGTTATCGCGAATCCAGCGCGTCAAACTTTCTTCGCTCACCTCGCCGGCCGCGACAGCGAGAATGATTGCCGTGGACTGCGCCTGCTCGGGTCGAAACGCGACGCCGTTCTTGCGGAGGAACGTCACCATGGCAATGAACGAAATGCGCTTGTTGCCGTCGACAAAGGGGTGGTTCTTGGCAAGACCAAATGCGTAGGCCGCCGCAAGCTCGGGCAAGCCAGCGCGTTCGTAGTGCCATTTGTTTACGGGACGGTCCAACGCCGAGCGCAATGCGCCCTCGTCCCTGAGGCCAGAGGCGCCGCCATAACGGATAAGCTGAGCGCTATGGGCGGCGATGGCTTGTTCATACGTGAACCATTTGGGCTCGGTCACTTGGCGAGCGCCGAGAGCGTGTCGCGATACTCGTCGATGATCTCGTCGACGATCTCCATCGTCTTTTCGAAATCCGGATCATAGGGGAGCGCTTGGAACCCGCCTCCCGCCAACTCAGTGACGTGCAGCGTCTGCCCGCGCTTCAGCCCGAGGCGCTGCATCAGCTCGCGCGGCAGGATGAAGCCCTCCGAATTGCCGATACGCTTGATCTCGATTTTCATGGCCGCTCTCCGTTAGACGTTCTGTATAACATGGTTATACAGAATGTACAACAGGACGGCGCTCAGCCCTTGTCGACGCGAAACTTCATACCTAAAGCTGGGCGCGCTCTTGAGCGCCGGGTGGGGGAGCGGCAAAGGCGCGTTTAGCCGCGGTCGATGGTTTCCAGCCGGTCGATCAAGCCCTCGATCACCTTTAGACCCATCGACCAGAAATTGGGGTCCGAGGCATCGAGCCCGAACGGCGCAAGCAGCTCCTTGTGATGCTTGGTGCCGCCCGCCGCGAGCATGTCGAGATAGCGCTCGGCGAAGCCCTTGTCGGCCTTCTCGTAGACCGCATAGAGCGAGTTCACCAGGCAATCGCCGAAGGCATAGGCGTAGACATAAAACGGGGCGTGGATGAAATGCGGGATGTAGCACCAGAACGTCTCGTAGCCCGTCTTGAGATCGATGGCCGGCCCCAGGCTCTCGCGCTGCACGTCGAGCCAGACCTCGCCCAGACGGTCGCTCGTCAGCTCGCCGTCGCGCCGCTCGGTGTGGACCTTGCGCTCGAAACTGTAAAAGGCGATCTGGCGGACCACCGTGTTGATCATGTCCTCGACTTTCTGCGCCAGCATCGCCTTGCGCTCGCGGCGGTCGGAGGTCTGGTCGAGAAGCGAACGGAAGGTCAGCATCTC
>DASUQP010000143.1:0-20280 GCA_036280475.1 Methyloceanibacter sp. | reverse complement strand
CTTTTCGCCGATTTTCGCCGCCGTTTCCGCAACGAGGTGCTTGGCGGCAATCCCCGGCCCTTCATCGAGGCGAAGCTCGCCGAGCAGAACGCGCGCCATGCCCGCGCCGGAGCCTCGCGCTATGTCGTCGAGCCCAACATCAAGGACGGCAAGGGGGGGTTGCGCGATCTGCACACGCTGCATTGGCTGGCCAAGCACCTTTATTTCGACAAGGCGGAAGCGGACTTCGTCGAGGCCGGCGTCTTTACCGCCCATGAGTATCGGAGCTTCGGCCGCTGCGAGAGCTTTCTCTGGAGCGTGCGCTGCGAGCTGCACTTTCTCACCGGGCGCCCCGAGGAGCGTCTCTCCTTCGACCTGCAGCAAGCCATGGCCGAACGGCTCGGCTATCGCGGGCATGGCGGCTTGAGCGCGGTCGAGCGGTTCATGCGTCACTATTTCCTGGTGGCGAAGGAGGTCGGCGAGTTGACCGGCATCGTCTGCTCGGCGCTCGAGATGAAGCAGCTGAAATCGCTGCCGACCCTCGACACGCTGCTCGCCCCCTTCAGCTGGCGCCGCCGCGCCAAGCTCAGGCGAACGTCGGATTTCCGCATCGAGAACGGCCGCATTTCTGCCGTCGACAAGAACGCCTTCGTCAAGGATCCGGTGAATTTCATCCGCCTGTTCACCTTCGCCGACGAGCATCAGGCGTCGTTTTCGCCGGAAGTGTTGCGTCAAATTCGCTCGAACTTTCGCCTGATCGACGACAAGCTTCGCGCCAACCCCTCGGCCAATCGCCTGTTCATGCGTCTCCTCACCGACGCGCGCGATCCCGAGGGCTCCTTGCGCAAGATGAACGAGGCGGGCGTGCTCGGACGCTTCATCCCGGACTTCGGGCGCGTCGTCTCGATGATGCAGTTCAACATGTACCACCACTTCACCGTGGACGAGCATCTGATCCGCACCATGGGATTTCTATCGGGCATCGAGCGCGGGCGATTCGCCGCCGAGCATCCGGTATCGAGCGAGATCATCCGCACCATCGACAATCGCCGTGCGCTCTACGTGGCCGCCTTCGTTCACGACATCGCCAAGGGGCGGGACGAGGATCACTCCATCGTAGGCGCGCGCATCGCCCGCGAGCTCGGCCCGCGCCTTGGTCTCAACCCGTCCGAGACCGAGACCGCCGCCTGGCTGGTCGAGCATCACCTCGCCATGAGCCACTTCGCCCAGAGCCGCGACCTCAACGATCCCAAGACCATTCGCGATTTTGCCGCGTTGGTGCAGAGCCGCGAGAGATTGAAGCTCCTGCTCGTGCTGACCGTCGCCGATATCCGCGCGGTCGGGCCGGGCGTATGGACCGGATGGAAGGGCCAGCTCCTGCGCACGCTCTATTTCGAGACCGAGCCTCTGCTCGGCGGCGGATATACGACCTTGACGCGCAGCGAGCGCGTTGCGCGCGCGCAAGAGGCCTTGCGCGCGAGGCTAACGGACTGGCCGGAAGCGGAGCTCGAGCGCTTCATCAATCGGCACGCTCCGTCCTATTGGCTCCGGATGGATCTCGATGTGGTGGCCAAGCACGCGAGGCTGACTCGCGACGCGGAGGCGCGATCGATGCCCATCGCCACGCATATCGCGACCGATGCTTTCCGCGGCGTCACCGAGATCACGCTGCTCGCACCGAACCACCCGCGACTACTTGCCATGGTCGCCGGCGCCTGCACCGGGGCCGGCGCCAACATCGTCGATGCGCAGATCTCCACGACGCGGGACGGGATGGCGCTCGACACCATCTCGCTCGAGCGCGAGTTCGACCAGACCGAGGATGAAGAGCGGCGCGCCGAGAGGATCACGTCGACGATCGAGCGTCTGCTCAATGGGAATGCGCGGTTGTCGGAAGTGATCGCCACCAGGCGCAAGCCCAAGCCGCGGCTCTCGGCCTTCACCGTCGAGCCGCAAGTCGTCATCGACAACACGTTGTCGGATGCGCTGACCGTGATCGAGGTCAACGGGCTCGACCGTCCGGGCCTTCTCTACGACGTCACCCGGGAGATTTCCGATCTCAATCTCGACATTGCCTCGGCCCACATCGCCACGTTCGGCGAGAAGGCGGTCGACGTGTTCTACGTGACCGATCTCACCGGCAAGAAGATCACGAGCAAGAGCCGCGAGAGCGCGATCCGCGAGCGGCTCCTGAAGGCGCTGCAAGCGCGTCAAGAGCAGGCGGCGCTTCCTGCCTGATGCAGCTCGTCCGCGGCTTCGCCACCGTCGGCACTATCACCATCGCGAGCCGCATTCTCGGCTTCGTCCGCGACATTCTGATTGCCGCGGTTCTCGGCGCATCCACCGTGGCCGACGCGTTTTTCGTGGCGTTCCGCATCCCCAATATGTTTCGCCGACTGTTTGCCGAGGGCGCCTTCGATTCCGCCTTCATCCCGCTCTTCTCCAAGCGCATCCACGCCGATCCGGAAGCGGCACGTGCCTTCGCCGGACAGGCGCTCTCCGGCCTCGCCGTCGTTCTCGTTGCCTTCACGCTCCTTGGCGAGATCGCCATGCCGTGGCTGATGTTCATTCTCGCGCCGGGTTTTGCCAGCGATCCGGAGAAATTCGCAGCTGCCGTTCTCTTCGCGCGCATCGCGCTCCCTTATCTCGTGTTCATGTCGGTCGTGGCGCTCTATGCCGGCATCCTCAACGCGTTCGGCCGCTTCGCCATCGCCGCCTTCACCCCCACGCTCCTCAATGTCGTGCTCATCGTTGTGCTGCTCGCCTTTGTCGCGGCCGGCGGGTCAAATCAGAGCGCGGCCGGCATTGCGCTCGCCTGGGGCGTTGCCGCCGCGGGCCTGTTGCAGGTTCTGGTCGTCGCGATCGCCGCCGCAAAGATCGGAATGCGCCTCCCATGGCAGCGGCCGCAACTTTCGCCGGAGATGCGGCGCCTCGTAGCGCTCGCGGTGCCCGGCATGCTCGCCGGCGGCATGGCCCAGCTCGCCATCGTGATCTCGACGATCATCGCCACCCTTCAGGATCGGGTCGTGTCTTGGCTCTATTATGCCGACCGACTGTTCCAGCTGCCGCTCGGCGTGATCGGGGTTGCAATCGGCGTGGTCCTCTTGCCCACCCTCAGCCACAAGCTCCGCTCGGGCGACCATGCCGCCGTGCTCGAGAGCGAAAATCGGGCGCTCGAATTCGCGCTCCTCCTCACCCTGCCCGCCGCCATTGCGCTCTACCTTGCGGCGGAGCCGATCATGCGCGTGCTGTTCGAGCGGGGCGCCTTCACCGCGGTCGATACCAAGGCCACTGCGTCCATGCTCGCAGCGCTCGCCCTCGGCCTCCCGGCTTATGTCCTAGTCAAGGTGCTGCATCCGAGCTTCTTCGCCCGCGAGGACGCCAAGACGCCGATGCTCTATGCCGGCATCAGCCTCGCGGCGAATGTTGTCTTGAGCCTCATGCTGTTCCTTCTCATCGGCGCCACGGGAATCGCGCTCGCGACCGCGCTTAGCGGTTGGATCAACGTCGCCCTGCTCGTGGCCGAGCTCACCCGCCGCGAAAGCTTCGCCCTCGACCCGATCTTTCGGCGGCGTTTTCTCGGCATCCTCGCGGCTTGCGCCGTGATGGGAGCGGTTGTCTTTTTGCTGGTCAAGGTCTTGGCCCGGGGCTTTGCCGCCGACAGCGGGCTGATCGTGCAGGGAGCCTCGCTCGTCGTCCTCGTCGGCGCGGGACTCGTAACCTATCTCGGGGCGGCCCATCTCTTCGGCGCGGCGCGGTTTCGCGATCTCATCAAGGACGCCCGTCCTTGAGCCGGCGGCTGGCATGCTTGCGCCGGGCCGCTTGCCAAGCCATAACCCGCCAGCGTTAGGGCCAAGACATGCAAAGATTCAAGACCAAGACCCGCGTCTTCTCCGGCATCCAGCCGACCGGCAATCTCCATCTCGGCAACTATCTCGGCGCCATCACCAAATTCGTGGCGCTTCAGGCCGCGCATGACTGCATTTATTGCGTGGTCGATCTCCACGCCATCACCGTATTCCAGGACCCCGAGGAGTTGCCGAAGAACACCCGCGAGGTGACGGCCGCCTTCATCGCCTCGGGCATCGATCCCGCCCGACACATCGTGTTCAACCAGAGCCAGGTCTCAGGCCACGCCGAGCTTGCCTGGATCTTCAATTGCGTGACGCGGCTCGGCTGGCTGAACCGCATGACGCAGTTCAAGGAGAAGGCGGGCAAGGACCGCGAGAACGCCTCTTCGGGGCTCTATGTCTATCCGAACCTGATGGCGGCCGACATTCTGCTCTACCACGCGACGCACGTCCCGGTCGGCGACGACCAGAAGCAGCATCTGGAGCTTGCGCGCGACGTCGCCCAGAAATTCAACAACGACTTCGCCGCGACGATCGCGCGCGAAGGCTATCCCGGCGGCTTCTTCCCGCTGCCCGAGCCTCTCATCACCGGTCCTGCCACCCGCGTGATGAGCCTCCGCGACGGCACGCGCAAGATGTCGAAGTCCGACGAGTCCGACATGACGCGCATCAATCTGACCGACGATGAAGATGCGATCGCGAAGAAGATCAAAAAGGCCAAGACCGATCCCGAGCCGCTGCCGTCGGAGGTGAAGGGGCTTGCGGAGAGGCCCGAGGCCGACAATCTCGTCGGCATCTATGCGGGCCTCGCCGACACGACCAAGGAAGCGGTGTTGCGCGATTTCGGCAACGCGCCCTTCTCGCGCTTCAAGGAGGCTCTGGCCGCGCTTGCGGTGGCGCGATTGACACCGATCGGTGCGGAGATGCGCCGCCTCATGTCCGATCCGGTCGAGATCGACCGCATCCTCGCCGACGGCGCGCGCCGCGCTCGCGCCATCGCCGATCCGATCCTCGCCAAGACCAAGGACATCGTCGGCTTCATCCGCAGCTGACGCAACTATCCCTCCCTGAAGGGGAGGGTGGCTCGGCCAAAGGCCGAGCCGGGTGGGGTGATGGTCGTCATGCCGGCGGAAGCCGGTATCCAGAATTAACGAACGCAGTGCACGCCGCTTCTGGGATTCCGGCTTTCGCCGGAATGACGTGGTTACCGCTCGCCACGCTCCATCCTCCCGGTCATTGCCGGGCTTGACGCGGCAATCCATTCCATTGGCGCTTCAACTGGCTGAGACGTCCGGGCATGACGAGCAAGGAAGCGCCGAAAGGGCCTCCTCGAGGCGGACAATGGTTAGGCGGCGCCGACGCCGGTGCCGATCGGGCAGGAGACGCCCGTGCCGCCGAGCCCGCAATAGCCGTGCGGGTTCTTGGCGAGATATTGCTGGTGATAGTCCTCGGCGAAATAGAACTCGGGCGCCGGCACGATCTCGGTCGTGATGGGCCCGAGCCCGCGTGCCTTGAGCGCCGCCTCGTAGGCCGTCTTCGACGCCTCAGCCGCGCTGCGCTGTGGCTCCGAATAATAGTAGATGCCGGAGCGGTATTGCGTGCCCACGTCGTTTCCCTGCCGCATGCCTTGCGTCGGATCATGGCTCTCCCAGAACACCTTGAGGAGCTCATCGTAGCTCACGCGCTTGGGGTCGTAGACGACGAGCACCGCCTCGTTGTGACCGGTGCGCCCCGAACAGACCTCCTCGTAGGTCGGGTTCGGCGTCAGCCCGCCGGCATAGCCGACGGCAGTGACGTGAACGCCGGGGAGCTGCCAGAACGTCCGCTCGGCGCCCCAGAAGCAGCCGAGCCCGAACAGCGCGGTCTCGAAGCCTTGCGGGTAGGGACCTTTCAGCGCGGCGCCGTTGACGAAATGGGTCTTTGCGGTGGCAATGGGCTTTTCGCGCCCGGGCAACGCCTCGGCGGGCGAGGGCATCGACAGAGGCTTGCGCTTCAGCGTGAACATCGTGGACTCCCTTTGGCGCAGCTGCTGATCCGTTCCCCCGTTAATTGATGAACACTTCGACCGGTTTGCGCTTCTGCCCGAGCCAATAAAGCAGGACCCCGAGAATGCCGAACACGACCCAGGTCGGCGCGTCGAGGATCGTCGCCATGATCGGGTCCCACAAAAATGGGCTGACCTTGCTCTCGATCGCGGCCTTGGCGTCGCGAAGCGTCTCCGGGCTCAGCGCCTGCCACTGCTGGCCCATCGGCGTCACCACCCACGCGCCGCCCCCCGCCAGGCTCTTGGTGGCGTCGATGACGGCGGCGACCATGGCGAGCAAGAGCAGCCAGACGCCAACAATGCGCAACAATGTTCGCATGTGCCGATATGCTACCGGATGGAAGCGATGACCCCTACATAAGCCATCGCCGGCTCATGTTCAAATGGGCGCCGGGTCAGCATTGCGTGAGCGGCGCGCGAGCAAACCTCCCGCTTGCTTGAACCTCGGGGGTGCTCCGCTATAGTGCGGCGCCCGGCGAGAGGCGCTTTGCCGAGAGGAGAGGTGGCCGAGTGGTCGAAGGCGCACGCTTGGAAAGCGTGTAGGCGGGCAACCGTCTCGTGGGTTCGAATCCCACCCTCTCCGCCATCGTCGCTCGGCTTGAAAAAATTGCATGGTGAGCTCCCGGCTGCGGCTCGGTGAGGCGTGCGCAAAAGCGAAGGGGCCGCGTCTTTCAACGCGGCCCCTTGCTGTCACTTTCCAAGAAGTAATTGATTACTCCTTGGACGTGTCATCCTCCTTGGGCGTCTCGGACCCAATGGTGGGGTTCGGCTTCGACTTGTCGGCCGCAGACGAGCCCTCCGGAGCCGAGCTTTGCTCCTTGGCGCCGCCCGACGTATCGGACGACTGGGCTTCCTTCGAGGCGTCCTCCTTCGCGGTAGCCGCGGCGTCGGATGACGGAGGCGCAGAGCTACGCTCCATTGCGCCACCAGAGGTATCGGCCGAACCCTCGGCCGGCTCGGTGGCTTTCTTGGCCGCGTCCTCGCTCACTCCCGACTGAGTCTGAAGCTGGCCCGCTTCCGCCCCCGTCGCGGACGGATCCGGTTTGGCGGCGTCTTCGACTGCCAATGCCGGTGCCAAACCTAAAATCAAAAGGCTGGCAGGTATCGTCAAAAGGCGGTTCATAGGCGTCTCCTTGAATTCAACGGCGCCCAGCCCGGAACTGGGCTTGGCGGTTAGCCCCTCATGAACGAAACGTTTGCCCGCAGCGTTCGTTCCGGTGGATTTCGGCGGTCTTTGATGTGTTGTTAACGGCCTGCGCCGCCCTCATCGCGCGCGCATGGAAAGGGCGTGCCTGCGCGTCCGTGCGGTAGGATAGAATGACAGCCGAGCCCCGCGTCCATGCCATGAGGGATGACAGATGATAACGCTTTACGGCTTTGGACCCGCCTTCGGCCTTCCCGATCCGAGCCCCTTCGTGATGAAGGCCGAGATTCTCCTCAAGATGGCGGGCGTGCCCTACGCCGTTCAGACGGGTGGCTTGAGCAAGGCGCCCAAGGGCAAGCTGCCCTACGTGGTCGATGACGGCGAGCCCATCGGCGACTCGACGTTCATCCGCTGGCATCTCGAGAAGAAGTACAACATCGATTTCGACCGCGGCCTTAACGCAGAGCAGCGCGCCGTTGCCTGGGCGTTCGAGAAGATGCTCGAAGACAATCTCTATTGGGCGGTTGTGCATGACCGCTGGATGGATGACGCGAACTTCGCGAAGGGACCGCGCAATTTCTTCCGCGCCGTACCGGCACCGATCCGGCCTCTCGTGGTGGCCATGATCCGGAGGCAAGTTCGCCAAAGGCTGCATGGACAAGGCATGGGGCGCCATTCCTCCGAGGAGATCACGGCGCTTGCGACGCGATCGATCGACGCGACGGCGGATTTCTTGGGGACCAAGCCTTACATGATGGGAGCGGAACCGACGGGCGTCGACGCCACGTCTTTTGCGTTTGTCGCCGGCGTGCTGTGTCCGGTATTCGAGACGCCGATTCGCCTCGCCGCGGAGCGGCACGACAATCTCAGAGGCTACGCGGACCGGATGATGGCCCGGTTCTATCCTGGCTTGAGCCTACCGGTCGGGCGCCAGACCGCGGCGTAACGGTTGCGCCGACCGCTGCACCGAGCGGAAATCAGCCCTTGCTTTTGAGACTGGGTTCGCCCCAATTCTGCGCCGCCCGACAAGAAGCATTTCAGGCTCAAGCATGGCGATCAAGACCGGCGAGACCACGGGCGCATCGGCCGCGCAGCAGACCGCGATTGCGGTGCTTGCGGCCATCAGCATCTGCCACCTCTTGAACGACGTGATCCAGTCGCTGATCGTGGCGCTCTATCCCATGATCAAGGACAGCCTCGGGCTCGACTTCCGTCAGATCGGGCTCATCACCTTCACCTTCACGTTCACGGCGTCCGTGCTTCAGCCCCTGGTCGGTTTTGTCACCGACCGTTACCCCACGCCCTATTCTCTCGTTGCCGGCATGGGCTGTTCGCTTCTCGGCCTCCTCATCGCCGCCTTTGCCTCGACCTACGGCCTCGTGCTCGTCGCCGTAGGCCTGATCGGCATGGGCTCCTCGGTGTTTCACCCCGAATCCTCGCGCGTGGCGCGCCTTGCCTCGGGCGGACAGCATGGGCTTGCGCAATCCGTGTTTCAGGTCGGCGGCAATTTCGGCACCGCGCTCGGTCCGCTGCTCGCGGCCTTCATCGTGCTGCCGTTCGGGCAGCAAAGCCTCGCCTGGTTCTCGATCGTGGCGCTGATCGGCATGGTCATGCTTGCCGCGATCGGCTCCTGGTATGGCAGGACGCTGAAGTTCAACAGCACTGCGCATCCGAGCGAGCGCGAAGCGATCCACGAGCTGACCCACGGCAAGGTGCGGAAGTCGGTCGCCATCTTGATGGCGCTCACCTTCTCCAAGGACTTCTACCTCGTCAGCATCACGAGCTTCTACACCTTCTATCTGATCCACACCTTCGGGCTGTCGGTGCAGAACGCGCAGCTCTACCTGTTCCTGTTTCTGTTCGCCGTCGCCGCAGGCACCGTGATCGGCGGTCCGATCGGCGATCGCATCGGCACAAGGCGCGTGATCTGGTGGTCGATACTCGGCGTGCTGCCCTTCACGCTTGCGCTTCCCTATGTGGGTTTGCTGGGCACCGCGATCTTGAGCGTGATCATCGGGCTGATCCTCGCCTCGGCGCACCCTGCGATCATCGTCTATGCCCAGACGCTGATCCCGGGTCGGGTCGGCATGGTGGCAGGCTTGTTCTTTGGCCTTGCTTTCGGCGTCGCCGGCATTGGTGCCGCTTTTCTTGGCTGGCTTGCGGACGCGACCAGCATCACCTTGGTCTACCATGTGTGCGCTTTTCTGCCGGCGATCGGGTTGCTTGCGGCGTTTCTGCCCGAGATGGCAAAGCCGAAAAGAGCGACGGCAAGACATAGGCGCTGAATTGCCGCCGCTTCGATCGACGGTTGCCAAGAATAAGGCACGGCATTTGCCGCAAGGCGACGTCTGAATTCACTTGAAAGCTTGGTCTCGTCTTCGCCACGGCCGAAGCCGCGTTCGCCAAGGCTTGGCGCATGGGTCTGTCCACACGCTGAAAGCTTGGTGTATGTCAATCCGGGAAGCTCAGCCGAGACAGCGGCCTTCCCTTGTGGTTAAGATGAGGCAGTAGGGCCCCTGCCGAGGCAATCCCGGGGCCTTGCAAGACTTGCCCGGCGCGGCGGCCAGGCATGGTTCGTTTGGTCTTGCGTGAACCTGCCAGCCCCGTCGGGTCGTTGGAGCCAACACCATGAACGAGGGGCAGCAATGCGTGACATTCGCGGGGACCTGCAAGACCGGGCCACTCTCTTGGAAGGAGAGATCAACGCCCAGGAATCCCAATTCGACCGACTATACGAGCAGCTCAAGCAAGAGCACGAAACGAGGCTCGAGGAATTAAAGGCCGAACTCGAGGCTGTGAACCGGCTGATGGAGCTCGAACGCCGGCGACTGGAGGCGTCAGCGGCGGGACAAAGGCCGCTGGTGCACGAGGCCGCGAGCCAAGCGGTGCACGAGCCGCATCAACACGTCCAGCCTCAGCCTCAGCCTCAGCCTCTGCATCAACACGTGCAGCCACAGCCACAGCCACAGCCACAGCCGCCGGCGCCGCGTCAACCGCAGCAGCCGTTGGCCGACTTCCTCATCCGCAAGCTCAACGAAGCGGGCGCCATGTCGCGGGACGACCTCCGGCGGTTCGCTTTGCAGGAGGGCTATTTCGTCGACGCCGAGACCGCCGATCGGGGTGTGCATGCCACTCTGATCAATGTGGTGAAGGCCGGTCTCATTCGGCAATTGCCGAACGGGAACTTCGCGCCCGCGACCGTGCTCGACACGATCAGGCTAAGACGGGCGATGTGATCTTTCTTGAGTCTGGAGCGCTGTCGCCGTCCCGGCTGCGGCGCTCCAGTCTTCGCTCGCACCGTCAGTGCGATGGCGCCGCCTCCGCGTCTTTGCGTCCGCGCAGGAGTTCGGCCACGTCATTGCGCACCTTGTCCTCTGCGTAGCGCGCGAGCGCCTTGCGGTCGGGAAATTGATCGAGGGGCATCGGCGGCCCGATGCGGATATGCGCGTCGATAGGACCAAGCCCTAACAGCCTCCACGCATGCGTGGCGAGGTCCATTTCGCCATACCAGGCGATGAGGTGACGGTCGCGCCGGCAGAGCGGCAAGCCGTAGACTTTGTTGTAGGTGAGCGCGAGCGTCTGCGCCGAAACCTTGGCGCCCATGGGCGCGCCCCCGGGCGGCTTGGCCGCCGCGAACAGCGAGGTCTTGAACGGGATCACGCTATTGCCGTCGCTTGAAGTGCCTTCCGCGAACAGCACGATGTGGTCGCCTGCGGCGAGCCGGTTCAGAATCTCATTCGCTTTCTCGCCGACCTCGCTCCGCCGAGTGCGGTCGATGAACACCGAGCGTTGCAATTTCGCGAGCCAGCTCACGAACGGCCAGGAGGCAACCTCTTGCTTGGCGACGAACGAGACCGGCGCCACCGCAGAGAGCACGCTGATATCGATCCACGAGACGTGGTTCGAGATCAGCAGCACTCCGTGCCCCTCGGCGATCTTGCCTTCGATATTGAGGCGGATGCCGACGATCTTGCACACCTGCCGATGGTACCAATGCGGAAAAGTGCGGGCGTGGCGCGAGCCGATGCTGAGAAACAGGAGCTGAAGCGGCATCAGCGGCAGTGTGAAGGCAAAGAAGACGCCAAGAACGAGGAACCCACGCAAGCTTCTCATGACGTTGCCGCTAAGATCGCCTCGCGCACGCGCCGGTCTACGATTTGCCGTTCTTGAGCGGCATGCCGAAAAGTTCGAGACGGTGGCCGATAAGGCGGAAGCCGAGTTCGCGCGCCACGTTCTCCTGCAGCCGTTCGATCTGCTCGTTGCTGAACTCGATGACCTCGCCGGTCTTGACGTTGATCAGGTGATCGTGATGGCCGGGGCCCGCGGGCTCATAACGGGCGCGGCCGTCGCCGAAATCATGCCGCTCGAGGATGCCGGCGCCCTCGAACAGGCGCACCGTGCGATAGACCGTCGAGAGCGAGATATGCGGGTCCCGGGCGCTTGCACGGCGGTAAACCTCCTCGACGTCGGGATGATCGTCGGCCTCCGACAGCACCTTGGCAATGGTTCGTCGCTGACCCGTCATCCGCATGCCCTTTTCGGCGCAGAGCCGTTCGAGCCTGCTTTCCCTCATGGCCCTCTTGCGCATGTGGCTTCCTTGCCGCCTCTCGCCCGCGTCGCGACATCATCGGCAAGGGGGCGTCAAAGGGCAAGGCTGAAGATCACGGCGTCGGCGCCGTCGTCATAGTAGCCTTGCCGCCGGCCGACCGGCTCACCGCCGAAAGAGCGATAGAGCCGAAGCGCCGCGTCGTTGCTTTCCTCCACTTCGAGAAACAACCGCTTCGTGCCGCTTGCGCGCAAGCGCTCAGTCGCGGTGCCAAGGAGCGCCCGCCCAAGACCCCTGTTGCGGTACGACGGCACGACGCCGAAGGTCAGAATGTCGGCCTCATCTCCGGCCTTTCGCGCGATCAGCAAACCTCCGGCGACGCTTGAAGCGCCGGCTGCGACCGCGCCGATCAGGCATAGCGTCTCGGGCGACGCGGCGAACTTTATCATCGCGGCCTCGTCCCAGGCCCGCGCGAAGCAATCGCGGTGGAGAGCGGCCAGCACGTCCGCGTCGAGGGGACCCGCCTGGCGCACTTTGAGCTCGACGGTCGTCAGCATCGCGCCACACTCGCCTGCGTTTGGGGCCTCGCGTCGGGGGGCCGCAAGTAAAGCGGCCGGAGCGTGAGCGCCGTCTCGCCGCTCTCCTCGGCGAGCGCGGCAAGGGATGAGGCGCTCGGCTCAAGATCGAGCAGCTTCGCCTCGATGTGGACGCCGTGGCTGACGGCCGCCTCGGCGAGCCGCGCGGCCCCGCTGCCGACGGCCGTGCGAAGTCCGCTCGGGAGCAAATTCGCGGCATCATCCGGCGCGATCAGGAGCGGGCCCTCGCGTCTTCGCGCGGCACCGTCATAGAGCCCGAGATAGAGCATGCCGCGCCTCGCATCGACGGCGACGGCAAATGGCGCGGCCCCCGCAACGCCCAAGGTGAGCGCCTCTTTCGCCATCACCGTCAGACTGTCGATGCCAAAAAGCGCGGCTCCCGTCACAAGCGCAAGACCGCGCGCCGCCGAGATTGCGATCCGCACACCGGTAAAGCTGCCCGGGCCGATCGTCGCCACGATTCGATCGAGCGCGGCGAACGCCGTACCGCTCTCGCTCATGATTTGCGCCACCATGGGCATCAGCGCTTCGGCGTGGCCTCGCGCCATCTTCTCAGTCCGCGCGAACACGGTGCACGCGCCGCCGTCACGCCTAAACAGCGCGGCCGAGCAGGCGCCCATGCTGGTCTCGAGCGCGAGGATATTCATGGCGCTTGCTTAGAGGATTTGCGCCATCTCGTCGAATTCGAAGCGCGGCGAGCGCGGGAACAGGACGCTTGCATCGCCGTAGCCGAGATTGCAGAGAAAATTCGATTTGATGTTGGTCCCGGCGAAGAACTCCTTATCGACGCCTTTGTTGTCGAAGCCCGACATCGGCCCGCAATCGAGCCCGAGCGCGCGCGCCGCCATGATGAGATAGGCGCCTTGCAGCGTGCCGTTGCGAAAGGCGTTGTCGAAGATCTTCTCCTTCTTGCCCTCGAACCAGCTCTTGGCATCGGTATGGGGAAAGAGCTTGGGCAGATGGATATAGAAGTCGAGATCGTAGCCGATGATGACGCAGACCGGCGCCTTCATCGTCTTGTCGCGATTGCCTTCGGAGAGATGCGGGCGGAGCCGCTCCTTGGCGGCGCGCGACTTCACGAAGAGGAGCCGCGCCGGGCTGCAATTGGCGCTGGTCGGCCCGAGCTTGGCGAGATCGACGATCTCGTGCAGCAGCGCGTCGGGGACGTCCCGCTCGCGCCACGCGTTATGCGTGCGCGCGGTTCTGAACAGCTGGTCGAGACAGGAATCGGGGAGCTGGTCCGTCAAACCGGACGGACCTCCTGCACCTCGGGAACGAAG
The DNA here is from genome assembly GCA_036280475.1 of Methyloceanibacter sp. Classification (GTDB taxonomy): domain Bacteria; phylum Pseudomonadota; class Alphaproteobacteria; order Rhizobiales; family Methyloligellaceae; genus Methyloceanibacter. Next base: position 6,840 of record DASUQP010000143.1, on the reverse strand, counting down.
TGCCTGAGCAAATTCTCGATGCCGTGACGCAACGTCGCGGTGGAGCTCGGGCAACCCGAGCAGGCGCCGCGCATGTGGAGATAGACCACGCCGTCGCGGAAGCCCTGGAAGGTGATGTCGCCGCCGTCCTGGGCCACGGCCGGGCGGACGCGGGTCTCAAGCAGCTCCTTGATGGTCTTGACCGTCTCTTCGTCTTCCCGAGCGAAGAACTCGTTCGGTTCGCCCGCTTCGGCCTCCTCCGGCGCGTCGGTCACGGCGGCGCCCGAGAGATAGTGCTCCATAATGACGCCGAGAATGGCAGGCTTCAGGTGCTGCCACTCGCCCTCGCCCTTGGTCACGCTGATGAAGTCGGTGCCGAAGAACACCCCCTTGACGCCCTCGATCTCGAACAGCCGTGCCGCCAGCGGCGAGGCTTTGCTCGTCTCGGGATCGAGGAACTCCAACGTGCCCTGGGCGAGCACGGGGCGGCCCGGGATGAACTTCAGGGTCGCCGGGTTGGGGGTCGCTTCGGTCTGAATGAACATGGCTCTCCGGCGGCAAGGCGCCGCTGATCTTAGAACGATTCTAGCTTATACTTGGTCCCACGCGCGCGAAAGTCAAGGCGCACGCCCTGCTCGCCGCCGCGCCGTGCCAGCGCGAAAGGCCGCTAAAATCCAAACAGAGACCGGGTAAAATCGCTGCCGAAGGACCCTCTCCCTCCGACCCGCCGCTGGTTTTGCCGCCACTCTCCGGCGAACACCTGTTCCTCCTCGTACACCGGATCGCTCTGGTAGCCCCGCCCCTCGAGCGCCGCCGTCATTCTCGAGTCGTGACCGTAGAGATCGTTGAACGAGGTGAACGTGCCGTCCTCGTTCACCCTCAAGGTGAAATAGGTGACGTAGACGGGAATCTTCTGGTCGAGGGCGACCTGATGGTCGTCGCCGGCATCGAACGTGGATTCGACTCGCGCCTCGCTCCAACCCTTGTCGCGCTTCAAGATCGCCTGCGCCAGCAGATTGGGATTCTGCACGCGCATGCAGCCGTGACTCTCGGCGCGCACGGCGTTGTTGAACAGGAACTTCTGCGTCGTGTCGTGCATGTAGACGTCGTGCGAATTGGGGAACAAGAACTTCACGCGGCCGAGCACGTTGCTGGGGCCGGGCGGTTGAACGAGATCGAAATTGCGGATGTCATTGCGGCTCCAATCGATCGAATCGGGGTCGATATCGCGGTTGCCGTACTTGATGCGCAAACCGTGACGCTTGAGAACGGAAGTGTCCCAGCCGCCGCCGAAAAAGCCGCCGCCCGCTCCCATGTAAGGGGCGATCTCTTCGTTCTTGATGGAGTTCGGGACATTCCAATAGGGATTAAAGACGATCACCTCCAACTCATCGGAAATCACGGGCGTCTGCGTCCTGGGTTTGCCGACGACCACGCGCGCCGTGTGGATGGGTTTGCCGTCTTCGGCCACGCGTAGCGTGAACTCCGGGATGTTGACGTTCACGTAGAACGGCCCGAGATCGTTGGGCAGCCAGCGCCAACGCTCCATATTCACGAGAACCTGCCTGATCCGCGCCTCGCTGCCCACGGCCCGCGGCTGTTGGCCATGATTGAGCAGACGCCGCGTGCCCGCGCCCACGGCGCCGTCGGGGCGCGTGCCGTTGCCGGATTGGAACTGCCGCACCGCGTCGAGCACGGCCTCGTCGAACTTGTTCTCGTTTGAGCCGGCGGGAACGTCGAGCCGCTTGCGCAAGAGCGCGACCTGCTCGTGCTCCATGCCGAACTTGAGCACCGGACCGGCGGGAATGACGACGGCGTTGGGCTTGACCTCTTCGACCTTGCCGCCTCTGAGCTCGATCAACTTCTGCCTGAGAGCCTCGAATTGCGGCTGGGCAGGCTGAAAGCTCCGCAAATAGGCGGCCGGATCGGAACGGATGGCGATCACCTCAAGCACCTCGGAGGGATTGGGGAGGGCAAGGTTGGGATCGAGATTCTTGCTGACGCGCACCGGTTCGATGCGGCCGCCGCGGGCGTCCTTGGCATAGTCGAGCACCGCGTAGCTGACCTTCATCTCCGATTGGGCGAGCCAGTCCCTCGCCCCGGGATCGGAGGGGTTAAATGAGGCGGCATCGGGCAGCGGATAATCGGAGGCTCGCAAGCCGTAATCATCGGCCTTTCCGATCTCGGCCATGACGAGCTTGGCGCGCTCGGTGAGCCCGTTGTCATCGACCCAAAGGAGGTTCCGGTCGGGCGCGCCGTAATATTGGACCAGCGCGTCCCTTTGCGGCGAGTTGGACTTGGCGGAGGCGAGGCCTTGAACGGTAATGCGCAAACCTTCGGCCGGCGTGATGAGACCGGCCGGTCCGTTAGGCTCGGCCGCAAATGCGGGAACGCTGAAGCACGCCGCCGCGAGCAGGCCCAATGCCGCTATTCTCATGGTTGGCTCCCTCAAGCCTCGAATGGCGCCCCTTGAAACCGTCCCATTCCGCTAGCACTGAAAACCGCTCAAATTTTGGCTGATAATGTCGGGGCAGAAAAGCCCCATATCAAGCCAAAGCGAGGATTTCTTCAGTAGAAAGATGCCCCGGCACGACCGTGATCGGGACCGGAAAGGTCGCTCCGAGCCCGCTGCCGGCAAGGTCCGTGACCAGGGGCCCGGGTCCCGAAGGGTCTTTCGAGGCTCCGAGCACGAGGACCCCGATATCCTCGTCCTCCTCGATCGCCCGCGTGATTTCCTCCGATTTCATGCCCTCGCGCACGATCTCCTCCGGAACGAGCGCCTCGAAACCCATGGCTTTCAGCTTGCGCCCGAACAGGCGGAACACGGCCTTCGCTTTGCTGTGTCCCTCCTCGCGCGCGACATCTTCCACCGCGAGCCACTGGAAATCGACGTCGGGCTCGATGACGTAGAGCAGCGCGAGCTGGCCGCCGGTCCGCTGCGCGCGGCTTGCGGCAAAGGCAAGCGCGCTCTCGCATTCGGGCGTCTCGTCGACGACCACGAGGAACTTGCGCTTGTGGCCCTCGGCGAAGATCTGGCGCTTTTTGCGCGCGCTGACCTGTGTTGCGGGTTCGCTCTGTTTGGTCGAGGCGCGCGGCTTCTTTTTCGGCTTTTTTTTCGGCATCGCGTCATGCTGCCATCGCCGGCGGAACGGTGTCCAGGCCCGATAAGCGCAACTCCTTCACGCGAGATCGATGGCGTAGCGCTTCAGATCTTCGAAATCGACGATCTCGAGCGTCGCCTCGTGGGTCGCGCCGAGCACGACACGCGGCGCGCGCCCGGCCTCGAAGGCTTCGCGCCAGCGCGCCGCGCACAGGCACCAGCGATCGCCGGGCATAAGCCCCGGGAAACCGAAGCCGGGTTGCGGCGTGCTGAGATCGTTGCCGCGCGCCTTGGAGAAGGCGAGGAACTCCGCCGTCACCTCGACGCAGACCGTATGCAGCCCGAGATCCTCGGGCCCGGTATGGCAGCAACCGGTGCGGAAGAACCCCGTGAGCGGCCGCTCCGAGCAGGCCTTGAGGGGCTCGCCATAGACATTGCGCTGCCCCGCTAGCGGCTCCTGACGTCGCTCCTGCATGGCCGGGATACTGCCCGATGGCGCGCCTCGCGTGAAGCCTCAACGGAGGGGATTGCGGTCGGGAAGCGGCATGCCGCCCGCGTTCTCACCGGTCAGGGCCTTGAGCTGCGCCTCGGTCAGAATCGGAATGGGCGGGCCTGCATCCTTGGTTGCGAGCGCGGCAAGCGCGGCGGGCGGCTTCTCGGTCGTGCCGTCTTCTGCCGGGATGGGCGGTTCGAACCCGCCGGCCCGGAGCACCACGCCGCACTCTTTCGGCAACTGCGCCATGGTGAGCGGGGGCTTGCCGGTCCAGGGCTTGGCCCCAGGCTTTGGCGACGTCCCCCTCGCGATCGCCGCCTTCTTCAACATGGCGTACCAATTGGTCAACTCCTGACCGCAGCCATTGTCGCCGGCGATCGGCTTTTGATTGTCGCAGCCTTCCGCTCCCGGCGGGCAGGAGAGCCGCACGTGGAAATGGTAGTGATGATTCCACCACGGCCTGACCTTGCCGAGCCAAGCTAAGTCTTTGCCGGCTTTCGGCGCCTCCTGGCACAGCGCCTTCTTGATGGCGGGATGCACGAAGATGCGCGCGACTTGCGGGTACGATGCGGCGCGCTTGATGAGCTTCACATGGAGGAGGGTGAAGATCGCGGGATCGACGCTGAATGGATCCTTGAGCATCGAGACCGCAGTCATGTCCTCGCGCTCGTCCGGCGTGAGGATGCGGTCCGGCATGGGGGTCAGCCAGATATCGGCGTCGAGTCCGACCTGATGGCTGGTATGGCCGGTCAACATCGGCCCGCCGCGCGGCTGCGACATGTCGCCGAGGAGGAGGCCCGGCCAGCCGTCGAGCGCATGCGCGTCGCTTGCCAGTCGTTCGAGATAGTCCACAAGGCGCGGGTTGCCCCAATTGCGGTTGCGCGAGAGCCGCATCACCTGCCAGTCGGGCCCGTTGATCGGCAACGACACGCCGCCGGCGAGACAGCCTTTGGCGTAGCCGCCGATCGAGCGGGCGGCGAGAGGGGCGGGCTCGCTCGCAGCCCCGAACAGTTCGCGCGCGATCGGAGATTTGGGCTTGGGCGGCTTCTTCTTGGCGGTTTGCTTGGTCGAAGGCTTCGCCGGCTTGGGCGCGGCGACGGTTTGGGGCGCGAGCGACTGCTGAGCCGCGGCCGCGCCGCCATAAATGATCAGCAGGAGGCCAAAGAAAAGCCTTAGCATCGGCCCTCGTTCCGTCCCCCCAGGGCTCTCAAGCGGGCTCAGCCTAGCACAAATGATGGCGGCAATTGGAAGGTCTCGCAGGCCCCGCGGCGGGTGCGCACCTTCGGTGCCAAGCGCATTCAGCCGATGTTCACGGACGTGGTGTTAAAAGATGCCGAATAGTCTTGCTTTGGAGCCTCAGGCTCCCGGGATTCATATCAACAAGAGCCGCCGCGGAGGCCGGCTTAGAGGGAGTTACGACATGCGGCGCACCGTCCTCCTGGCCGTCCTCTTCGGCTTCATCCTTGCTGTTCCAACCCTCGCCGAGGCGCAGATCGTCACCAAAATCAACTTGTCGAGCCAGCGCATGGCCGTCATCGTCGATGGCAAGGCGCGCTACAACTGGCCGATATCGACGGCGCGCCGCGGCTACCGGACGCCCACCGGCACCTTCAAACCGACCGCGCTCGTCCGTTACCACCGCTCCACGCTCTATGACGGCTCGCCCATGCCGCATTCGATCTTCTTCCTGCGCGGTTACGCCATCCACGGGTCATACGAGATCAAGCATCTCGGGCGGCCGGCCTCGCATGGCTGTATCAGACTGCATCCCGCAAACGCCGCGGCGCTCTATTCGCTGGTGCAGCGTCGTGGGACGGGAAACACGCTGATCAAGATCGGCTACTGACGGCGCCGCCACGCGACGAGGCTAGCGCTAGCTTTCGCAGTCCGACGGCGCGGGCAGCCCGCGGAAGCGGGCGCCCATCCAGGCGAGCGCTTGGCCGACGCTGTGCTTGGCCGCGAAAATGTGGCCCACGCCATTGAGAGAGATGAGGCGCACCCGCTCCCCTTGCCGGCACAGCGCCGCGGCGAATTTCTTGGTGACGTCCGGCCTCACGGTCGTGTCGACGGTACCTTGGGCGATAAAGACCGGCGCGCCGGCGGGCGCCTGCCCCGGTGTGTTGCGCTCCATGATTTCGCGCCAGTATGCGATCTCGGTGGGATCGACTTTCAGGAACCGGGTCCACTCGAGCGGTTTCTCCGCCCGACCGAGGGCCGCCAGTTCGAGGACCGACTCGACGCATTCATGCGCCAGTTCCTGGAAGGGTGCCATGGCGGCGGACTCGATCAGGGTTGAGGCCGGCTTGTTGTAGAGCTTCGTCCACGAGTAGAGGGCCATGGCGGTCATCTCCTTGCCGATCGGTGTCGATATGTCGGCTTCGAACAACTCGGCGAGATAAGTGGCAGGCGCCGCCGTCGCCACGCCCAGGAGCTTCAAGTCGGGCGCATAGCTTGCGGCAAGCTCGCCGGCATAGAGGGCGGCATGGCCGCCTTGGCTGTGGCCCCACACCACGAAACGATTGGAGGCGCCCGAGCGCGGCAGATCGCGTGCGGCGCGTACCGAATCGATCACGGAGCGCCCCTCGCTCACGCCGATCAGATAGGGGTGGATCTGGCCCGCAACGCCGAGTCCGGGATAGTCGGTGGCGACCACGACGTGGCCTTGCCCGAGCATGTCCTCCAGACCCCAGATCATGCCGGCAACATCGGGCATCAGCAAGGGCGCGCAGGCCTCGACCACGCCGCTCGTCGGATGGGCCCAGGCGATCACGTCGCGGCCAAGCTCAGGCGCGGGCCCCGGCGGGATGAAGATGGCGCCGGAGACCGCGATCGGCTCGCCGTTCAGCCCGGTCGAGCGGTAGAGGATGCGGAACGCATCGCCCCCGCCCGGCCCCCCGCCCTTCGAGCGGCGATACCCTGATGATCGACCCGGGGCTCGACCGCAGTTTCGCCCAGCTCCACGTCGTAGACGGGCAGTCTGTCAGGCCAAAAGGGCATTCGCTCAGGCCAAAACCCAAGGCTGAAGCCAAGCGCAAGCCAGGTCACGGCCACAAGGCTGAAGAGGGCTGCAACCCGCCCGATTCCGCTTTTCCATTTAGGCCAGGTCACGGCCACAAGGCGAAAGCAGGCTGCAATCCGCCGCATTCCGCTGTTCCATTTGGTCCAAGGAGCGGACACAAGCGGATTTAGCCTGAACTTGCGGCCCTAAGGGTTAACGGCCGAAGGGTTACGACGGGTCCCCCTCTTTTCCCCCGTTCTCCGCGGCAAA
>DASUQP010000142.1:0-5405 GCA_036280475.1 Methyloceanibacter sp. | reverse complement strand
CCGGGGTATCGTCGATCGGCGAGACCACCTTGATCAGGCCGTCTTCCATCGTGACCTCGATGCCGAGACCGCCGAATTCGCCGCGGGTCTGCACCTGCATGTCGCGGAAATGCTTCGGATTGAGGTAGGCCGAATGGGGATCGAGCGCGGTCAGCATGCCGTTGATCGCCGCCTCGATCAGCTTGGGATCTTCGGGCTTCTCGACGTAGTCGCCGCGGACGCGCTCAAGCACCTCACCGAACAGGTCGAGCTGCCGGTAGATCTCCGAGTTGGCGGCCGAGGCCGACTGGCTGCGCGCCAGGCTCACCATCGTCGAGCCGGCAGCGAGCACGGCCAGCACCAGGAGCGCCCAAAGCGCGTATTCGGATTTCCGCATCATCCTTGCACCTTTTCGGAAGCCTCGGCCCACCATGGGTCAGGGTCTATTGGCGTGCCGTCCTTTCTGAACTCGACATAGAGGACGGGGCGCGAATTGTCATTGCCGCGGCTCGACCCCGCCGCATTGCCCATCTCGGCGATGGGTTCTCCGGCGAGGACGAATTGACCGAGGCCAACGTCTATGCGGCTCATTCCCGCAAGCAGAATATGATAGCCTCCGCCCGCGTTGATGATCAATAGCTGCCCGTACGAGCGGAAGGCGCCGGCGTAGACCACCCAGCCATCGGCGGGGGCGGTAATCCGCGCCTCGACGCGCGTCTGCAGCGAGATCCCCTTGAGCGTGGCGCCGGCCGCGTCGGTTTCGCCGAAACGCTTCACTTTCTGCCCCTGGGCCGGCAGGCGCAGGCTGCCTTTGGCCGCCTCGAAGGGGAGCGCCGGCTTGAGCCGATCGGGGCTCGCAAACGCCACCCTGGTCGATTGCGGCTTGATTTCGACGACGCTTTCGTTGCCGGGAGTGGCGAGGGCCTGCTGCTGTGCCCGCGACCTGAGCGCCCGCTCGGTGGCGATCTCCGCGTCATATTGGGCGATCTCGACCTTGGCGATGCTGGCATCGAGCTGCTGGATGAGTTCGTTCAGATCGGTGACGGCTTGCGCTTGCTCGACAGCGACCCGGCGGACATCGGCAAGTTCGGCCTCGCCTTGCGCCGTCGCGCGGCTCTTCTCCTCCAACAGCCGGTCCAGCGCCGCGCGCTCGGCGGTGAGCCGCTCGGTCTCACGTTTTTCGGCGTCGCGCTGCTCGCGAATGCCGCTCTCGAGGCCAACCAGCCCCTCGAGTTCGCGCGAGAGATTGTCGGCCTGGTATTTGAGCTCGGGGAACACTTCGGCGAGCAGCATGGCGCTGCGCACGACGGCGACGGCGTCGTCCCTGCGGGTCACGAGCGCGGGCGGCGGCGTGCGGCCGATCCTCTGCATGGCGCTCAGCATCTTGACGATGGCTTCCTTCCGCTCGGTGATCGAGCTCTGGATGACGTTGACCTGCTCGGTCAAATCGCCAAGCTTGGCTTCCGTCTCCGACAGCTTGGCCTCGCTCGCCTGCACTCGTCCGCCCGCCGCAATCAGCTCGCTGTTTAGCTTTGCCCTCTCCACCGCCAAGGTTGCCAATTCCTTGGCGAGGCCTTCTTCCTTGGCCCGGTTCGACTGGAGGCTTTGCTCGGTCTGGTCGAGCCTTTGCTTCGCCTCGTCGCGTGAAAGACCGTCCTGTGCCAGAGCCAAACCCGGCGAAGCGCCGATCAGGCCAGCCGCAAGCAGCGCGGATCGAAACCTTTGTCGTAAGGAAGCCAAATCGAATCGATGCGCCATGCGCCTTGGCCATTCAGCCGCTTTAACGACAACGGAGCGGTACGGCGGAATCAAGGCATCGGAAGGCAAAAGAGTGCCTCAAAGTCTTAAATTTTTCATACGGTTCGCTGTCCCGAAAATTCACGCGTCTCGGCGATCATGCTCAACCGCGGTGATAGGGGTGGCCCGCGAGAATCGTCGCCGCGCGGTAGATCTGCTCGGCGAGTATAACGCGAACAAGCCCATGGGGTAGCGTCAGAGCGCCAAACGAAATCGCCTTCGCGGCCTTGGCCGGCACCTCTGGGGACAAGCCGTCGGCGCCACCGACAAGAAAGGCCACCCCTTCTGCGCCCGCGTCGCGCAGTTTTGCCAGGAGCGCGGCGAACGCCTCGCTCGACAACGCCTCGCCCTCCCGGTCGAGCGCGATGAGCCGATGCGATGACGGGACTTTGACGAGAAGCGCTTGCGCTTCAGCTTCTTTACGGGCCCGGGCCGTCGCGGCCTTCGACTCCGGCACTTCGACCACGGCGATCGGCGAGAGATGGAGCTTCCGGCCGGCGGCCTCGGCGCGGCCGAGATAATGCGCGAACAGCTCGCGCTCCGGCCCCTGCTTCAGCTTGCCGACGGCAGCGATCAGGAGCCGCATGCGTATGCGCCCTAAAGGCTCGCCTTGACAGCGAGGCGCCCGGAACGAGAGATCAGATCACCAGCCGCTCCATGGGCCGGTCGGCTGACCACATCTTCTCGAGGTTATAGAACGTGCGAACCTCGGGGCGAAAGATATGGACGATGACGTCGCCCGAGTCGATCAGCACCCAATCGCAATGGGGCATACCCTCGACGCGGGCGCGGCCAAAGCCCTCATCCTTCAGCTTTCTGATCAGGTGGTCGGCGACGGCCCCGACATGCCTTTGCGAGCGGCCCGAGGCGATCACCATCTGATCGCCGATCGAGGTCTTGCCTCTCAAGTCGATGACCGCGACATCCTCCGCCTTGGCGGCGTCGAGCGTGTCGAGCACGACATTGAGGAGACGGTTCGGATGCGCGCGAAATGGCGCGAATCCGTTAGGAGGCGTGCCGCGCTGGGCACCCTCTCTAGCTGAGCGCATGTTGTGGTGACGGTCCTTCTGCCATTGCTCCTCGGCGAAACAGCCTAGCCGATACGCATGCTAAACGCATGACGGGGTGAGTCGGACGCTGCCTCGCGACATAAAAATAGTATGGGCGCCATAGGAGATTCAATAGGGCTAGTGGCTCTTGGTTTTTTTCTCGGCTTTTTTTGCTGTGGCGCTCGCGCGGAGAGCGGTGGAGGACAGGCCCGACAGGGGATGGGTGAGCATGGTCCAGGCGGGGGGAATGAGGAGGGCCAAGCCGCCCGCGTCCGTCTCGTCGACCCGATAGTCGAGGAAACGCTGCGCCGCCCGGCTCGCCCGAGCCTTCAGCCGATAGCCCGGCCGGTCGAACACGGCAATCGGCACGCGTGCGAAAATCTCCTCCCATGCGTGCCAGCGATGGAGCTCCGCAAGATTGTCGGCGCCCATGAGCCACACGAACTGGACTCCCGGGAAGCGGCGCTTGAGCGCGACGAGAAGATCGACCGTGTAGGCCGAGCCGCCGCTGAAGCCGGTCACCTCGATGCGCGGATGACGCGCGATCTTGCGCGCGGATTCGAGGCGGGCTTCGAGGCTCGGGAGCGTGGACGGGTCTTTCAGCGGGTTTGGCGGGCTGACCACCCACCAGACCCGGTCGAGGCCGAGGCGCTTCAGCGCCGCGAGACTGATCGCGCGATGGGCCTCATGCGGCGGATTGAACGAGCCGCCGAGAAGCCCGATGCGCATGCCGGGCGCCGCCATCGGCAGCCGCCCGCTCTCTCTTTTCCGTGTCTTTGTCGCGCCGCTTCTCAAGGGCGGGTCTGGCCCTGCCCGCGCACGGCATATTTGAAGATCGTGAGCTGCTCGACGCCGACCGGTCCTCGCGCGTGGAAACGGCCGGTGGCGATGCCGATCTCGGCCCCCATGCCGAACTCGCCGCCATCGGCGAACTGGGTCGAGGCGTTGTGCAGGACGATCGCGCTGTCGACGCGGGCGAGAAATTCCTCCGCCGCTTTGCGGTCCTCGGTCACGATCGCGTCGGTGTGTTGCGAGCCGTAGCGGGCGATATGCGCGACCGCCTCGTCGAGGCTATCGACAACCTTCACCGCGATGATGGCGTCGAGATATTCCTTCGGCCAGTCGGCTTCGGTTGCAGGCCTCACGCGGGTGTCGACCGCTTGCGTCGCGGGATCGCCCCTCACCTCGCACCCCGCTCCGATCAGCATCTTGACGAGCGGCGCGAGCTGCTGGGGTGCCGCGGCGCGATCGACGAGAAGCGTCTCGGCCGCCCCGCAAATTCCGGTGCGACGCATCTTGGCGTTGAGCACGATCTTCTTTGCCATGTCGGGATCGGCGCTTCCGTGCACATAGACATGGCACACGCCTTCGAGATGCGCGAAGACGGGGAGCCGCGCTTCGGCCTGCACGCGCCCGACGAGATCCTTGCCGCCGCGCGGCACGATCACGTCGATCGCGCCCGCGAGCCCACCGAGCATGAAGCCGACGGCCGAGCGGTCGACCGTCGGCACGAGCTGGATCGAAGCTTCAGGCAGTCCCGCAGCAGCGAGCGCCTCGCCCAAGACATTGGCGATCACGAGCGAGGTGAGGAAGCTCTCGCTCCCGCTCCTGAGGATCGCGGCGTTGCCCGACTTCAAGCAAAGTCCAGCGGCATCCGCCGTCACGTTGGGACGCGACTCGTAGATGATGCCGACCACGCCGAGCGGTACGCGGATGCGCGAAATTTCCAGACCGTTGGGTCGGGTCCAGCGCGCCGTCACTTGGCCGACGGGATCGGCGACCGCGGCGATGTCGCGCAAGCCGTTCGCCATGGAAGCGACGCCGGACGCCGTCAGGGCAAGGCGGTCGAGGAACGCGGCGTCCCGCCCTTTTCCACGCGCCGCCTCGAGGTCTTGGGAGTTCGCTTCGAGAATTTTGGAGGCGGATCGCTCGAGATGCTCGGCCATGGCGAGGAGCGCGGCGTTCTTGGCCTCGGTCGAGGCGAGCGCAAGCGTCGCCGCGGCTTCCCGCGCACGGCGCCCCATATAGAGCATCATCGGCTCGATCGTGGCTAAGTCTCTATCCTGGTTCAATTTTTGTGCCAGTGTGGTTGCGTCCGGCTCACCGATCGCCAATGCGTTTGACAGTCACAGTGTTATCAGAGACTCGTTCCTGCGCGCCAGCCTCGCCACTGGCTCCTTGCTCGTGGGCATCAGGGCAGGGACCCCTAATAATGGTCGGTGGACTTGACGAAGGCGTGCACCTGCCAAACCTCTTCGAGAGACAATCGATGCCCAAAGCCGGGCATCTGCGTCCCTTTCCGGCCGTGGATCACCGTTTCGGCGAATTGGTGATCGCTGAGTTTCGTCGCGAAGATGTTCGGTCCGCGGGCACCGGCGCTGTGATGACAGACCAGGCACTTGCATCGATAGATATCGCGACCGGCCGAGATGGCCGCAGGCTGGCCGATGATGGGATTGGTCAGCCCCTCCTCTGCCTGCGCGAGCGCAAGCTGCGACGAGCCGATGAACAAAGCTGCGAGGCGGAGGATGAAGCGAGCGCGCGCTGACCCATGAGGCACAATCGCGGCTCGCTTCATGA
>DASUQP010000141.1:0-4544 GCA_036280475.1 Methyloceanibacter sp. | reverse complement strand
CTGCAACAGCAAGGTCACGGGATCGTCTTCGACCTCGATTTCGAAGCCGGTCAGCTTCAGGCTGGTGACTTTCTCAGCCATCTCCCTGCCCTCTCTCGGAAGACTATGAATCGTACACGGGACTAAGTGCAACCCTCCCGCACACCTATGGGCGAGCCGATCGCCGGCGGCGAAGAATCGGTCGGACGATCACCAGGCAAGAAGGACGGTGCTGCTGCTCTGGCCTATTAGGGCGGGGCGTCTCGCTACGAAGAAAAATCGCCCAAGACCGAAAAATCCGCAGGAGCTTTGGTGAGCGCGGCGTCACGTGTCTTCGCCGGCGCGTCGTCCGGCGTCTTCGTTGGCGGAGCCTCCGCCGCCTTCGCAGAACCGGCCACCCTCGTCAGAGACACGCCGATCTCGCCCGCTTCGCCCTCGCCTGTCCGATAGACCAGGGCGAAGATCGAGGCCGCCGTTCGCAACCACCTGACCCGATCCTCGAGCGGCCAGACGTCGTCAGTGTGCGGCAGACGTTCCACCAGCCCGCGAATAAGAAGATCCGAGCTCCCGCCATTGGCGGGCGCTTCCTCTTCGCCCTCGGCGCGCACGCCGAGAAGGTTGAGCGGTGTCACTTCACCCGCCTCGGCCCGCTTCTGGCTGAGACGGTTCCAGTCCACAGGGCCATAGCCACGTTGTGGGTTCGGACCGAGAATATTCATTCGATTCCCCCTCCGCGCCAAGGTTACCCGCACGCGGTTTTAGCCGATCGGGAATCGGACGTCGACCCCGCCTCCCTGAGCTGCCGCATTTTCCTTAACCCTCGGAGCGGGCTTCCGGTTCCCCCTTGAAGGCCTCATTTTCCGCCGGTTTCGCCCCAACGAAGCGGCTCACGGCGCTGTCGATGAGCTGCGACTGAGTGATGAATTCGCTTGTGAGCCGGCGGTAGCTATCGTGGAACAGGGCGACGTGCTCCTGGAGCCGGGCAAGCTCTCGCTCCTGGGCGTCGACGCGGGCTTTGAGCGAGTCGCGCTCGGCGACGAGGCGCTGAAGGGCGCCGGCCGCATCGAGCAGAAGGCGTTCGATCTCACGCTCGGCGCTGTGCTCGCCGGTTCGCGCCCCAACTCCTCCCGCCGCTTCACTCACCATGGCGATAACATCCTCACTGTGCGGGTGTCTGGCTCGCATTTAGTTTACCACGGCGCGCACAGCCGCGCGATGACTGGTTAACGCCGCGCGAGGGTCCCGGCTAGACCGGGACCAGAAGCGCCGTGACGTACATGAGCGCCACGCCCGACGCGAGGCCGGCGAGCGTAATGGGAAAGAAGCGCGCAGCGCCTTGGGCGAGATCGCGTCCCAGCAGAAGGCCGACCTCGATCATGACTTGGAGGATCGCGCCCGCGCCAATGGCAAGAGCGAGCGCGGCAAAATGGCTCGAGAAGGCAAACGCACCGAGCCACATGCCGAGCACCGCCGGCAGGCCGGCGAGCGCGGCGAGAGCGGCGAGCAGGAGAAGCCCCGGGCGGCGGTCGAGCAAGGGTGCCACGATGCCGATCCCTTCGGTCACGTTGTGCAAGGTGAAGCCGAGCAGGAGATAACCGCCGAGCGCGGCGGCGCCGGTGGCGAAGGCCGAGCCGATGGCGAGTCCCTCGCCGAGATTATGGAGCCCGATGGCGAGCGCGATCGAGACGGCGAGCGCCGTGCCCTCAAGCGGCGCGCCGCCGGCCCGCGCCAATCCGAACAGAAGGAGGCAGGTGAGCCCGGCCACGGCCCAGACCAGCAGGGCGGTATTGAGACCGGAGGCGGCGCGGCCCGCGAGCTCGAGCGCCTCTTCGAGCATGTCGATCAGGAGGAAGGCGAGCAGTCCGATGGTGAGCGCCAGCGCAAAACGGAAGGCAAGCGGGCCGCCCGCGCGCAAGGCGGGATAGAACAGCATGCCGAGCGCGACCGGGAGCACGCCCACGAACAGGCCGCCCAGCGTCAGCCGGCCGAGCTCCGTGGCGCCGACCTTCGGCGTCGGCCAGGCGACCGCGATTTCGTGCTCGAAGGTCAGCCCGTTGCGGGTGACGAGCACGATCTTGTGGGTCTCGCCCTCCACCCAGGGGTAGGGAATCTTGATCCAGGCGCTGGCGAGACGAGGGCGCGCGCCCGGCGGATCCTGCGAGAATTGCCAATAGGCGCCATCGACCTGCACTTGCGCGATCGTCACCGGCTCGGTCCCGTCGGCACGGACTTTGAGCGCGATGCCGTTTTCGTCGAGCACGGCTCGCTCGACCGTCAGCGCCTCGACTGGCGGCGGCGTGCCGCCGAAGGGCCGGCGCAGAGGCTCATAGGCGAAGAAGATGGCGATGAGCATAAGGATCGCGGCGACCGGTCCACCGATTTGCGCGATCGCGCGCATCATGCCACGGCGTCCCTGACGTCGAAGAATCCCATCCAGCCGAGTTCGACAAACTCCGATTGATGCGCATGGAACATGTACAGGCCGGGCTCGTGCTCGGCATAGCTGAACTCGAGGATGCCGCGCTGAGCCTGGCACTGCATGATCGTATCGACCGTCTTCAGCGTCGGGGTAAGCGTCGTGCCAGTGTCGTAATAATCGAAGAAATTGGCATGCAGATGGAACGAGTTAATCGGATCGAACTCGGTGACGTTGACGAGATAGATGCGCACCTTGCGCGCGCGGTCGATGGGAATCGGCTTATGCGCGTAGGCATGAGCGATGGTATTGGCGGCATAGACTTCGTTCTCCTCGTCGAAATTGGTGTCGAAGCCGTTCATCACCATGACGAATTCCTGCCACGCTGCATTGTCCGCCGAGGCCAAGAGCCGCGCGGAGGCGGCCTCCACCATCTCGGGATGACGCGCCGGATCGGGATCGACGATGAAGACGCCGTACAGCCCCTTATGGATGTGCCGCTTCAGCGGCACCGAGTGGCAATGATAAAGGTGGCAGCCGAAGGGGAAGGCATCGAATTCGTAGACGAAGCTCTCTCCCGGTACGGCCTCGCCCGCGCCCGGCACGCCGTCCATGCGTGCGGCGTGGATGCCGTGGAAGTGCATGCTGTGCGGATGCGAGCCGGCATTGGCGAAGCGGATGCGGACGCGGTCGCCCTCTGTGACCCTCATGGTCGGGCCCGGAACGCGGCCGTTATAGGTCCATGCGGGAAAGACGATGCCGGGCGCAATCTCGATCTCTTTGTCCTCGGCGATGATATCGAACTCTCTGAGGGTGCGGCCGTCGGCGAGCGTGCTCGCGCGCCCGCGGTCCCAGTCGGTCAAGATGCGGGTTGGATCGAAGCCATTGCGGGCGGGGTCGACCTCGCCCACCGTGAGCATGCCGCCGTGGGCAGCGTGGTGGGGCGAAGCGACGCCTGCCGGAACGGTCTTGACCGGCGCATGCGGGACTGGATCGCCATAATCGCCACGGGCAATTCCGACGGCACCGGCGGCAAGCGCGAGCCCACCCGCTCCCAGCACGGAGCGACGCGACAGTTCGATCCAGCGCCACCAACCGGTCATCGCCTCGACACTCCCGGAAACCAGATGCAAGTCATTGTCATTTGCATGCTAATTCAGCCGACAGGCTCTGTCGAGGCCAAAGCCGCTAGCCGACCGTCATTCCAGCATAAGCCCGCAAGCCCGATGGCCGGCACGCCGCGGGTCGCGCGACCCTAACGGTCCAGCACGAGGCGGACCTCGACCAGGTTTGAGCGCACCCGCAAGACATAGAAGCCGAGCGTGGCGAGATGGGCGGGCATCAGCCAGCCCGATTCGGCGCCGTTTGAGATGATCGCAGGCTGAATGTTGAGCGAGGCGCGAAGCTGCTCTTCAAGCTCGGCCCAAATGGGAGTCAGCCCGCGCTGCGCGATCACGTCGCGGAAATCGGCATGCGCAGTGGTGAGGATGCCGTAATAGCCGTAGAGTTGGCCGTAAGCGAACCAGAAGCGGTCGTCGGCGCGGGGGTCGAACCAGCCGCTGTTGTATTTCTCGGACCGGTCCCGGAGAATCGCCGAGGTCGCGCCGATATCGTTGGCGATGCGGTCGACGAACTGCAGCAGATTGTCGGCGCGTGCATCGAACACCGCATCGCATTTCTCGAGCCGCATGTTGAAGTCTTTGAAATCCGGGATGGCGGCGCGATAGAAGCTCGGCGTCGGCGTCTTGGGGCCGAAGGGCTTCAGGCTGAAATACCAGGTGTATTCATTGAATTGCAGATTGCCGCGCGCGTTCTGCAGGCTTGCGTCGATCTGCGACGTGCCGCGCACGCGGCCAAGCGTGTCGACGAGCTCGATCGAGGTGCGCCGCACCGCCTGGTGCACGCCGCGCTGGAACGCGGCATTGTTGTCGAAGAAGAAGGTGCGGTCCCAGTCGATGCCGAACAGGCCGAGCTTGTAAAGCAGCATCGAGGACATCCAAGCGTTCTGGTTGACGTTGAAGTCGACCAGGTCGCTCGTCGCATCGACGATCACCGAGCGGCGGCAGGTTGGCGTGGCTTGCGGCGGCGCCGCGTGCTGCGCCGCCTCGTCAGTCGTCACGATGCCGCCCGCCGGCGGAGCGGTGGGCTC
>DASUQP010000140.1:0-5408 GCA_036280475.1 Methyloceanibacter sp. | reverse complement strand
TCCGCCCGTCCAGGCCGTCAGCGCGTCCTCCGCCGCGCTGTTCCACAGCGGCTCGAGCGAGGCGCGATCGAACGTGCCCGGTTGGGCCAGGCTCTCATCGACGCCGGCGAGATAAGCGTTCACGCTGGACAGCATCACGGCCATCGTCGCTTCGGTGCCCCGCCGCAATCCTCCGCTTACATTGCCCCGGTAGGCGGAGGTCAAACTTCGGGCAAGCTCCTGCGTCGACGTTCGGACGATCGCGGCGCGGGTCAGGAGGCGAATCTTTTCTTCCGGCGTCGTCGCCGACGCAGAACTGCTCTCCAGGCTCCACACGTTGCCGAGCTGGCTGAGCAGCTTGGGCATTTGCCGCACCAAGATGTCTTGCAGATGGTAGCTGTCCAGCTCGGGATCGAGCGCGAGATTGGAATCGTCTCCGATGCGCAAGATCACGCGCTCGGCCTTGGCCAGGGCTTCGGCGGCAAGGGTCCGCTTTGCATCACCCTTTACCTGGCCCGACCAAAGTCTGCGCAGCGTCCTCGCCAGCGACTCCTCGAGTGCCGCGGTCTGCAGACTGTCCTGTGACGCTGATTTGGGGTCGGCGCGTGACTTTACTGGCGCTTCGGGAAATGGCGGCGGCGACGTGCGGCTGAGAGGATCGGGGAGAAGCGCGGCATAGATGTCGCGAAACTGCTCGATATGACCGACGCCGGCGAGCTCCTTGCTGGCAAAATCGATGGCAATGCGCTTTTCAGCAACGGAGATGTAAATCGCCACGGCGATAGAGACGACGAACGCGCTGCAAAGCAGGAACAGCTTTCTGCGCGTGCTAACGTCTCTCAGCATGACTTGGCCGAATCCACGGCCAGACTGCGCAGCAGGGCAGAGGTCGCAGCCTCTGCTTGCTCCCTAAACGGCTTCATACGTCTGGTACCCTCGAACCCCGATCTGGCCTCCCGTCCCTGAATTCTAGACGGCTGTCGGCGGTCGGCATAGGGCGGTAATTCCGTGGGCGACGAAAGGAAATCGGCCGAAAAGCTGAGATTCTTCAATTCGCCGCCGCGAGCGTGGGCTTCGTGCCTCTTGCGGCCGGGCAGCCGCACCGGGGGCCGTGCGCGCGTCACGGGCGATAGCGGAGTGCGGCAAATGGTCCAAGGGGAGGGGCGAAGCGCAGCAAAAAAAGGCCGAGAGGATGGGCGCCGCGCTGCAAAAAGTCCTAGGACTGTTGCCGCGCTGCTCTATCCTGCTTGCGCGGTAAGGCATACGTTAGAAGGACTCGTGATTCGGATTTTGCATTGCAATATCGCCGGTGCGAGGGTTTGAAGCGTTCAGAGTCGACTGAAACTTGAAGCGTTCCGAGTCGGCTGAACCAAGCGATCAAATTCGCGTTGCGAAATGGAGGATGCGTCAAGGGCAAGAGTCCGGTCCGGAGGAAGGGCCGGAGAAGTAAGCGGTGCTTACCGATCAACTCCATTTGGAGGCCCTGAAGATGCTGAAGACCCTCATCCTTGCCGGCGCGGCGAGCCCGCCCATTACCGCCAAGAGGCAACCGCCGACAGCGCCGCCTAAGCTTCTCAACATCTCAATTGAAGGGAGGGCCTAGCCATGGGCGTGCACATCCCTCCCATTCTCGTGGTCATTGCCTGCAAGACGGTACTGGCCGGTCCTCCGGACCAAAACGCCGCCTTCACCAATTACGAGAATCGCGAATGGGCGACCGAGCATTCCATGATGGTGTGCCGGCGCCACGAGATCCAACTCTTCGATCCGGCCGAGGGTGTGCAGCTCGGCCCCTCTCACGATCCTGCCCCGGCGCTCAATCCCAATTTCGCGCTCGCCACGCAATGCGCGCGCGCGGGAATTCGCCTTGCGACCGATTGGGACCAGAGCCACCGGAACACGCCTTGGCGGGTCTGGCGCATCGGTTGCCCGTCCCCGATCGTGGATCTGAGGACAGGGACGGTAATTGGCTATAAGCTGCCGGAGTGCGGCCACACAGACACCGTAATCTGCGAAACGGATTCCGTGATCTAGCCGAGACGGATTCCGATCTCGGGCGGAGTACGTGACATGCCTGTCTCGCCGAGAGTTGGCGCAGGCCTTGCGCTTGCCGGCGTGCTGATCGGCCTTGCCGCGATCCAAGCCTACTCGCGCAAGCTGGAGCCGGTCGTTCAGTCCTACGGCACGACCTACTATGACGGCGCGGGACCGGCCTTCGCGCCCGTGGCTTGCAAGCCCGACAGCGAGATCCTCTCCGCCATCGAGCAGGTCCATGCCAAATACGACCAATTCGAAGGCGCCTCTCTCGCTTCGTTCGAGAAGCGTGCCACGCTGCTCAAAGGGTTTCCTCCCCTCAACGTCGAGAAGCTCTACGTCATAACCGAGGATGACCAGCTCCGCCACGGGGAGATGGTTCTTTTCATCGGGCTCAAACATGGCTGCGTGAAGACGGTGTTCGGGCTCCCGACCAAGGTGTACCGCGAGATCCTGAGCGCGCCCGCGGGCGCTTAAGCGAGGGAGACCGCCTCCCGGCCTAAATTGCACGCTTGCCCGCGCCGCTTTGGACTAGAGTGGCGGCAGCAATGCCGCTCTCGGTCCCGTCAGATTTGGACCATCCGGCGCTGCCGGAAGGCCAGCTCCTCTACGCCGTGGGCGATATCCACGGGCGGCTCGACTTGATGCGCGTCTTGCTCGCGCGGATCGAGGAGGATGCGCGCACGCGCTCGCACGCGAAGCGGCGCTCCCTCGTGTTCCTCGGCGACTATGTCGATCGCGGGCCCGATAGCCGCGGCGTGGTCGCGGACCTCCTCGCCCGACAGTTTCAAGGCTTCGACACCCATTTCCTCAAGGGCAATCACGAGGCCATCCTGCTCGACTTCCTCGACCACCCGCTGCATCTCGATCATTGGCTGTTGAATGGCGGGCAGGCGACGATGGAATCCTACGGCGTCGATACGGAGGCGCTCGCGGAGGCGCGCGCTCATCCTCAGACCTGGCGCGAGACTTTCGCGGCGGCGCTGCCCGAGACGCATCTTCGGTTTTTCAGGACTTTGAATCTCAGCGTCACCTTCGGCGACTATCTCTTCGTCCATGCCGGCGTGCGGCCGAACGTACCTCTGGCGGCGCAATCCGAAGACGATCTGGTTTGGATCAGGCGTCCCTTCCTCGATCACGCCGGGCCCTTCGGCAAGATCGTGGTGCACGGGCATACGCCGACGGCGCTCCCGGTCGTCAGGCCGAACCGCATCGGCATCGACACGGGTGCCGTCTTCAGCGACCGGTTGACGGCGCTCAGACTAGAAGACCGCGCGCGGGACTTTCTTCACACCTGAGGGATTTATCGACCTCAATTCTCCGGGCGCTCGGCCGCGAGGCCTCGCAACCTATCGCGCAGGGTCGTGCCGCCTGCTTTGCGCGCGCGGCGTGCCTCTCTTCGCGCGACGAATCTTCGCGCAAAACTCTTCGACTCGTCGCGCGCGTCCTCGGCCTCGTCGGCCTGGTCTGCGGCCTCCTGTTCACGGTGACCCGGGGGCTCCCTCCCGGCCGCTACGGAGTCGACACGATCTCCGGTTTCGTTAGCTTCGGCCACGGGTCCGGCGCCGTTGCCTTTCTGGGCGCGCTGCCAGTCTTGTTCGGATTGCGGCGCCTCGACCGCGCTTTGCTCGACGAAGACCTCGGCGACCTCGACGACGGGCTGCGGGGTTCCTGCTTGCGCCAGACCCTGCGCCCGCGCGACGGCAAGGATCTGCGAGGAGAGCCGGCTCAGCTCGCGGCGGAGAAGGCTGCTCTCTTGCGCGCTCGTCCGGGCGTGTGCCAGCTCCTCTTGCGCCTTTGACAGCTCCGCGCTCAAGCGCTGGCTCTCGGCCAGCGTGCGCGCGTCGGGCTTGCCCAATCCGCGAATGGCGGCGCCAGTCCCGCTTTCCAGCGCCGTGCGCAAACGATCGATGTCGGAGCGCTGATTGTGCAGGGTTGTGCGCGCGGTCTTGAGCGCGTCGGACTGGGACGCAATCGTGGTGCGCAACTCGGCATTGACCGATTCGAGCTCCGCCAGGGCCTTCTTGGCGGACTTGAGCCGGCTGTCGAGATCGGGAAGGCGGCGCTTGATGGTCTGCTGCAGCACGCGGTTCGCGCTCTCGTTCTCCTGCAACTTCCCCCGGGCGCCGGCAAGGTCGGTGTTGAGCGTGGCGATTTCGGCCCGGCGCTTATTGGACTCGATCAGCTCTCGCGCAGCCTTCTCTCTCGCCTTGTCGAGCGCAACCTCGACTTTGCGCAACTCGATGGCGAACTCGGCGCGCAGCTGGTCCTTGTCCGCCTGGATGTCGTTCAAGGACATCGGCATGGTGGCCTCGAGCCGTCGCGTGGTGAGCTTGACGGCGCGGTTCCACAATGGCGGGGCGAGCGCAAGCGCCAGCAGGCATCCCAACAGGAAGCCAAGCGCTCCAAATAGCAACGCATTGATCATCTTGTCAGCGCTCCCGATTCGCGCCCGTTGCGCGTCACCAAGCCGGCGCGTGTTCGGCAGAATTGCGCGGAAAATTGGCGCCAATTCGGCGCGAACCGCTAAAAAGGGGCCTCCGCCAGGCTTCTTAACGCCAAACTAGAACGGATTCCAGGTCGGCTCACGCGTATATTTCAAATAGCCGATATTGGCCCCCAGCCTCAAGCCGACACCCGAGCGGATGGGCGCCAGCGTGACGTGATCGCGGGCGAGGAAGGTTATGCCCACCCCGCCGATGAAATAGGCCGAACCACCGATACCGGGATAAGTCATGAAGATCTCTGCGGGACTGCGGAGATTGTAGACCAAGACCATGGTCTTGGAACCCTCGGCACCGAAATCGTAGCCGACAGAGGGGCCCTGCCAGTAGACCTTATGGGTGCCGGCATCCTTGGTGTGGAGCGTGCCCTCGCCATAGCGTAGCCCCGCGACGAAGGCGCCGCCGGCCTCCTCGCCCAGGATGTAGCCGTTGGGACGTCCCGAGCGCTGGAAGGCATATTCGACGGCGCGGGCAAATCCCATCGACACCCGGCCGAAGAAGCGATGCCCCGCGTTTTTGATCTCATCCGGGGAGAACGTGCTCACGTCTCCGGCTGCTTGCGAGCTGTAGCCGCCGCTCCTCGGCACATAGGCTCCACCTTGCGGCGCCGGCTCGTAAGGACCCCCCGGACCGCCTCTGTCATAACCGCTCGGGGAAGGCGGGTAGGAACCGGGCTGGCCGGAATAGGGCTTCGGAGGCGGATAGGAACCGGGTTCGTCGGAATATTGCTGCGGGGGCGGATAGGAACCGGGCTGGCCGGAATATTGCTGCGGGGACGGATAGGAACCGGGCTGGCCGGAATAGGGCGGCGGCGTAATCACCATCGGGCCTTCGGCCTGTGCCAGGCGAATGCCCGATGCTGACTCGCCGCGATCTTGGGCCGCCGCCGGA
>DASUQP010000139.1:0-2165 GCA_036280475.1 Methyloceanibacter sp. | reverse complement strand
ATTGCCCAGGCGAGGCGGAGCGGCACTTGCGTGATGCTGGCCCGCTCCTTGCCGGCGTCGTCGATCTTCCAAGTCGAGGGCTCTGCGACGACGCGCTTCCCGCTCCGTGTGGCGACCACAGGAAAGCCTTCCTCTGCATCGAAACTCTCGACCATGCCGAGCGTGCCGTTGACATAACGGCCGCCCTGATCGTTCTTGGTGAACATCACCGCGGCGCCCTGCTTGAGGTGAAGCGTCTCGGGCGACAGGCAGCCCCGCTTCAGCGCTTGCACGAGAGACGCCTCTCCCTTGGCGGCCATGCTGAACGCATGCGTCTCGCCGCTGAGCTTCGCCAGACGCTGCTGATTGATCTCGTCGACCGCGGCGTTGTGGGTGAAGAGCCGCGTGCAATTTTCGGGCGGCGCGCCTTGCCCGATCTGGCGGGAGGCGAGCTGCTGGCGATGGATGCCGGCGCAATCGTTGGCGCGAATCGCAGCGAGGACGTCGAGGAACGGCTTGTCGCTCTGCCGGTGCTGCTCGGACAGATAGCAGACGATGGGCGCGAGGTCGCGCCAGGCGGAGGACGCATGCGCGAACTCCGCGCCGAACGGATCCTCGCCGTCTGCATGCGGCAGCATCGCGACTTGCGCCTCACGCCGCACGACCGGCGGAAGCTGGAAGAAATCGCCGACCAGCACGATCTGCAGTCCGCCGAACGGCGAGGGGACGCCCCTGACATGCCGGCAAACCGTATCGACCAAGCCAAGGCTCCGCGCCGGAAGCATCGAGATCTCGTCGATCACCAGCACGCGCGTCTTCTCGATGCGGGTCGTGAGCCGGCGATTGGACGCGAGCAGGTCGAAGTCGCGCGCGCTCAGGTTCTCCCGCACGCCGATCCCACTCCAGGCATGGATGGTCACGCCATGGCCGTGGGTCGCGGCGATGCCGGTCGAGGCGGTATAGGCGTAGGCGATGCCTCGCTGCTTCAGCCATTGCAGATAGCGGTTGACGGTGTGCGTCTTACCGCTGCCGGGCTGCCCGGTCAGGAAGATCGACGCGCCGGTTTTGAGCAGAGCGAGCGCTTCGTCCTGTGTCATGCTTTCAAATGCCCCTGGCTCGGCGCCGAAGCGAGCCTAAGTCGCCGGCGTCATAGACAGCAAGTGGAACACGATAGTTGTCGTGCCCGCAGGCCGACTTGTCACTCGTCAGATGATCTTCCTCCAAACCTCCCCCTCGTGGGGAGGTCGGCGCGCCTCTTGCGCGCCGGGTGGGGGGTGTTGCACTTCGTTTGTGAACTCAGGGCATCCAGAAAAAACCGCCGCCGCATAACGGGGAGGGCCGGAGTTACTGGATCGCCCGGTCCTGCCTGCGCGAAGCCGAGCTTCGCTTCGGCGAAGGCAGGCAAGCCGGGCGATGACAAAAAAGGGGACGGCGGAGCGATTCTGGGGCCTTAATGCCCCGCATGACTCTCTCCCGCTCTCAGTCAGCGTGGATCGTCGGCGCCATCATCGCCGCTGCGGGGCTCGCCCTCTACCTGATCGGCCATCCGCTCATCTGCAAATGCGGCTATCTCAAGCTCTGGCATTTCGACGTCATGAGCGCGGAGAACTCCCAGCACCTGATCGACTGGTACACGCCCTCCCACCTGATTCACGGCTTTCTGTTCTACTGGGGGCTCTGGCTCGTTTCGCGCCTTCTGCCGCTCCCCTTCGCCACGCGGCTCATCTTGGCCGTCGCCATCGAAGCGGCGTGGGAGGTGGTCGAGAACACCGATTTCGTCATCAATCACTATCGCGAGATGACAATCTCCCTCGACTACTACGGCGACAGCGTCATCAATTCGGTGAGCGACATTCTCGTCATGGTGCTCGGCTTCTTCATGGCGGCGCGTCTGCCGGTGTGGCTCACCGTCGTGATCGCGGTGAGCCTCGAGCTCTTCGTCGGCGCCATGATCCGGGACAATCTCACGCTCAACGTCTTGATGTTCGTGTGGCCGCTCGATGCGGTTCTGCACTGGCAGCAGGGACGATAGGCCGCGCGTGGAACGGCAGAGCGGTTCAAATCCGGATCTCGATGCCGAACACCATCCTGAGGATGAGCCAGAAATAGACCGCCACGGTCGGATAGAAGGTGATACCGAAGCCGAAGGCGCGCACATAAGGATTGTAGTGATAGCCGACCCAGAA
>DASUQP010000138.1:0-3298 GCA_036280475.1 Methyloceanibacter sp. | reverse complement strand
TCCGAGACTCTTTGCGGGGATTGCCAAATCGATGAGTCAAAAGCCAGAAAAAGAGGGGCTCACGACATCCGCTGCGGGCGGTCCACCGCCCGCGCGATCGGCACTTCCAGGGCGAGGGGGGTTAGCACGAATTTCTGCCGCCTTTTGGAACAGTCTCCGGGGGCTTCAGGAAGGGCTTTCGACGGAATCGGCGATCAAGCAGGAAGTCGCGATCGCCTGCGTCCTCCTGCCGCTGTCGTTCTTCATCGCGAAGGATCGGTACGCCCGTGCGGACTTCCCCTCTCCCCTCGTGGGAGAGGGCTTCCCGCCCGGCGCGCGCAGCGCACAAGTAGCGCAGCGGTAGCGCAAAAAGTCGAGCGCGCGACGAATGGCGGGAAAGGTGAGGGGTTCTTCTCTTCGACGCCGCTCCGCGCCTACCCCCCTCACCGCGCGCCTGCGCGCGCGTGCTCTCCCCAAGGGGAGAGCGGAAAGAGGAGGGGTCAGGGCGCAAGCGCGGCGATTGCCGCGCGCAACGCCTCGATGCCCAAACCCGTGCGCACCGAGGTCGTGAGAATTTGCGGATAGGCTGCCGGGTGCTTGGCAAGGTCGCTTGCCACCTTCGCTTCAATCTCCGCAAGCTCGGAAGCTTTGGGCTTGTCGGCCTTGGTGAGCACGACCTGATAAGAGACGGCGGCCTCGTCGAGCAGCTTCATCGTGTCCGTGTCGTTGGGCTTTATTCCGTGGCGCGCGTCGATCAGAAGGAAGGCGCGTTTCAGCTCGCGGCGTCCTTTGAGATAATCGCCGATCAACCGCGTCCACGCCTTGGCTTGCGCCTTCGAGGCCCGCGCATAGCCGTAGCCCGGCATGTCGACCAGATAGAGCGCGCCGTCCTTTCCGAGCGCGAAGAAATTGAGCTCGCGCGTCCGTCCCGGGGTCACCGAGACCCGCGCGAGACTGCTGCGCCCGGTGAGCGCGTTGATCAGGCTCGACTTGCCGACATTGGAGCGGCCCGCGAAGGCCACCTCGGCGCGGCCATCCTTCGGCAAGTCGGCGACGCGCGTCACGCCCTTGACGAAGGTGCAAGGGCCTCTGAACAGCGCCTCGCCTCTCGCGAGATCGGCTGATGTGAAATCGGGTGACGCGTTCAAACCCATTCCCGGTCCTGTCATGGCCGGGCTTGGCCCGGCCATCCACGATTTCAGACTTAAACACAAGCGCGCCGAATGGGCTTAACACTTTTGATCCGTGCCGCGAACTCCAATGGAAAGTAGGGTTGCGCTGTTCAAGTCGTGGATGGCCGGGCCAAGCCCGGCCATGACGAGGAAGAGTTGGTCTCGGTTAGGGTTGTGAAGAGACGCCGGCGACGGCGCTATCCCTCGGCCTCGCCCTTTGCCTTGCTCTTGTTGTTCTTGATGCCGAGATTTTCCAGCAGCGGAATCTCCACGCCCTGCCGCGCCATGATCACCGATTGCTGGATCACCGACAGGAGATTGTTCCACGCCCAGTAGATCACAAGCCCGGCGGGGAAGGAGGCGAGCAGGAAGGTGAAGAACACCGGCATCCACGCGAAGATCTTCGCTTGCACCGGATCAGGCGGCGCCGGATTGAGCTTCATCTGCACCCACATGGTGACGCCCATGATGAGCGGCCAAATGCCGATGAGGAGGAACGCGGGCGGCTCCCACGGAATGAGTCCGAACAGATTGAAGATGCTGGTGGGATCGGGCGCCGACAAATCCTTGATCCAGCCGAAGAACGGCGCGTGCCGCATCTCGATGGTGATGAACAGCACCTTGTAGAGCGCGAAGAAGATCGGGATCTGCACCAGGATGGGCAGGCAGCCCGATGCGGGGTTCACCTTTTCCTTCTTGTAGAGCTCCATCATTGCCTGCTGCTGGCGCATGCGGTCGTCGCCGTAGCGCTCCTTGATGCGCTGCATCTCGGGCGCAAGCTTCTTCATCTTGCTCATCGCCACGTAGGATTTGTTGGCGAGCGGGAACAGAAGAAGCTTGATGAGAACCGTGACGATGAGGATCGACACGCCGAAATTGCCGACCAGCTTGTAGAAATAGTCGAGCGCGAAGAAGAGCGGCTTGGTGAGGAAGTAGAACCAGCCCCAGTCGATCAGGCGGTCGAATCTCGGGATGGCGTAGGTCTCGGCGTAGCCGTCGACGACATTGACCTCCTTGGCGCCGGCAAACACGCGCCCTTGCGACTGCTCGGTTTGTCCCGACGCGATCGAGAGGGGCGTGGACAGAACGTAATCCGTCTGGAACAGGTCGCTGCCATCCTTCTTGGTGCCCAAGAACGTGGCGTCGAAGGGCTTGCCCTGCTCCGGAACGACGGCGGTCGCCCAGTATTTGTCGGTGATCCCGAGCCATCCGCTCTTGCTCTTGGAACGCGTCGGCTCCGGGCTCTCGATCGCGTTCGGGTAAGTGATCTCCTGGAGGCCGGCGTCGTCGACAATGCCGATCAAGCCCTCGTGCAGGATGAAGAAACCCTGGATGGGTGGGGTCTCGTGGCGCCGGACAAAGGCGTATGGATAGAGCGCGACCGGCTCTGGCCCGCTATTGGTCACCTGGTCGTCGATCGTGAACATGTATTTGTCGTCGATCGCGATGGTGCGGGTGAATTTGAGCCCCTTGCCGTTGTCGTAGGTGAGCGTCACCGGCGAGTCGGGCGTCAGCGGCGCTTGGCTCGCAGCCGTCCACAGCGTGTCGGCCGCGGGCAGGGCGAGGCCTTCGCCTCCGGCGCCGCCGACGAAGCCCGACTCTGCGTAATAGGCATGCGGACCGCCCTCGGGCGAGAGCAGCACGACTTGCGGGCTCGAAGGATCGACCGTCTCGCGGTAATCCTTGAGTGTCAGATCGTCGATGCGCCCGCCCTTGAGCGCGATCGAGCCTTTGAGGCTCGGCGTGTCGATGGCGATGCGCGGGCTTTTGGCAAGCGCCTCGTCGCGGGTCAACGCAACAGCGGCCGCACCCGGCTGCAGCGCGCCTTCGGCCGGCGCGCCTCCGCCTTGCGGTTGCGGCGGTCCGATTTCGGTCTGCTGCTGTTGTTCCGCCGGCTTCGTGCCGGGAACCTGCGGCGGCGTGGGCATGAAGAAGAACTGCCAGGCGAACAAGACGCCGATCGACAGCACAATGGCGAGGAGGAAGTTGCGGTTATGCTCGTCCATGTCGCTTTCAGCTCAAGGCCCGCGATTGTCCCCTCGCGCGGGAGGTGCAGTCGGATTTGTGGGCGTTCAGTGTCTCTTTGCTCGCGTGGGCGCGTGCGCCTTGGCAAACGCGCGTTCGAGGTCCTTGATTAACGCAGTGAA
>DASUQP010000137.1:0-2173 GCA_036280475.1 Methyloceanibacter sp. | reverse complement strand
CAGCTTGTGGTCAGCGGCAACATCGGTCCCCGCGGCGACGGCTACGATCCCGGCGCGGTGATGAGCCCATGGGAGGCCGAAGCGTTTCACGCCTGGCAAATCGGTGTGTTCGCCGACGCGGGCGCCGATCTCGTCTCGGCTTTCACGCTGACCAATGTCAACGAGGCCATCGGCGTCGCCCGTGCAGCCAAAGCCGCCGGGATGCCATGCGTGATTTCTTTTACGCTCGAAACCGACGGCAAGCTTCCGACCGGCGAGGGCCTCGCCGCAGCCATTGCGTCCGTGGACCGGGAGACGAATCAAGGGCCCGCCTATTACATGATCAATTGCGCGCACCCTGATCATTTCAGCGACGCCTTGGACCAGGATGCCGCGTGGACGAAACGGCTGCGCGGGCTCCGCGCGAACGCCTCGCGCAAGAGCCATGCCGAGCTCGACAATGCGACCGAGCTCGACGCCGGCGATCCGCACGAACTTGGTCATCTTTATGCCGAACTGCTCCGCCGCTTCCCGCACATCAACGTGCTGGGCGGCTGCTGCGGCACCGATCACAGGCATATGGCGTGCATTTCCGCGGCGTGTCGCGACTCTGCGCATCGCGTGGACGCGCGGCCCGCGCCGCAAGCCGCCGAGTAACGTCCCCCTTCAGCGCTCTTAGCGATGGATGCGGTAGAAGCCTGTCGGGTCGCATAACAGCTCGCGCGCGTTCGCGAATCCTGCTTCGCGCCCGAGCGCGACCCAGGTCGCGCCTGTCTCCGGGAAGTCGCAAGGGGTCACATGGTGGCCGATCCTCCTTTGCGAAAAATGGTAGAAGCGAGCGCGCCCCAAGCCCCCTCACCGCTCCATGATCGAGACGTTTCTCACCGCCTTCACCACGTTTTTTGCCGTCATCGGCCCCATCGACACGGCCGTGCTGCTTTTTTCGCTCATCCCCAATATGACCGGGGCCGAGCGACGCGCCATCTCGGTCAAGGCGGTGTTCATCGCCACCATCATCATCCTTCTCTTCGCGCTTGTCGGGCAGCCGGTCTTGACCCAGTTCGGCGTCTCGCTCGCGGCCCTTCAGACCGCGGGCGGCATCATCCTGTTCATGATCGCTCTCGAGATGACACTCGCGCGGCGTCCCGGTCCCGCCGCCGCCCTCTCGCCCCGAGAGAGCGAGGAGGTGGAGGACAAGGCCGAGCGACATGCCGAGATCGCCGTCTTTCCTCTCGCCACGCCGCTGCTCGCCGGCCCAGGCGCCATGACTTCCGCCATCGTGCTCGCCGCCGGTACCAAGGGGGACATCAGCCTCATTGGCGCCGTCATCGCCGCGATCATCGCGGTGATGGCCGTCACGCTCGTGCTGCTCCTGCTTGCGCAAGAGATTCATCAGGTGATCGGCGTGACGCCGCGCAAGGTGATCGTGCGGGTGTTCGGCGTGCTGCTTGCCGCGCTCGCCGTGCAATCGATCTTCAACGGCCTCTCTCAGGCCGATATCTTTGGCTGAGCCGAGTTGAGGTAGGAGGAGTCTGTCATGCGCGTGGTCCAGGTCGCAAATCCCAATGCGCCGCTCGAGCTGGTGGAACGGCCGGTGCCCGAACCGGGTCCGCGCGAGGCGCGCATCAAGATCGAGGCTTGCGGCATCTGCCACAGCGATTCCTATGTGGTGACAGGCACTTACCCCGGTGTCAGATATCCGGCCGTTCCGGGCCACGAGATCGCCGGCCGCATCGATGCGGTCGGACCCGGCGTCACCACCTGGCGCGTGGGCCAGCGCGTCGGCGTCGGCTGGTTTGGCGGCGTCTGCTGGACTTGTCCGCGCTGCCGGCGCGGCGACTTCATCACCTGCCGCAACCTCAGAGTCCCCGGCATTCACTATGACGGCGGCTATGCCGATTACATGATCGCGCCGATCGAGGCTCTCGCGTCGATTCCCGACGACCTCGATGCCGCCGCTGCGGCGCCGCTTCTGTGCGCCGGCATCACCACCTTCAACGCGCTCCGCAATGCGGGTGCGCGCGCCGGCGATCTCGTGGCGATCCAGGGCATCGGCGGGCTCGGCCATCTCGGCGTGCAGTTTGCGAACCGGATGGGATTCCATACCGTTGCGATCGGCCGCGGGAAGGACAAGGAGAAGCTCGCGCGCGATCTCGGTGCCCATGTTTATATCGACAGCGAGACGCAAGATCCT
>DASUQP010000136.1:0-13286 GCA_036280475.1 Methyloceanibacter sp. | reverse complement strand
GCCGGCATCACCACCTTCAACGCGCTCCGCAACGCGGGCGCGCGCGCCGGCGATGTGGTGGCGATCCAGGGTATCGGCGGTCTCGGCCATCTCGGCGTGCAATTTGCGAACCGGATGGGTTTCCATACCGTGGCGATCGCGCGCGGCAAGGACAAGGAGAAGCTGGCGACGCGCGAGCTGGGCGCCCATGTTTATATCGACAGCGAGACGCAAGATCCCGCCAAGGAGATGGTGGCGCTCGGCGGGGCGAAAGTGATCCTCGCCACGGCAACGAGCGGCAAGTCGATGACGCCTCTGATCGGCGGGCTCGGCGTCGACGGCACGCTGATCGTGGTCGGCGCATCGCCCGAGCCGATCGAGGTCAATCCTTATTACGTGATCGGCGATCGGCGCGGCGTGCGCGGCTGGCCGTCGGGTACCTCGGTCGATTCGGAGGACACGATGCGATTCAGCGCGCTGACCGGCGTCGCGGCGATGATCGAGACCTATCCGCTGACGCGCGCGGCGGAAGCCTACCAGCGCATGCTGAGCGGCAAGGCCCGCTTCCGCGTCGTCGTCGTTCCTTGAAACCGGCTATTCCGCGCGAATTTCCGCATCACCACATAGAATACGGGCGTAAAGATCAGGCCGAAAAAGGTGACGCCGATCATGCCGTAGAACACGGCGGTGCCGAGCGACTGACGCATCTCCGCGCCTGCGCCGGTGGCGATCACCAGAGGCAGCACGCCCAGAATAAAGGCGAAGGAGGTCATGAGGATCGGGCGAAGCCGCACGCGTGCCGCTTCGGTCGCGGCCTGGAAGCGGTCCTCGCCATGCTCCTCGTTCTGCTTTGCGAATTCGACGATCAGAATCGCGTTCTTGGCGGCAAGTCCGATCAGCACGACGAAACCGATCTGGGCGAGAATATTTACGTCCATACCGCGGGCGAGCAGCCCGCTCACCGCCGCGAGCAGACACATCGGCACAATGAGGATGACCGCGATCGGCAGCGTCCAGCTTTCGTATTGTGCCGCAAGCAGCAGAAACACGAACACGACGGAAGCGAGGAAGACATAGATCGCCGTATTGCCCGCGAGCTTCTCCTGGAAGGCAATCTCGGTCCACGAATAGGCGTAGCCCGCTGGGAGAACCTCTCGCGCGATCCGCTCCATGGCGGCGAGCCCATAGCCTGTGGAGTAGCCCGGCTTGGTGCCGCCCTGAACCGCCGCCGACGGGAACAGGTTGAAACGTTCGATGCGGTAAGGCCCAGTGATGTCGCGGAAAGAGGCGACTGATGACAAGGGCACCATCTGGCCTTCGGCATTCCGCATCTTCAACTGGCCGATGGCGTGGAGATCCTGACGAAAGTCGCCGTCGGCCTGGGCCGTGACCCGGTACGTGCGTCCCAAGAAATTGAAATCGTTGACATATTGTGATCCGAGATAGACCTCCAGAGTTTGAAACACATCGTCGGGGTTGACGCCGAGCATTTCGGCCCGGACGCGGTCGATATCGGCGTAGACCTTCGGCGTGCGCGTGTTGAAGGTCGTGAACACGTTGGCGAGGCCCGGCTCTTGCGCGGCGCCGGCGACGACATCCTGCGCCACGCCTTCGAGCTGAGCAGGCTCGCCCCCGCCGACGTCCTGCACCTGCATCTTGAACCCGCCGGTAGTGCCGATTCCGCGCACAGGGGGCGGCGAGACGCTAACAATGAAGGCGTCCTGGACCGCGGCGTATTTCGTGTTCAGGGCGAGGATGAGGGACTGCGCGCTCTGGCCTTTCTTTGCGCGCTCCTCGAACGGGTCCAGCGGCGTGAATACCACCGCGGCGTTGGGCGCGGTGGTGAAAGTGGCGCCGTCGAGACCGACGATGGGCACGGCGTGCGCAATGCCCGGGGTGTCGAGCACGAGCTTCGTCACCTTGCGCGCCACCTCGTCGGTGCGCGCGAGCGAGGCGCCCGGTGGAAGCTGGATGATATTGATCAGGTAGCCCTGGTCCTGCGGCGGGATGAAACCGGTCGGCGCCTTGATGAACTGATAGACGGTAAGTCCGATCAGTCCGCCATAGACGAGGAGCATGAGGAGCGAGATCCGGACCAACCGCCCGGTGAGTGCGCCATAACGGGAAGAGATCCATTCGAACGCGCGGTTGAACCCTTTGAAGAAGGCTCTGATCGGCCGGGTGAAGATCGATCGCTTCGCCGGCTCCGCTTCGTGCGGCTTGAACAGAAGCGCGCAGAGCGCCGGACTGAGCGTTAGCGAGACGAGCAGCGAGATTGCCGTCGCCGTGGCGATCGTCACCGCGAACTGGCGGAAGAACTGGCCGGTGATGCCGGTGATGAAGGCCGCGGGAATAAAAACGGCCGACAATACGAGCGCGATCGCCACGAGCGCGCCGCCGACTTCTTCCATGGTCTTGTAGGCGGCGTCGCGCGGGCTCAAGCCTTCGCGAATGTTGCGCTCGACATTCTCCACCACGACGATGGCATCATCGACCACGATGCCGATCGCGAGCACGAGACCGAACAGTGAAAGATTGTTGAGCGAGAAGCCGAGCGCCGACAGCATGGCGAAGGTCCCTATCAGCGAGACCGGAATGGCCACGATGGGAATGATGGACGCGCGCCAGGTCTGCAAGAACAGAATGATCACCACCACCACGAGGACCACGGCCTCGACCATGGTGGTAATCACCGCTTCGACCGACTGCGAGATGAAGACGGTCGGATTGTAGACGATGTCGTAGCGCAGTCCGTACGGGAAGGACTGTGCGAGCTGAGCCATGGCCTTCTGGACCTGGGCCGCGGTGGCCAGCGCGTTGGAGCCCGGCCGCTGGAAAATGCCCAAGGGAATCGCGACCCGCTCGTCGAGATAGCCGCTGCGGTTGTAGTCGGCGGCGCCGAGCTCGACGCGGCCGATATCGCGAATGCGAACCACCCGCCCGTCGGACTCCGACTTGACGATGATATTGCCGAAGGCCTCGGTGGTGGTCAGCCGTCCTTGAGTCTCGACGTTGAGCTGGAAGGCGCCCGGCTTCGGCACCGGCGGCTGATTGATGACCCCGGCCGCAACCTGCACGTTCTGTCCCCTCAGCGCAGTAACCACGTCGCCTGCGGTGAGATTGCGCACTGCCAGCCTGTCGGGATCGAGCCAGATGCGCATCGAGTAGTCACGGGCGCCGAAGATCGTGACGTTGCCAACCCCCTCGATACGCGCGAGCACGTCCTTCACGTGCAGGGTGGCGTAGTTCGAGATGTAGAGCAGGTCGCGCGAGCCGTCGGGTGAGCTTAGGTGGATCACCAACATCAGGTCGGGCGATTGCTTGGTGACGGTCACGCCGATTGCGCGCACCTCCTCGGGGACGCGGGGCAGCGCCGTGGTCACGCGGTTCTGCACCAGCACCTGCGCCGTATCGAGATTGGTCCCGAGCTTGAAGGTGACCGTGAGCGACATGCTGCCGTCGCTCGTCGACTGCGACGTCATGTAGAGCATGTTGTCGACGCCGTTGACCTCCTGCTCGAGCGGCGTTGCGACCGTCTTGGCCACGATCTCGGCCGAGGCGCCGGGATAGCTCGCATTCACCGAGATCGAGGGTGGCGCGATGTCGGGATATTGCGCCACCGGCAGGTTGAAATAGGCAACGCCGCCGATCAGCGTGATGATAATGGAGATGACCGCCGCGAAAATTGGCCGGTCGATGAAGAAATGCGAGAAATTCATGAGGGTTGCGGCGGCGCGCCAGGCGCGCTGATCGTGCCTTCCTCGGGCTTCACCTTTCCGCCGGGCTGCGCCCGCAAGAGCCCATTGATAATGACCCTATCGTCCGGGGTGATCCCGCTGCGGATGATTCGCAAGCCGTCATCGGTGACCGGCCCGAGCTCGACCATCTTCGGCACGACGGTGTCGTCGGCGGTGACCGTGAACAGGACCTTGACCGACTGGTCGGTGACCACCGCGGAATCCGGCACCAGCATGGTCGGGCGCGTCTTCGACATCGGCACGCGCACACGGCCAAACTGACCGGGGGTGATGAACAGGTCGGCATTGGGGAATTCGGCCCGCACGCGGATCGTTCCCGACGTGCGGTTATATTGGTTGTCGACGAAGTCGATCATGCCCTTGAGCGGCCAATCGCGTTCGTCCATCAACTGGCCTTGCACGTCGATGACATTGTCCCGGGCGGACTTGATCTCCCCCTTCTGCACCAGGCGCTTATAGGTCATGCCGTCGCCTTCGCTGACATTGAACACGAGCCAGATCGGATCGAGCGAAACGATGGTGGTGAGCAGCGTGGTGCTGCCGGCGGTTCCGCCCGTGACCAGATTGCCGACGCTGACTTCATGACGGCCCGTGCGGCCCGAGACCGGAGCGGTGACCCTGGTATAATCGAGATTGAGCTGCGCCTGGTTGACCGCGGCAATCGCCGCATCGCGCGATGCCGCGGCGATGGCGACCTGCGACACCCGCTCGTCATAGGTTTCCTTGGTGGCGTAGTCGTTCTTGCGCAGCTGGGCGGTGCGATCGAGCTGGGCTTGCGCCAGCTGCAGCTGGGCCTCGGCCTGGGCGAGCTGCGCCTTGCTGGTCTCCAGCGCGAGTTCGAATGGGCGCGGCTCGATGACCAAGAGAAGGTCGCCCTTCTTGACAAGCTGGCCGTCGGTGAAATTTACGGACTCCAGATAACCGCTGACCCGCGCGCGCACTTCGACCGCTTCCTGCGCCTCGAACTGTCCTGTGAAATCGTTCCACTCCTCCATCTCGTTGACCAGCGGCTTGGCGACGGTGACGGGCGGCGCCGGCGGCGCGGCCTGGGCTGCCGGCTCGGCTTGCCAGAAGCCCCAATAGCGATAGAGCAGCGCCGCGGCGGCTATGACGAGCAGGAGAAGAATGAGGCGGGCGAAGGCGCCGCCCAGGCGCGACGGCGGGGCTACCATAGGCGGCGCGGCGCGCGATGGCGCGTTCTCTTCCTTCCGCGCGACAGGCCCGCTATCGGGAGCGGGCGAACCGGCATCCTCGTCTTGTTCGTCGTCCCGGTCGCGGTCCTTGCCGCCGTTCCGGTTTCGCTTCTCAATCATAACCGCATCTCATGCTGATGAAGGCTTGGGACGCCTCGCATAAGGGGACGCTATCCAAAGGCGGCGGCCAAGGCGAGCTTGATTGGCCGCCAGCCTCAAGGAATCGCCAATCATCCGGCCCCAGTCTCGCCTCCGAATGCCCTTGCGGGCAAGCCTGGCGCCTTGGCTCAAACCTCACATTTCCGTGCTTTTTCGGACTTTATCTCCGGAAAAATGCCCTCCTCGCAAATGAAGGGGCGGCCGTCGCCGTCGGCATCGGGAATGACGATCTGAAGACCGAAGGCAGAGGTCGCGCCAAGATAGATGTTGGGCGGATCGGGAGTCGGGACAAGATTTCCGTCTAATCCGATTGCGAACACCTGGCCGACGTCGCGCGCCTTGACCTGAAAGACGGGCGGCGCGGAAATGACCTGGGCCGAAGGCGGTGCGCCAGGTTCGAGCCTGAAAATTGGCGCCGACGCGCCATCGAGATCGATGAAGGTCTCATCGAGAGGGTCTCCAGCCGGCAGCGGATCGGGGACCACCGTCCCGGAGAAGCCCCTGACCACCGCGTCACCCCGCACCCGAAAATCACGGCGTCCTGGGCATTGAGCGGAAGGGCGGCCAAGGTCACGAAGAGGGAGAGCGTCGCCCCGAGCAGGAGGCGCCAACACGGGAACGCGGACAGGACGGGACGCGTCATCGTCGCATTCCTGGCCATAGCGCCGACGCTCGGGTCGCGCGCTGCCGAGCCGATACGGAAGAGTTTACCAGCATTCATCGCAGCTCTCCATCACTACGAGACGACACCAGGCCGTTCTGCCGTGTTGGTCGCCTCCGCCCGGTGAAGGGTTCAAACGGATTTCGATGAATCTCGAGGCCTGGACTGAGAATTTCCGACGGTAGCCGAACCCAGAGCGTTCGCTTGTCGCTTCCAGGCGCCGCTGCTAGCTTGGCTGCGGGGGAACGGCAGCCTTGGCGGCGCGCCAGTTCAGCAAAAGAGTGGCAGGGGGGAGGCATCCAGCGGCGGCACGATCGCGCCATCGCGCCAAGTTGGCCGCTTATCTCTTCGCGCCAGCACTCTTTATTGTCTCGTTGTCGGTCAGGCCGATGCTGCCGGCCGATTAGCGTTGTGCGAGGGAGAGGCGCCGATACTCGAAGGGGGGACGTCATGCTCGATTGGGTTTACAGCACCCATCCCGCGATGGTCGTCGGGGCCATCGTGCTCGTTTTTGTTGCGATGTGCTGGTTGGGCATTTTCGCGCTCAGACCTGTCGTCAAACACTTGGTTCAACAGCAGCCGGGTCTCAACGAGACGGTCGGCGATTTCCTGCAATATTTCGGCGTGATCTATGGCCTCCTTCTGGGTCTCCTCGCGGTAGCGACCTATCAGAATCTTTCTGATGTAGAGAAGACGGTCGGCAATGAGGCGGCGGCGCTTGGCGCTCTGTACCGCGATGTCAGCGCCTACCCCGAGCCGGCCCGCTCGGAAGTCCAGGCCATGATCCGCGACTACACCCGTTATGTTATCGATGAAGCTTGGCCCCTTCAGCAGAAGGGCATCGTCCCCCCAGGGGCGGTCGCAAAAGCCGCCCGCATATTCGAGCGGCTCGTCGCCTTCGAGCCACAGTCGAAATCACAGGAAGCGCTGCACCAAGAGACTTTGCGGCAATTCAACACATTCTTTCATCATCGCCGCGAGCGCCTTCACAGCGTGACATTCGCCATTCCACCCCTCCTCTGGTACACGGTTGCGGTCGGAGCGGTGGTGAACATGCTGCTCATGTGGTTGTTCGATCTCCGCATCGGAATCCACTTGCTGCTCGGAGGCACCCTCTCCTTCTTCCTTGCGACGATGATTTCGCTGATCCTCTTGATGGACCAGCCGTTCCGCGGAGATGTGAGCGTATCGTCATCCGCCTTTGAGTTGATCTACGACCAGCTGATGACGAACTGAGACCGCCCTCGAATTCGAACCGGGTTGCGAGGTCAATGCCGGCTGCAATCCGTCCCTTCCACATCGAAGAAGGGCCCGGGCCGGCCTCTCTCGCCATCCCAACGCGTCCGATGGGGTCTTCGTCCGCCACAACGGGACGCAATCAGCGCGGGCGGCAAGCCGCTGGTAGCGGGTGGACGTCTCTTAGGAAGCTGTTCACCCCGTGGCGCTACGCATGGCGAGGCACGCAATCGGAGCCAGCCATGTTCGAATGGATCAACAGCGTCTCCATCGTCACAATGATCACGGCGATCGTGTTGCTGGACCAGCCGTTCCAAGGCGCGGTCCGCGTGTCGCCGGACGCCTATGAACTCGTCTACGATCGAATGATGAAGCAGTAAGTCCGCCGTTCTGCCGAAGCAGGTTTGCCGTCAGGCGGTCCGCGCCGGCGCGGCCGGCGAAGCTAGCGATCGACCTTGGCTTTGAGGTATTTTTCGACCTTTCTTGCCAACGCGCCCGCGGCGTGCACCGCTTCGCTGAGTTCTTCTTCCGTCACGCCGAACCGATCCTTCCAATAGGCCACCTGATAGGACTGGTTCAGGTCGATGCGGGTCTTGCTGCCGTAGCGCTTCGGTGAGTGGAAACTGCCCATCTCGGCTTCTCCTGTGGCGCACGCAGTGTCATGTCCGTGGCCCAAGCCCAGCCGGCGCTCCCTCGCGCTCCGTCGGGGTTCAGGCGGGTTTGCCTCAGCATGCCCTAACACGCCTTCGGCCGCCAAGACCTTTTGTGCCCCCGAGGGTGGTAGACCTTCGCCTACGTGTCCTGACGATGCCTGACGGCGAACGCTTCTTCCGGCGACAACACCAAACGCTTGCGCGCGTAGAGAAGAAAGTAGCCGATCGCCAGCGCGTACCAGATCGCAACGCCGAGGACTCCCATCCGATAGGTGGGATCGGTGAGTTGGAATCCGATCGTCACGAGCGCAATGATCACGGCCATCGCGGCGCCGGGGATGCCCAGGGGGCTCCTGTAGGGACGCTCGATATTCGGAAAGTGCCGCCGCAGCTGGATGAAGGTCAGGCCCTGGAGAAGATAGGACAACATCGCGCCGAACACCGCCATGTTGAGCAGAACGCCGCCGATAAACGCTCCTGCCCGTTCGCCGCCCATGCCGAACCAGACGACCAGCATCACGGCAAAACCGACCAACGCCCCTGCGACGATGGCGACGTTCGGCGTCTTGTGCTCGCCATGGGTGAGCGAGAGGACGTGCGGGAAATAACCTGCGCGTGACAGCGAATAGATCTGGCGGCCAGAGGCGAAGATGATGGCATGGAAGCTGGCAACGAGGCCGATCACCGCGGCGAGCGCGAGCGCGCCCGCCGCCTCCCCTCCGAAAATGGCGCGGAAGCCGTCGAGAATCGGCTCGGCCGAGGTTCCGAGCGCAAAGGCGCCATGGACCGTCGTCGTCGCGCCGCCGGCGTCGGTGACTTGCCGCTCGATGGGAATCGCCGGGTTGATGACGAGCACCAGAAATCCCAACACGATGAGCGTGAACATGCCGAGCATGATGCCCTTTGGCATGTCGCGGCGCGGATCGACCGATTCCTCCGCGGCGAGCGGAAGCTGCTCGATGGCAAGGAACAGCCACACGGCAAACGGCATCGCGGCGAGGACCCCGTAAAGGCCGAAGGGCAGGAATGGACCATTTCCCCCGGGCAGCTCGACGCCTTTCCCCGTTGACGGATCGACGCCGATGTTGAGCGCGTACCGCGCAAAATCGATGAAGGGAATCGCGCTGACAAAAAAGACGACGAGGACGGCAATCGCAAGCAGGGTCACGACGGCGGTGACGGTGAACGACAGCTCGACTCCGCGGACGTTCAGCCCGACAAAGAAGGCGTAGCCGACGGCCCACCAGACGGGCTGATAGGCGGCAGGCGTGCCGAAGATCGCGGTCAGGTAGGCGCCGATAAAGAAGACGATTACAGCCGGCGTCAACACGTATTCGACATTCTCGGCGACGCCGGTGATATAGCCGCCCCATGGTCCGAACGCCGTCCTGGCAAAGGAGTAGGCGCCGCCGGTATGCGGCAGTGCCGGGCTCATTTCCGCGATGGAATAGGTGAGGCCGAGATACATGAGGGTGATGAGGACGGTGCCGAGGAACATGCCGCCCCAGCCGCCGACGGCGAAGCCCAGGTTCCAGCCGGAGAAGTCTCCCGAGATGACGGCGGCCACGCCGAGCGCCCATAAATAAAAGACGCCGGCATGGCGCCTGAGCTCCCGGTCGTCGAAATAGCCTACGTCGATGCTGCGATAGGAAACGCCGCCCTCATTTTCCTTGTCGGCCATAGTGCTTCTCTTGCCCGTCACCCCGGCAGATTTATGGCCGGGCCGAGCCCTGGAGGTCCTAGACCATAGCGTGGAAAGCGCTTGTGGGCGACAATCGGCGAGCCTCAATCGCTTCCGACCGTGCGAAATGAGACCGAGCAAGCCTGCCCTTCTCCTCGCTGCCGCTTTCGCTCTTCACCTTGTCTTGGCTCCGCCTGCGGCAAATGCCGACCCGAGAGGCGCGGGCTTCAAGGACAGCGCCCAATTCCGCCTCAGACATGACGTCGATGGTTGCCACTATTCTTGCGCCTGCGGCCCACTCAAGGATTTCGGCCGCGAGCGCGTGTACCACCGTCACTTGCACATGCTTTGTCTCCCGGTCCGCTGCGATCGTAGGCAGGATTGCGACACCGCACGGCCGGCAGACATGCGGCGCGACGCCTCTCCTCCATAACGCGAGCCGATCCAAGCTCCTCCGGCCGTTGGAGACGGTGCTTGGCGCTCATCGGCGGCGGGCAACGGTGAGCAAGCCCCTTAATTCCAGCTTGCGCCGGAATGACGCTGGGTTCACCTTTTGACCGAATGCCAGCGTGGTGAAGCGCGCCAACGAAGCACGCGAGATGCAACCGGAAATTCACATCACGAAAAACGGTCCCTATCTCGTCATGTGGCCTTTGTCCCTGACCCAGGTCATGATCGGCACGAATGACTCGGGCGAGTCCGTGCGCTGGGAATCGGGCCGTAGATTTCCGCCGCGGCCGCCAATGTCGCTTTGCCGGTGCGGCGGAAGCGCGAGCAAGCCTTATTGCGACGGCACGCACGCCAGAATCGGCTTCGATGGCACCGAGACCGCGAGCCGCAAGCCCTATCGCGAGCTTGCCAAGACGATACCGGGTCCGACCGCCTCGCTGATGGATGCCGAGAGCCTCTGCGCCTTTGCGCGCTTCTGCGACCCCAACGGTCAGGTCTGGACCCTCGTCGGCGAGACGAACGACGAAGCGGCAAAGCGCGATTTCGTGCGTCAGACCTGCGACTGTCCCTCGGGCCGTCTGGTTGCCGTGGACAATGCCACGGGCAAGCCGATCGAGCCGCATTACGAGCCATCGCTTGCTCTCATCGAGGACCCGGCCGAGGGCTGTTCCGGTCCGCTCTGGGTGCGGGGAGGCGTTCGCCTGGTGGGCTCGGACGGCTTCCAATACGAGCCTCGCAATCGCGTCACTCTGTGCCGCTGCGGCGCTTCGAAGAACAAGCCGTTCTGCGATGGATCGCATGCGGCGATCAAGTTCAGGGACGGGATTGCGCCGGAGCCAAACCCGTGAACGCGGGGTGAAGTCGCGGGCTCGCGGTGCTTGGGCAGAGCTCCTGTCGCGGCGGAATTGAAGCAAACGGCCGGTTCTCTAAAGGCGTGACATTTGCGCAACGGTCCATCTCAATTCTTCGCGTGCCGCAAACTTGCCCGATAATCGCCCGACTCATGCATTCTTGTTAAGGCGATTTCGCGCGTAGCATTTCGGGGGAAAGCGCAAGAGACGGGGGAAGCCTGGCCGGGAAGGCTTGGCTTTCCCCTTTTTGCTTTTGATGTGGGCTACGCTCCCTTCTCGGGACACAACATGGGCCAAGAGGAGCAGGCTTCCCCGCGGATCGTGCACCTGTCATGGGGCCGCATCGAGGTCGAAGGCTTTCGGCTCTTCAAGGACGCGAAAATCTTTCCCGGCGGAGCGCGCGAATGGGACTGGCGCGAAACCGGAACACGCCATGTGCCCGGCATTCAGCCAGCCGACATTGACGAGTTGATCGCGCACGGCGCCAAGGCGGTGGTGCTTACGCGCGGAATTTGGAAGCGGCTTCAGGTCTGTTCCGAAACTTTGAAGGCCCTGGCTGAGGCCGGGATCGAGACCGAAGTCTTGCAGACCGAGGCTGCGGTGAAGCGCTTCAACGAACTCCGCGACATTCTTCCTACCGCCG
Source organism: Methyloceanibacter sp. (assembly GCA_036280475.1). Classification (GTDB taxonomy): domain Bacteria; phylum Pseudomonadota; class Alphaproteobacteria; order Rhizobiales; family Methyloligellaceae; genus Methyloceanibacter. The sequence goes on along the minus strand of DASUQP010000136.1, from coordinate 2,022 downwards.
GCCTGTTTCACTCGACCTGTTGATGAAACGCGCGGGCGCCACCCATGGCAAGAAGGCAGCAAAGCGCATGACCCGCGAACCGATTGACGAGACGATCCCCCTACGCCTCGGTGCGCCGCGCCGCGCATGCGCCTTGGCGATCGCCCTCCTCTATGGTCTTGCCACGCTCTCTCTCTTGTTCGCGCATGCCGTGGCGGGCGAGGCGACCATCATCGGCGAACGCGACGGCAAAGATCTCGTCACGGTGCGCGTGACCGAAGCCACGACATCGAAGCAGGCGCTTCCGAACTTCCTCGGGATCTCGGGCAAGAACGCCGGCGCAAAGAGCCTCTCCCTGTTGAAGGTCGTCATTCCGCCGGGCGGCTCGGCCGAGGCCCATGTGCACAAGGGCTTTGAGTCGGCGATCTATCTCGTGCAAGGCCGCGTCGAGACCCGGTACGGCGAGGGCTTGAAGAAAAGCGTCGTCAATCAAGCCGGCGATTTCATTTTCGTTCCGCCTGACGTGCCGCATCAGCCGTTCAATCTGAGCGACACCGAACCCGCCATCGCCATCGTGGCGCGCTCGGATCCGAACGAGCAGGAACACACGATTCTCTATGGCGGCCAGACGGACTGAACGCCCGTCATTCCCGGAACCCGCGTCGCGGCATTACCGGGGCTGCAAGCCGTAGCCGATGGCTCCGATCTTCGTCATGGCCGGCCGAAGTGCCGGCCATCCACGATTTTTGGAGCGGCAAACCCAAACGTGGATGACCGGGACAAGCCGGCCATGACCAAGGAGATATCTGACTCAAGCCAAGTTATGAGGGCGAATGATCAGCGGCTTGCGAACCGCGCGATCGTGTCTGCGCTGAGATAGAGGATCGCCGCTTTTTGCTGTCCGGCATAGACGTAGCGGAACGTCAGGATGGCGCCGGCGCCCTCGGGCGTTTCGGAGCCGAAGCTGAAGCGCGCACCCGCCGGAATGACGGCCTTGCCTTCGGCCGCGCGTCCCTCGACCTTGAGAGCAAGAGCGATCTCGCGCCGGCTTCCGTCAGGCTTGAGCGTCGCGTGCACTTGGCTCAAGTCTTGAACGGACGTGTTCACCCCGCTGATCGCGAACCCATCTTCGACCGGCGAGACCACAGGCGTGTTCGGATCGTCAAGAAACCAGACGACCGGCGAATTCGCCTTGGCCTTCGGCGCGCTGTCAGCGCCGAACCAGCTCGTCGTCGTCGACGCCGTCTGCATGGGTTGAGGGGGGGCCGAAGACGATTCCACGCTTGGCGGACCGCCGCTGACGCTGTCTTGCACCGCCCACGTCGAGATATATGCGAGGGACGCAGTGACCGTATCGAGCATTTGCCGGTCGAAGACGACCGGAACCTTCTCCGCCAGCCAGGCGAGCTTCGCGCGGCCCTCGGCGGGAGTTTCGGTGGTTGCCATGAAGATGACCCCGGCCACGACAGCGGCCGATAGCGCGATCGAAAGGCCCGCAAGCCAGATGCGTCGCGTTCCATAGGACGCGACCAGCAGCGCTCCGAGAACGACGCTGGCAGCGAAAAGGGTCAATTCTTCCCCCGTAGGTCCGCCCATCACGGCACAAAACCGTGGCGGCAGCACGGCCAATTGGGGGAAATGAATGAAAATTTGCCTACTTTCAGCCGGCCTCAAGGGCTTGAACCTTTTGCGCCGCCGCGGCGTCGAACCCTCAAGAATGGGCGATTTGAGCGGAGGATTCGGCAATGACCGGCATCGAAATCGTCGCCAGAGTGGCCGAGCTTCAGAAGCAATACGACGATGCGCACAGGCCCACGCGGTCCCTCGATGCGTATCGCGAGCGCCACGCCAGGCGCCACCCCAAGCGCGACTACGACGGCGAGTGGCACGTCTCCCAATACCGGCCGCGGGGCTGAAACCTTCATCCTTCGGGGCAATCCGGAATCCAGAGCGGACAACGGCGCATTGCTTTTCCCCTCCCCTACTTTCGCCGGAACGAAGCTCCGGCTTCGCGCAGCCAGGTCGTGGGAGAGGTGGGCGAGC